>NZ_JBFTJT010000004.1:0-310013 GCF_056395565.1 Paenarthrobacter sp. 10L412 | reverse complement strand
AAAATTCGAAACCAGCTGAAAACCAGACCACCACACACGGGGGTGCGCAGCAATCCGGCCATAATTTCAACCAATCAATAAAACAATCGGCATCAACAAACTTGGCACACTATTGAGTTCTCAAACAACAGACACTAACCGGCACCACCRGACCCTTACAGGGCCACAGGATCGCTCCGGAGCAACTTTTCAAASTTACCCGATTCGGTCGCATGAAGCAAACCGTCCTCAGGTCCCCCAACCAGATCGGAGGCGCAAAAAGCACCACCGGAAACCGGCAATTTGAAGGGGATTTCGTCACCATTATTTCCGCATCAGCGGCGGCGACTCAGATAACTTTACACGTGCCATACCGTCCGAACAAATCCACTCAGACACCACCCAAAACCCCGTAAACACTGGGAAAACAGCCCGGAAACACCTCAATATCCGCAAAACCGTTGTCCGTGAAGCCGGTCACACAAAGAAACGGCGGCAATAGCCGCCCTTTGAAGCGGCACCCAGGATCCGCCGTCGGGCCTATCAGCGGCCGGCCGCAATCACCTCACGACGTGAAAGAACATCGGTCCAAACACGTCAGGACGTGAAAGAACATCGGTCCAAACACGTCAGGATGTGAGAGAACGTCGGGTAAAACAGGCCAGGATGTGAGAGAACGTTGGGAAAGGCAAGAGGCCGGTTGGCGGGCATCCGGCAGCGCGCGTCTAAGGGAGGAACGACCGAGCGCGCCGAGGATGCCCGCCAACCGGCCCGACCCAGCCGCACGACCGGCCCAGCCGGACCACCCACACGGCCCGGCCTGACCCGCCGAACAGCTGAGCCCAGCCCGAACTCAGTGACCTCCGTGGCCTGCGCCCTCGGTCTTGCGCATCATCGCACCGAGCACCACTGCAGCTCCGGCAATGATGGTGGCCGCCAGGAAGGCGGCCTGCATGCCGGCTACCAGGCCGGAGGATGCGGACACCACGGCGAAGATGGACACGAGTAGTGCAGTGCCAGCGGCACCGGCCACCTGCTGGGCCGTGCTCATGATGGCCGATCCGTGGGAGTACAGGTGCGGAGGCAGCGGGTTCAAGCCCGTGGTGAAGGCAGGCGTGAAGAGGAGTGCCAAGCCGAGGCTCAACGTTACGTGCAGGGCAATCACCCATCCCAGGGCGCTGGCCTGGTCCAGGCGCGAAAACTGCCAGAGCGTCAGGACCATGAGGACTGAACCGGATACGGTCAGCGGCAGTGGACCCACTTTGTCGAAGATCCTCCCGATTACAGGACCCAGCAGACCCATGGCCAAACCGCCGGGCAAGAGTGCCAGGCCGGTTTCCATCGGCTGCAGGTGCAGGGTGTTCTGCAGGTAGAGCGGGAGCAGGATGACGCCACCGAACAGGGCCATCATCGCTACAACCATCAGCAGTGTGGACACCGTGAACATTCGGAAGTTGAAGGCCCGGAGATCCAGCAGTGGCGAATCGGTCTTCTGCAGTTTGAGCTGGCGGAAGACGAACAGCGCCAGGCACACGACTCCTACGACGAGTGCGATGATCGGGACCACCCCGGCGTTGGCGCCACCGATCTGGCTGAGGCCATAGACAAGGCCACCGAACGCAGGCACCGTGAGGACCACTGAAGTGAAGTCCAAACCGGTCTTCCCGCGCTCCCCCACGTTGGTGAGGTACTTGGCGCCGATAGCCAAGGCAGCCAGCGCTACGGGGAGCACGAACACGAACATGAAGCGCCACGAGAAGTGGTCCAGGATGATGCCTGAAACGGTTGGGCCCATAGCGGGAGCGACCGAGATGGCGATGCTGACGTTACCCATCACGGCTCCGCGCCGGGACATCGGTACGAGAGTGAGAATGGTGGTCATCAGCAATGGCAGCATGATGGCTGTGCCGCCAGCCTGGACGATGCGTGCAAGGAGCAGCACGGGGAACCCGGGTGCCAGGGCGGCGAGCAGAGTTCCGCCGCTGAAGAGTCCCATCGCGAGCATGAACGAGCCACGGGTGGTCAATCGCTGCAGGATGAACCCGGTGGTGGGAATGACGACCGCCATGGTCAGCATGAACCCGGTGGCGAGCCACTGGACCGTGGGCGCATCCACCTTGAGATCGGTCATCAGCCGCTGGAGCGCCACGTTCATGATGGTCTCGTTGAGGATTACCACAAAGGTGGCAACCAACAAGGTGACAATGACCGTGACGGATTCGCGGGACATCTTCCCTGATACGGGAGTCTGCGTGAGCGCTTCCTCTGTGGAGGCAGCACTTGCGGATGCGCCGGAACCGGGCTCGCTGTTGGCGTCGGACGTGACGTCGGTAGACATGAGGATTCCTCAGGTTTGGGCTTGGATTCCGGCGATCGGTGCCGGTGAAGACAGGAACAGTCTAGACGCCCAGGAGATTCCCGTCAGCAGAAAATCCAAACGTTAGGTATTCAACCTCAGGAATTAAGCGGAAGGTTGTCTATCAACCGCACGGGGCCCACCTTGGCGGCAATGATTGCCAGCCCTTCGCCGCGGAACGGAGTTTCTCTGCAGTTCTCCGCCAGCGGCTCAAGAGTGTTGGGGTCCACGACGTCGAAATAGTCCAGTTCCACCAGCGGCTGGGATTCAACAAGCGCGACGGCGGAATCCAGGTCCAGCGGTTCATGTGCATTCGCGCGGGACTCGATAAGGCGCAGAGCGCGTGAGAGCACCAGCGCGGCCTCGCGTTCTTCGTCCGAGAGGAAGCGGTTACGGCTGGAAAGCGCCAACCCGTCGTCACTACGGACGGTGGGCACGGGCACGATCCCCACGGGGAAGTTCAGATCCGCGACCATTCGCTTCACGAGGGCAAGTTGCTGGGCGTCCTTCTGGCCAAAGTAGGCACGGTAGGCAGGCATAGAACCGTCCGCAGCTGCACCGCCCGGAATTCCGTAGTGCAGCAACTTGGCTACCACTGTCAGGGCGCCATCGAAGTGTCCCGGGCGTGAGGCGCCTTCCCATTTCCCGCCCAGCGGACCCGCCGTGACGCGAACCAGCGGCTGCCCGCCGGGGTACACCTCGTCCACGGAGGGCGCGAAGACAAGGTCCACTCCTTCGGCATCCAGGAGGGCCATATCGGCGTCAAGGGTGCGGGGATAGCGGTCGAGGTCCACGGCGTCGCCGAACTGGAGCGGATTGACGAAAATCGTGGCTACCACGACGTCGTTTTCTGCCACGGCGGTCTTTGCCAGGGCTGCATGGCCGGAGTGCAGGGCCCCCATGGTCGGCACCAGGCCCTGGGAACTTCCTCGCTTGGAAGCAAGGAGCCGCGCGCTTTCGGCACGCAGTTCGGCCGCGGTGGTCACGAGTTTGATGGCCATGCTGTTCAGATTCCTTCCGGCGCGGTGGGCTCTGTTCCCAAGGCCTCGCCAATGTCAGTCAGTTGTTCAGGGCGCAGCAGTCCGCGGTTTCCGGCACGCCGGGCCGTCGCCCGGGCCATGGCCTGGTAGGCCGCGAGCACGTCCCCGCCCGCACCGCCGTCGTATTCTTTCAGCGCTTGGGCGTGCGCAGCAACGGTGCCTACGTCGCCGCGCGCGACGGGACCGGTCAACGCAGACTCGCCGGACGCAAGAGCGTTCTCCAGTGTGGCCCGCAGCAACGGACCCAGCATGGACTCCGGGGATTCGACTCCGATTTCCCGCAGCAACTGCGACGCCTGCGCAACAAGCGTCACCATGTGGTTGGAGCTGTGCGCGAGGGCGGCGTGGTACAGGGTGCGGTCGGCCTCGGCAATCGCAACCGGCTCGGCACCCATCTCCACAACCAGTGCTTGGGCAATCGGCAACATAGCGGCGTCGGCGGTGATTCCGAACGTGCAATCCATGAGGCGGGTCAGGTCAAGGCTCATACCGGTGAAAGTCATGGCGGGATGCATCGCCAGCGGAATGGCGCCGGCCGTGCGGATCGGCTGCAGGATCCCGACGCCGAAACGGCCGGAGGTGTGAGCCACCAGTTGACCCGGTTGCCACGCACCGAGCTTCGCGAGTCCAGCAACAAGCTCGCCAAGGGCATCGTCAGGAACGGCAAGCAGCACCAGTTCCGATCGCTCCACAATGTCCTGGATTCCAAGTATCGGGACCCCCGGCAACAGCGTTTCCGCCCGCTCGCGGCTCGATTCGGATACCGCAGAAACCCCGACGACGGCGTGCTCGGCCGCGCGCAAAGCGGCACCAAGGACTGCACCCACCTTGCCGGCGCCGATGATCCCGACTCCGAGTCTTCCTGGCCTAACCATGCTGGGGGTCCTCCTGCGTTGGTGCTTGCGGTAGTGATTGGGGCGGTGCTTGCGGTAATGATCGTGGTGGAGCCTGGCCGCTTACCTGCGCAAGCCATTGCTCGCTGGTCTGCCGCTTTCTCGCCTCGCGGGCGCGGGCAGCCTGCTGGTCGAAAAGCTGCACAGCCTGCTCCACGTCGGCCTGATAGAGGCGTGGCACAACAGGTCCCGCCGTGGTGTGGAGGACAAGATCAGCCACTCCGAAACGCCGCGCGAGGGGACCTTGCTGCAAGGCCATGGACTGTGTGCGCTGATGGGGAACCAGGACCAGAGTGCGCCACCACCGGCCGGATCGAATCAACAATGCCGTTCGCGTGGCCAGGAAACCGTTGCGCCGCCAGCCTAGCGGTGCCAGGAGCCGGGCGCGGCGCGGAGTAGTGACGAAACCATCCGTGGAAGTGAACCCGGTAGACCCGGCTGAGCCGGAACCCGCCGGAGCCACACCCTCAAGCCCAGCCAACCCCTCCAGCCCGGAAGTGAAAACCCGTTCCGGATCCTCAACACCCGGGTCCGGCAGCACGAGGGACAGCATCCGCATGACGTCCGGCTTCATGCCCACCGGCAGCAAGGTGGTCCGGGCAGCGTTCTCATTGCCTGCCGCACCACCGTAACCGGCCACGTTAACTTGCATGCGGTACCAGCCGAAGATCCTCCAGATGGGCGGCTGAGTGACTTTCAGCGCCTGGATTCGGCCCGGGGGCAAGGTCTGGGCTTGGGTGTCCAGAAGCCCGTAACGCAGCCGGATCCCATCAGGGGAGATCGCGGCAGTGAAGTTGTAGCCCTTGTTGAATGAGCTCCAATAAGCAGCACCGATGCCCAGCACGGCCGGGATCAGCGCCAGGAAGATGGCGCTGTTTTCGGTGTACACGGAGATGGCTATGGATGCCACGGCACCGAGCAGGATACCGACGGTTTGCTCGCTCAGCAGGAGCGAGCCAATAAGCCGGGAAGGTGGCACGGACAAGACAACGTGCTCCGGCGCTTCGGGGATTTCTTCCGGAGTCTCCGGTCCACTCACCACTCCGGCGGCACGGGCAAGGATAGTGGCGCGCAACTGTTTGGCTTGGGCCAGCGGAAGGTAAGCGAGCCGCACGGCCGATTCTCCGGCGTCGGCGACTTCAAACTTGAGTTCAGCGAGGCCAAAAATCCTCGCCAAAAGGGGCTGCACGATGTCGATCGCCTGGACGCGGTCCAGCCGTGCCTGCCGCTGCTGCTTGAACACGAAGCCGGTGTTGACCCGGACATAGCCCTCGGCCACCTGATAGCGCGTGAAATACCAGCTCAGGATGAACCCACCCACGGTCAGGAGAAGCACAATGCCGCCACCGGCCAACAGCCAGGGCACCCGTCCGTTGAGGTTGGGATCGAGGATGTCGCGGCCCTGCAGTATGCGTTCAAAGGCGTCGCGACCGAAAAAGTATCCGACGGCGGCCAGCGCCACCCAGCCGCGCACGAACGGCGACGCTGGATGCACGCGCCGCCACTCGCCGTCGTCGGCTTTAGCGGGGAGGCCCACGGTGGCGCTACCCTCCGGGCTCACAGCCCGGCCAGCCTGGCTTCTCCACGTGCCGAAAGCTGTTCACGCAGCCGTGCGCCTTCCTCGGCAGGAAGCCCAGGAAGGTATGCGCTGGTTCCGGCGGACGCCGTATGGAGTTTCAAAGTACAGAGTCCCAGCCCACGTTCCACCGGACCAACAGACACATCCACGTACTGCATGCGTCCATACGGGACCACCATGGTCCGCTGGAAAAAGATGCCACGGCGGATGAGAAGATCGTCATCGCGCTCTGCGTAACCGATTGCGCGGACTTGGCGCGGAATCAGCACGAGCCGCCACAACGCCAGAACGAGCATCACCGCAGGTACCGTGGCGGCGAGCCACAGCGGAGGCCAACGCCACCAACCCAGCTGCACAAACACGAGGGGAAGGCTGAGGATCGCCACCATCACCAGGTTTCCGATGGCCCACTCCACCAAGCGGACCGTGACGTACTTCGGGGAGACCCGCAGCCACTGGACGCCGGGAGGGTCAATCGCCTCGGTACGCATACTCGCCTTCGCCTTTTGCTTCCCCGCGGCGGGTTTCCGGTCCAGGGGTGCCACCTTCGAGGTCTTCCGGTGGGATTCGGCAGAACCTCTCGACCACCAGGCCGACGACCACCATCACCACGCCACCGCCGCCCAGCAGGACAGCGTTCCACAGGATGCCTTCACCACTGCGCAAGGTTCCTATTCGCAGAAGGTCAAAGGAGATGCCAGCATGCCAGCCCAGAAGGAGCGTCCCTGCATATGCGCAGGCCTGGGCAAGAATCAGCGTCCTGGCGGCCAGGATCGGGTTGAGCAGGTTCTTCTTCTTGCCGTTGCGCCACCGCAGCACCCGGATTCCCATGATCAGGGTGAGCACGGCGATGACGCCCATGGTGACCAGCGCGGAAACCGGAAGCACGGGTGTGGGCATGCTGAAGCGGTTGGTTGCCGCCGTGGCCAGCCAACCGATGGCGGCAGCGATGATGGCGATGATGACCAGGACCGCGGGGCGCATGGGCTTCACTGCTACTCCACCGCTCCCGTCGCAGGAACACCGGCGACGTCGCCGTAGCCATCGAAGCGACGGATGTCGGGCATGTCTTCAGCTGCGGCTGCCAACTCTGCAACGCTCTGCCCGTTCAGTTGGGCGCTCGGCTCCAGCAGAGACCACGGGTACAGGACAAAGGCCCGTTCGGCCGCCCTCGGATGAGGCAGGGTCAGGACGGGGTCGTCGCTGACCACATCACCGAAAACGATGATGTCCACGTCCAGCGTCCGCGGACCCCAACGCACTTCGCGGGTGCGGTGGTGCTTCTGCTCGACGTCGTGGCAGTGCTGCAGCAGCTCAAGGGGACTGAGCGTTGTCTCGACTGCCATGACCATGTTCAGGAAATCGGGTTGGCCTTCCGGTCCGCCGACTGCCTTGGTCTGGACAACCGGAGATACTCCAAGGAGCCTCACGTCCGGTGGGTCCACCAGATCGGCGACGGCTGTGGAGAGGGTGTCGTTCCGCTCACCAAGATTGCTGCCGAGGGCCAGGATCGCTTTGGTGTATCCGGAGTTCATGATCGCTCCCTGTGGACACTCACAGTGACATCGCCGAACGGAACCTCGATGGGCGCCTTCGGCTTGTGGACGGTGACATCCACTGCGGCCACGTTGTAATTGGCGAGGATGCCATCGGCGATCCTCACGGCCAAACCCTCAATCAGGTTCAGCGGCTCGCCCTCGATGTGCGAGGTAATGAGCTCAGCCACCTCGCCGTAGTGCGCGGTGTACTGGAGGTCATCCGTCTCCGCAGCCTTGCTGAAGTCAGTATGAAGGACGGCGTCCACGACGAACGGCTGGCCGTCCCGGCGCTCGAAATCGAACACTCCGTGATGGCCGACGGCGGTGACACCGGTCAGCGTGATCCTGTCCACAAGGTCCTCCGGTCAGCGGGCGATTCGAGCGGCAACCTTGACGGCGTCAAGGCTTGGACCGACGTCGTGGACGCGGACAGCCCAGGCGCCCTTCGCGGCGCTCAAAGCAGTGATGGCTGCGGTGGCGGCATCCCGCTCCAGCGGCGCGGCCGACTTCCCGGCAACAGTCAGAAGCGAGCCGAGGAACCGCTTGCGCGACGCAGCCACCATGACCTTGTGTCCGAGTCCGAACAGCTTGTCCAGGTTCTTGAGGATTTCCCAGTTCTGGTCCTCGTTCTTGGAGAAGCCGATTCCGGGGTCAACGATGATCTGCTCGGGAGCGACGCCCGCTGCATAAAGTTTGTCGCGAACCCCCTTGAGCTCGGCCACGACGTCTTCGGTGACGTCGTTGTACTCGGTGAGGCTGTCCATGGTGCGGGCATCGCCACGACGATGCGTGAGGATGTAAGGAACCTTGGTCCGTGCCACGAGCTCGGGCATGTCCGGCTCGATGGTCAGCCCTGAGACGTCGTTGATGATCGCGGCACCGGCTTCCACCGCAGCAGCCGCCGTTGACGTGTGCATCGTATCGATGCTCACCAGCGCGCCTGCCTTGACCAGCGCCTGGATCACCGGGAGGACCCTGCGCTGCTCTTCTTCAGGGGAAACAGGTTCGGCGCCGGAGCGGGTGGACTCGCCACCGACGTCGATGATGTCCGCGCCGGCGTAGAACATACGCAGGCCGAGGGCGATTGCGGTGTCCGGCGTGCGGTGGGTGCCGCCGTCGCTAAAGGAATCCGGGGTGACATTGAGAATTCCCATAACGAGTGTGCGGTCCGTTGGCAGGTCCTCAAACCTGGCCGCGGGCCTCGGCTTACGGAGAATCGGCAGTGGGCTTGTGGCCGGGCCGGTTCCGGGAGCTGCAGCGAGGGAATCCATATATTGCTTACCTTCCGAGTATGAGGCTCATGGCCTCGGCGCGGGTGGCCGGGTCATGGAGCTGACCGCGCACCGCGCTGGTGACAGTCTTGGCGCCGGGCTTGCGGATGCCGCGCATGGACATGCACATGTGTTCGCATTCGATGACGACAATCGCGCCGCGCGGGTTCAGGTGCTTAACCAGTGCCTCAACGATCTGCGTGGTGAGCCGCTCCTGCACCTGCGGCCGGCGCGCATAAATATCCACCAAACGGGCCAGCTTGCTAAGGCCCGTCACCTTGCCGTCATGTGACGGAATATAACCAACATGAGCGACGCCGTGGAACGGCACCAGATGGTGTTCGCACGTCGAGTAGAAGGGGATGTCCTTCACGAGGACAAGCTCTTCATGGTCAAGGTCAAACGTGGTGGAAAGGACATCCGCCGGGTGCTGGTGAAGGCCCGCAAAGACCTCCGTATAGGCCTTGGCAACACGCTTGGGCGTGTCCAGCAGGCCCCCGCGATCAGGGTCTTCGCCAATGGCAAGCAGGATTTCACGTACTGCTGCTTCAATGCGCGGGCGGTCTACTTTGTGGCCCCGCTTACCGTCCGCGGCTGAGCCGTGGGCGGCGGCGAGGTCGTCGTCGTCGAAATGAGTCACAGCAGAAAGCTTAGCCGTGAAGCGGAGAGTCGTTGCCGCCGTCGGGTCCCGGTGACTGGAATGACTCCTGGCTGCTGACGCCCTGGGCGTGCGGGGCTACGGCATCCAGCGGCTCGTCCAGGCGTGCCTTCTTGGCCTCTTCCTGGGCCTCGCGCTCAGCTTTCTCGGCACGCGACTCTACCGGCGGAATCGACTGGACAGGGCGGGACTCCTTGGACAGCCAGATCTCACGGAAGTCACGCTTGCGGATGTCATGGAAGATCTCGGCGATCTCGGCCTGGTTGAGGGTTTCGCGCTCAAGCAGTTCCAGTGCCAGCCGATCGAGGACATCGCGGTTTTCGGTGAGGATGGCGTAAGCCTCATCGTGCGCCTGATCGATCAGGCGACGCACTTCCTCGTCCACAACGTAGGCAATCTGGTCCGAGAAGTTGCGCTCCTGCGCGGCGTCGCGGCCGAGGAACGGCTCACCGCCGCCTTGGCCGAGCTTCACTGCACCAACGCGTTCGCTCATGCCGTATTGGGTGACCATCTTCCGGGCCGTTGACGTGGCCTTCTCGATGTCGTTGGACGCACCGGTGGACGGGTCATGGAACACGATTTCCTCGGCAACGCGGCCACCCATGGCGTACGCCATCTGGTCCAGCAACTCGTTACGGGTAACCGAGTACTTGTCGTCCTCAGGAATCACCATGGTGTACCCAAGGGCACGGCCACGGGGAAGGATGGTGATCTTGGTGACCGGAGCGGAGTTACGCAGCGCGGCCGCAACCAGCGCGTGGCCACCTTCGTGGTATGCGGTGATCTTGCGCTCGAGTTCCTTCATGACGCGGCTGCGCTTCTGCGGGCCTGCCATGACGCGGTCGATGGCCTCGTCCAGGGCGCGGTCATCAATCAGGTTGGCATTTGAACGCGCAGTCAGCAACGCAGCTTCGTTCAGGACGTTGGCCAGGTCCGCACCCGTGTAGCCGGGAGTCTTCTTGGCAACACCCCTGAGGTCGATGCCCGGAGCCATCGGTTTGCCCTTGGCGTGGACGTTAAGGATCTGTTCGCGGCCGATCATATCCGGGGCTTCCACGGTGATCTGGCGGTCGAAACGACCCGGGCGCAGCAGCGCGGGGTCCAGGACGTCAGGACGGTTGGTCGCCGCGATGAGGATGACGTTGGTCTTGACGTCGAAGCCGTCCATCTCAACGAGGAGCTGATTCAAGGTCTGCTCACGCTCATCGTTACCGCCGCCGATACCCGCACCGCGGTGACGGCCAACGGCGTCGATTTCATCAACGAAGATGATGGCAGGGGAGCTTGCTTTGGCCTGTTCGAAAAGGTCGCGAACACGGGAAGCACCAACGCCGACGAACATCTCAACAAAGTCCGAGCCGGAGATGGAGAAGAAGGGAACGCCTGCCTCGCCGGCAACAGCGCGGGCCAGCAGCGTCTTACCTGTACCTGGAGGGCCGTAGAGCAGCACACCCTTGGGGATCTTGGCGCCAACGGCCTGGAACTTGGCCGGCTCCTGGAGGAATTCCTTGATTTCCTGGAGCTCTTCCACGGCTTCGTCAGCACCGGCGACGTCTGAGAAGGTCACCTGGGGCATATCCTTGTTGACCAGTTTGGCCTTGGACTTGCCGAACTGCATCACCTTGGAGCCGCCGCCCTGCATGCGGGAAAGCAGGAACCAGAACAGGACACCGAGCAGCAACACGGGGATGAGCAGGGAGAACAGCCCGGAGAACCAGTTGTTCTCAACCGGCTGGTCAGTGAAGCCCTTGTCCGGGTTGGCGCTGGTGACAGCCTTGACGACGTCCGGGCCACGGTCCGTGACGTAGAAGAACTGGACGTTCTTGCCCTTGTCCTGGCCATCAATATTCAGGTTGTCTTTCAGTACCAAATCAACGCGGTTCTCGGCGTCGAAAATCTTGGCCTGCTCCACCTTGCCGCTTTGCGCGAGGAGTTCGAGGCCGTCCTTGGTGTCAATACGTGTGGAACCGCCCGGAGCCAGCGTTGCGAATGCCACCAGGAGCAAGCCGACGACGACAACAATCCAGATGCCCGGGCCCTTGAAGAAACTCTTAGCTTTCATCTGATCGGGGTTTTGCCCCGTCCCTCCTGGTAGTGCTGCGAGGCGCAACTTCTGCGCGCGAATGGTGCTGCTTCAGTTTCTAGCTATACACCGTTCCCAGTTATTCACGCACTGGAATGCTCAAAAGTTCCCTCTGGGCGTACACAGGATACTCGCCTACAGCGCGCTAGGACAGCCCTGGGTTGGGATTCGTGATGGATTCGCGGGTCACCAGGGGACACTCCAGAATCGTCGGCTTGGCTGCCAGGACGGCGAGGTCCGCCTTGCCCTCGATGGCATCGATCAGGCGTTCAGTGGCCCAGGCACCCATCTCGTAGTGGGGCAACGCCACTGTCGTCAGGCCAGGATAGAGGTTGGCCGCGATGAGTTCCTGATCGTCGAAACCCACCACGGACAGTTCGTTGGGAATGCTGATTCCTACCTCGGCCGCTGCACGGTAGGCACCCATTGCCATGCGGTCGTTGTAGCAGAACAGGCCCGTGGGCCGGTCCTTTCGCTTGAACATCCGCAAGGCGGCAACATAGCCGCCCAGCACCTCCGAGAGTTCGGACTCCACAGGTGCGGCAGCGCCGTCGAGCCCTGCTTCGTCCAAGGCGTTCCGGAAACCACGCAAGCGGTCCCGCGTAGCCGGGACGTCGTCTGTGTTGTTCAGGAAACCGATCCGTCGGTGGCCGGCCTCAAGGAGGCTTTGCACGGCAACCCTTGCCCCACCCTCTTCGTCGGGGACTACGGAAGCGACGCTCCCGGCCAGGCTCTCGGAGTCCACAAGCACCGCGGGAATTGAACTCAGGTTTTCCGGCAACGTGACCTCGCGGTGGTACATGGTGGCGTACAGGATGCCATCCACGCGTCGCTCCAGGAGGGCCTCGACGTCGGCCTGCCTGGACTCGTCACTTGCTGCGCCTGAGGTGTTGATGATCATCAGGTTGTAGCCCCGCGCCCTGGCGGCCTCATCTGCACCCAGGATGATTCGCCCTGCGTGTGGTGTGGTGGCGATTTCCTCGCTGACGAGACCCAGCATTCCGGTCCGTTGCGTACGCAGGGCCTGGGCCAGCCGGTTTGGGCCATAGCCGAGGCGTTCCGCCGTGGCTTTGACCTTTTCCCGTGTTTCCAGGCTGATGCGGGCGTAGGCGACGTCATTCAGGACGTGGGAAACAGTGGTGACGGACACGCCGGCGGCAACGGCTACGTCCTTGATGCCAATGCTTTTGTTCGTCAACGGGTTCCCACGTCCTTATGGTCCGGTGAAGGGCGTAAGTAAAGGGATTTACTCGTAAACGTGCGGGGCCAGCGTGCCCACGAAGTCCAGGTTGCGATACTTCTCGGCGTAGTCCAGGCCATAGCCCACAACGAACTCGTTGGGGATGTCGTAGCCGACGTATTTGACGTCGATCTCCACCTTGGCGGCGGTCGGCTTACGGAAAGCGGTGCAGATCTCAACGCTGGCCGTACCCCGGGATTCGAGGTTGGACTTGAGCCATGAAAGTGTCAGGCCGGAGTCGATGATGTCCTCGACGATCAGCACGTCCTTCCCCATGAGGTCGGTATCGAGGTCCTTGAGGATACGTACAACACCCGAGGATTGGGTGCCGGAACCGTAGGAAGAAACGGCCATCCAGTCCATGCTGACGTGGCTGTGCAAGGCACGCGCCAGGTCCGCCATGACCATCACGGCACCCTTGAGGACACCGACGATCAGCAGTTCGCGGCCTTCGTAGTCCTTGTCGATCTGCGCCGCCAGTTCAGCGATGCGGGTTTGGATCTGCTCTTTGGTGTAAAGAACGTGCTTGAGATCTGCCTGGACGTCGTTTGAATCCACCAATGGCTCCTGTTTTGATGCTCGGGTGCGGCTACTGTTGGGGCGATTTCTGATGCCGGAATACTAGCTTCCCACAGCGTGCGGCCTCGCGGGGACCGCCGGTGGCCGAAGCACCGGACTCGGGACCGCCGGAGGCAGCCCGTTCCTGCTCCAAATCGCTGAGGGACAAGCGGTAGACACTGACGTGGCCGGGAAGTTCCACAGGGCCGGCAGAACCCTGGCGGCGAAGCAGCGCTTCCGCGGCTTGGAGCCGCCCGTACCCGGGTTGTTGGCCCCCGACGTCGGCAGCGGCCTTCGCGATGACGCGGAACCTCAGCGCCGCGGGAAGTCCGCGGACGGCGTCCTCCGGCAACCACGCGCCGTCGTCTGTTCGCTCCACCAGCGAGAGATACGTCTCGTTTGCAAGATCCTCAAGGAAATCGGCGTCCTGCTGCAGGATCGCGGCAGTCCGTGCCAAAGATTCGGCAACGCCTGGGCCCAGCTTTTCTTCGAGGACCGGCATGACCTCGACGCGTGTCCGCGAGCGCGCGAAGGCAGAGTCACTGTTGCTCGGGTCATGCCACGGCTCCAGTTCCTCGACCTCGCAGATTTCCAGGGTCTCTTCCCGCCTTAGGCCCAGGAAGGGCCTTAGCAGGCGTCCCCGGATCGGCCTCATGCCGGCCAAAGAACGGGTACCCGAGCCACGGGCCAGCCCCAGGAGCACCTGTTCGGCTTGGTCATCCAACGTGTGCCCAAGCAGGATTCGATCGCAACCAAGGTCATCTGCAGCGGCCTCGAGTGCTGCGTGCCGGGCATCGCGGGCAGCAGCTTCGGGCCCGAACCCAGTGGACGCGACCTCCACCCTACGCACTTCCACAGGTGAGAGGCCGAGTTCCCGCAAGACCGCTGCCGTCCGGGAAGCTACGTCTGCCGAGCCAGCCTGAAGTTGGTGGTCAACAACCACGCCTGCCACGGAAATGGGATGCCCATCCACGTGGCCCCGCCGGGCGAAGTATCCAGCCACCGCGGCGAGCGCAAGTGAATCCGGGCCTCCGCTGCAGGCAACGAGCACACGTTCCGGGTAACCCGCAGCGGCCAAGGCGTTCTGCAACTGCTTCCGTGCCTTGCCGACGACAGGCGCCAAACGGCCGGGCCGGCGTCGGCCCTTGCCTGTCGCTCCATTGTCGGGACCACTGCTGGAACCACCATCTGAGGCGGCATCAAATACGGGTGCGCTCAAAGCCCCATCCGCTCGAGCCACATCCTGGAATTGTGGATCTCTTCCTCGGTGGGGAGGTTTTCGGCAGACTCCCACACCCGGTTGAAGCCTTCCATGCCGCCTACCTCAACAACCTCGCGCACGAACTTTGCGCCGTCGGTGTACTGGCGCATCTTAGCGTCGAGACCGAGGAGATTACGGATGAACTTTTCGATGATGCCGCGGTCCTTGCCGCGATCATTGAACCGTTGGCGAATCGTCTTCACGGACGGGACGATGCTGGAATCGACCGCATCCATCACCACATTGGCATGACCTTCGAGGAGGCTCATGACGGCAGTGATGTGGGACAAGGAAGCCTTCTCCTCGGGATCCTGCAGCAGGTCCAGAATGGCGCCCCGGCTTGGCACGTTCCCCGATGCAGCGCGGTCCTTCAGGGATTTGGCCACCGCGGCTGCCCGTTCAACCAGGGAATCCATGTTGCCCAGAAGATGACTGCTGAGCTTTTCGATTTCGGCGAGCATGTGGTCTCGCAGCCACGGTGCTGCGGCGAACTGAACGCGGTGGGTTTGTTCGTGGAGGCATACCCAGAGCCTGAAGTCGTCCGGGTGCACGTTGAGTTCGCGTTCCACCGAGATGATGTTGGGTGCAACAAGGAGCAGCCGGCCGCCCGAAGGAACGTTGGCGTCCGGGGCCAAGGCCGCGAACGGATCGTATTGGCCCAGGACTTTACTGGACAGGAAAGCAAGGATGGCGCCGAGTTGGCTGCCGGTGATGGCTCCACTGGCCGCGGCGGCAGCAGGTGTCAGGGACAGGCTGCTGCGGGACTCCAGCATTTTCTCCAGGACAGGCTGGAGCATGACGGAGAAGCTCTGGGTGTTGGCCTTGGACCACGAGGCACGGTCCACCACGAGAACGTGCGAATCCCGCAGGTCCCGCGCGGCTTCAAGCCCGGTGATGTCATGGACGTGCGGCACGGAGATATCGGCGTTGAAGCGCAGGTTCTCCACCGCCTTGCCGATTTCCCCGGCGCTCATCGCGGGACCGGGCGGGGTAAGCCGGGCAGCCGTGGAGGCGGCCAGGTCCCAATTGATCAGGGACGGGGCCCCTGCTGACGAATCTCGGGCAGATGACACCATACGGTCCATCACACCACATGAGGCTGGCAATGGGCCTTTAAGTTCGCTCCGCGCGGAGCGACGGGAGTTTGCTGTTCCCCAGCGGGGCTAGCGGCATCCACACGAGGCCAGCACCGATGCCGAGCGGTCCATCGCCTCCTTGTTTCCAGCCGCACCCGGTTCCAGGCCGTTGCCGATGAACGAAAACACCAGCAGGCGTCCATCAGCGTCCACTACATACCCACTGAGCGCAATGACAGTGTTGAGGGTCCCCGTTTTGGCGCGGACAAGCCCTGCACCCTGGGCAGTGCTGGGATCCACATACCTGTCGTCCAGGGTGCCCGTAAGGCCCGCCACCGGGAAGCCATCCAGAGCGGTCCGAAGGCTCAGGTCCGGTCCGCTGGTGATGGCACGGACTACCTCCGCAAACTGGCGGGCAGTGACCTGGTTCTCCAAGGCAAGGCCCGAAACATCGGCCAACCGCAACTGCTTGGGATCAGTGTCGATTCCCAACTCCCCCAGCCGTTGGCGCACGGCTGAAGTGGCGCCGTCGTACGTGGCTTCCTGTCCGGAGGCAATGGCGGTCATCCGCCCGAGCGCCTCCGCCAGGAAGTTGTCCGAGGTCTCCAGCATGAGGTCCACTTGCTCGCTCACAGTCGCGGATTCAACGGCGGCCAGCACCTTGGCGGGGACACCCTTGCCGCGCTCGACGCCGGGACTCACCTGGACGCCGGCAGCCACCAATTGTTCGGCGAAAGCCTGGGCGGTGGTGATGGCCGAATCCTGCGGACGCGGCCCGGTGGTAACCGTTGGTGAGTAGCGCCCGGAATTCAGGGCAAGGGAAAACAAGGGGGCGGTTTCGCCAGCCGCGACGTCGTCCAGGCTCCACGCAGGATTGAGGGGCGCGCCGCTGAACAGGGAATCATCCACCTGCACGGTCACGGGCCCTTTGACCCCGGCGGTAGCCAAGGAAGCGGCAGTATCGGCGGCCAGGGTTACAAGTCCCGCCCGGCCCATGACGGCCCCGTGATCCGAGGTGCCTCCGCCGAGCAACACGTCCCCTCCTCCCGTCAGCACCACGGTTGATTCATCAGAACCGGCCAGCACACGGGTGGTAAAACGGGATTCGGGACGGAGCGCCTTCAAAGCGGCGACGGCGGTCAAGAGCTTCATATTCGACGCCGGGATTCGGTTGGCGTTGGCATCGCGGTCGAACAGGACCGTGCCTGTGGAGGCGTCCACGACAATGCCCGTAATGCTGCCGGCACCGGAAGGTTTCAGGGCGTCATTCACAAGGCGCGAGAGCTCAGCCGGTACAGGCGCGGGCGCATCGGGGTCCAGGGGAAGCACGCCGTTGGCCTCGGACAGGCGGTCGGGCTCCTGCTGCCATGGCGGCGCGGAAGGCGAGGGCTTGGGTGCGCTGAGGAGTCCTGGCACCATGCCGACCACCACGATCGCCCCCAGGCACAACAGAACCAACGTCAACAGCATCGGCCACTTCAAGCGCCCCCACGCCGTGGACACCCACTTCCGGGCACCCCCGTTTTTAACGCCCTTCATGCAGTTGCTTGGTCCTGTCAGTCCTGAAATTGTCCCCGCCGGTTCAAGAAACCCGGGCCTCTCGCTATATCCTCAATAGTAGTCGGCGGCGCTGGCTGCACTTTCGCCTGCCGCGCCCCACCCCCACCCGTCAAGGAGCACGCCATGAAGCACGACGTGACCATCGAGATCCCCAAGGGATCGCGCGTCAAGTACGAAGTTGACCACGAAACCGGCCGCGTCCGCCTGGACCGCGTCCTCTTCACCTCCATGCAGTACCCCACGCACTACGGTTTCTTCGAGAACACCCTGGGCGAAGACGGCGACCCCCTGGACGCACTGGTGCTCCTGCAGGACTTCGACCTCCACCCGGGCGTCATCGTTGAGTCCCGCCCCATCGGTGTTTTCAACATGACCGACGACGGCGGCGGAGACGCCAAGGTCCTCTGCGTTCCCGTGGATGCACGCTTCGACCACATCCAGGAAGTCAGCGACGTCAGCGAATTCCTGATCAAGGAAATCGAGCACTTCTTTACCCGTTACAAGGACCTGGAGCCCGGCAAGTGGGTCAAGGCTGAGGGCTGGGGCGATCGCGCCGCTGCCGAAGCCGAGCTGGAAGCTTCCATCAAGCGCTTCTCGGCCGAAGGCCACTAGCAACACTTACGACGGCGACTGGTGCTGTTCCCTGTGAACAGCACCAGTCGCCGTCGTGCTTTAAGCAACGCGGGGTCACTTTTGGCCCTTTGGGAACCACAACGTGGGCCATAACTGACCCCGCGTTTTCCACATGGGCATCTCTCCCCATCGCGGCATCTTCGGGGTCCGCCTAGGCTGGGACGAGACTTTACGACGCATGTAACAGGGGGTTCCACATGGCTGGGTTCTACGGCGCGGACATTGCGCAGCTTCGCAGTCTGGCCGGCGTCATGGGCAAAGCTGCCGACGCCATCAATCTGCAGAGCGCGCAGCTGTCCAACGCCATCAACTCCGCAACGGCGTGGCAGGGGCGCGACGCCACAGTCTTCAAGAGCGATTGGAACAGCCAGCACAGGCAGAGCCTGGTGAAGGCCGCCAACATGCTGAGGGACAACGCGAGCCAGCTCAAGAAGCACGCCAACCAGCAGGAATTCGCCAGTCACAATGACGGCTCGGGTACATCGGTGGGCGTCTTGAAAGACGTCTATGACACAGCAACGGGTGTCAAGGAACTAGGCGCGCAGCTCTGGACTGCCTACAAGTACGGCAAGCTCGGTCATGCCGAATGGGTCAAGACGCGCGAGGTACTCACCAACTGGCGGGCTGGAGGTACAGTGCTGCGGGATGCTTTGAGCGCCTTGCGCAGCGGCGAGAAGGTCACTGACGTCATCACCGACCTCAAGGCGAACATTCCCTACAGCCAGGCCTTCCAGGACGCCACAAAGTTCTCCAAGGGCCTTCGAATCGCCGGAGCCTTGGCGGCGCCGCTGAACATCGTTGGCGGTATCAGCGACATGATCAATCCGGAGCACGACGGCTGGCGCGGTACCGGAGACCGGGTTGCCGGCGGCCTGTCCGTAGTGGGCGGGGTGGGCAGCATCATGCTCATGACGGCCGGTGGCGCAGCCTTGCTGGGGCCCATCGGCGCCCCGATCGTGATCGGCGCGGGCATCGTTGCCGGAGCCTGGGCCTTGGGCAACCTGGTGGCGGACAACTGGGATTCCATCAGCAACTTCGCCCGGAACCCTGGCAGTTACATCGCCGACGGCGCCCGGGAAGTAGGCAATTTCGCCAAGGATGTAGGCAGTAAGGTGGCAGACGGGGTCGGTAATGCCGCCAAGTCAGTCGGAAACTTTGTCGGAGGGATATTCGGATGACCACCAGCACCATGAATTGGACCGAGCGGGACGTACAGGCTGCAGCGAAGGTCCTGGCATCGGCCAGCGCCACGGGCAAGGCCTTGCCGACGTTGACCGATGAAGAGGTTGTTGCCTTGGACGGCGTTCAGCACGAGCAGATCGTGGCCCTTCCATGGCTCACGACACAGGATGCCAGCAAAGAGCTGATGTGCGCTGTGGCCCTGCGTGGGCTGCTCGCCAAGGAACTCGTCTACCCCGTGATCTTTGAAGGCGAGACCGAACCCACCCGCCTGCACGCCACCGAGGAAATCACCGGTGCCCTGACACTGCGTCGCAGCGGCAGCAGCGTGGTCTCCGTGGAACGCACCGTTTCCACCGGCAAGCGCTGGCTCTACGGCTACATCCACGACGACGGCGTGCTGCTGGAGGAAGTGGACGAAGGCGGGCTGCACGGCTTCACTGTTGTCACCCGCGACCAGCTGGCTCCGCGCCTTGCTGAATTCGTTGACCCGAACACGGCGGCCCACCGGGACACCGATCCCACTGTTTACACAGAGACCGAGTTCGAAGAATATGCGGCAACCGCCTTGGCCGATACCCAGGCAGCCAGCAACGTGGTGGTCTTCAACACTGACACGAACGACTTTCCGACCGTCACCGTGTACACCGGTCCCACCAGCGTGCACGTCCTTACTCCCCGCGTAGAAGGCGAAACTGTCTCCCTTGAGCTGAAGGAGACGTCCGCACCCACCCTGGCCCAGGTCCTCGGCGGGCTGGCTGGGCTGGCCTGACCCATGAGCAATTCGAAGTCCCAAACCGCTACTGGCTTGGTTGATGCCCTCAACGGCCGCCCGGTACGCCGCCATCCTGACACTGGCGCATACTTCGTGAAAGCATCCGGAGGAGCCCACTTCTGGGGTCGCGTGCTTGACGCGATCGTGTTCCTTGCCGGGTATGGCATCCTGGCCACGATAGTGGCCGTTGCACGCAACGCCATGATGAACTCTGGCTCACTCCTCGCCTTCAACGACGGCTTCTGGCTGACGCTCTACGTCGTTCTCTGGTTCGTTGGGTTGTTCGTTTACGGCATGATCTGGGGTACAGCGGGCAGCGTTGGCGATGCTGCAGCGGGCATGCGTTCGGTACGGATCAAGGACGGCACGACGGCGGGTGCTTGGCTGGGCGGCTGGCGTGCCATCTGCTGGTCCTTCTTCCCGTTCTTCGTGGTGATGCTGATTCTTGCGGCGTTCAGCGGGAGCTCGGGCGATACGTGGGATCCAAAGTTTGCAGCTTTTGATCGGCGATCCGGTGTGGCACAGGGTCGCCAGCCGGTCCCGGACCCCAAAGTGATCGCCGTACACCAAGCCGCCGAGGCAGAAAGGCAGAACCTGCCAAATCTCTACGGCCAGCGCCCTGATGCGCGGCCGTAACTGGCTGGTAAGGCGCACTGAGCGCAGGCTCGGACCCGGGCTTGGACGGCTACGTCATATCGCGTCCTCGCGCCGCATCTTTTGGAAGCTCCTCATCCCCTGCTTGGCGGTTGGATTCCTTTTCGGCGCAATGGGTGAGTTCATCAGCCCCGCCACCTCCACGCGGGAGCCCGGCCACTTCGAGGATCCAGTCCTGTTCATCGTGGCAAGCACACTTACGGGCCTGGTCCTCTGGTCAATGACGCTCCTGGGCAGCTTCCGCAAACTCCTGGTGTTCGATGGCGGGATCGTAGCCAGGTATTCCCAGCAGTACAGCACTTTGGAGTTTCCGTGGGCGGAGATCCCGCCTGCCTATATCAAGGCAGTGACCACGGCGGATGGCACTGATCCTGACCGCCGCTTGGTGGCGCGGCAAAAGACGTCGCTGGGAGTGGCCGGAAAGAACGCGCTCGTTTTTCAGGCACGCGACACCTTCTGGGTATTCTCCACCAATGAAGATCCTGCCCCTCTGGTGGAAGCCATCCAAGCGGCGATGCGTGACGCCGGAATAGCCGACGCCCGCCGGCTGGGCGCAGGTGCGCTGCCCGCCGTCGTCGTCACCGGACGCACCGCCCTGGACTAGGTGCATTGGAACGCGGGACGGGTGCATTGGAACGAGGGACGAGGTGCATTGGAACCAGGGAAGGGCTAAAGAAATAAGGAAAATAAGCCCTTGCAGAGCGGCTACCAGCCGGTAGCATGTGATCCACTATGTTCACTCTGACCATCAACCAACGCGACAGCCGCCGTGACGGCGACCTAGTGCCCGAGCTCCTCAAGGACCTGCGGCACATTCCGGCACGGCTCGACTTCGACCGTTCGGTTGAGGACGAGGTGCAAGGCATTGTCGAGTCCAGCCACCAAGCTGTTGATACAGCGTTGATCGCCCTCCGGACCGGTCAGTGGTACGTGGGAATTGGCGTAGGGCCCATCAACGAGCCCCTTCCCAACCTTGTCAAAGACGCTTCCGGGCACGGTCTTGTCTATGCCCGGCGGGCTGTTGACCGTCTCCGCAACGGGAAGGAACGAGTCCCTGTTGCCGTTGATGGTCCTTTCACGGCTTTGGCAGCAGAAGCCGAAGCAGTACTGCGACTCCTCGGACACATAGTGCAGCACCGGAGCGTGGCCGAGTGGCGGGTCCTGGACCTCCTCACCCCCGGTGTCCGCGGCCAGCAAAAGGCTGTGGCCCAGGAACTCGGCATCACGACGCAGGCGGTCAGCAAAGCACTTGCCCGCGCGCAGTGGGCTGAGGAACACGCTGCGCGTCCGGCCGCAGCCCGCCTGCTGCAGATGATCCTCGAAGTGCGCTAGCCAGCCCCGCGAACCCAACCGCGAACCCATCTGAGTCGCAGTTAAGACCGTTCTGAGAGCTCAAAACGGCCTTAACTGCGACTCAGATGGGTGAGTAACGCGGTTACTGGTTGCCGAGGTTGTCCTTGGCCATTGCGGCGCGGTCCTGCACATCTGCAGCAGCGGCCTGGCCCTCGTCCTTAACGTTGGCAGCTGCCTCAGTGGCGCTGTCTTTGACGTTTTGGACTGCGTCCTGTGCCGGCTCCTTGAGGTGTTCGGCCATCTCTTGTGCGGCGTGGCCCAGTTCCTCGGTCAGCGGTTGGGCTGCTTCCTTGAGTGCCTGCGCAGCCTCGCGCTCCTTGTCCGACGGTGGGATGAGGGCCGAAACCAGCAGGCCGGCACCGAAGGCGATCAAGCCGGCAGCGATGGGGCTGCCTTGGGCTTTTCGTGTGATCACCTGTGGTGCGTCGCCAATGTCCGAGACCACATCGGAAACAGCGTCCTGGGCCTGATGGGCAACATGGCCCGCCCTGTCCTGAACATCGTCGCGGGCGCCAAACACGGCCGTCTTGATCCTGTCTACCCTCCGGTTGACGATGTGCGAGGGCGTGACCTTGTCAGCAACGGCGTCAACGTTGGTACTGAGCCGCCTGCGGGTTTGTTCGATGTCGGCGCGCAGGGCGTCGGGATTCTGCGTCATCGTGTCTCCTCAGTATTCGGTTTGAAGGTTGGAGGTATTTCCTTGACTGTCTCGGTGGTGCGCGGCATGCCCTTAATGGCGTTCAATTCCTTTCGCCCCATCGAGGCCAGCACCGCTGCGACTATGCCCCAAATGACCGCCACAACAACTGCGGACCATCCCAGGCCTATGAGCTGACCCAAGGCCCACCAAAGCGCCAGGGAAAGGAACAGCATGGTCAGATGCCCGGCCCAAGCGGCTCCGGCCATCATCCCTGCGCCCTTTCCGGCCTTGGTGGCCGATTCCTTGAGCTCTACCTTGGCCAGCTCAACTTCCTGCCGCATCAACGTGGAGACGTCGCGCGTCAGTTCGCTCAGCAGTTCGCCGAGAGGTACGGTTTCGGCTTTGAGATGGGCTTCGGTGGGAGGAAGGTCGGCAGGACTACTCATCGGGGACCTCCGTATACGGGATCATCGGGATCGCTCGGGTCATCGGGACGTGCGAGCGGATCACCTTGCGCCTTTACCCCACCGGCGTCGTTTTCCGGGTAGGGCATGGTTGATCCTTCATAGCCACCCGTGGTGCCCGCGCCGTATCCGGTGTCAGTGCCCGCGCCGTATCCCGTGTCCGTTCCAGTACCCGTCGTTCCGTACCCGGCGGTCGTCGTCTGGGGCCCGGGCAGATCAACTGCCGGAGGAGTCACAGCGCCACCCTGGGTTGGGTAGTACACGGCGCGCGGGGTCTGGGTGGTGGCATCCGAAGTGCCAGTCCCGGTCATGGGCGAGTTGTCCGCCATTCCGCGGCCCAAACGTCCGGCGAGTACACCCGCACCGGCAGCCAACAGCAAGAACGCACCCGGCTTGCGGCGGGCAAAGCTCTTGACCTCATCCAAGAGGGAACCCGGATCCCGGTTCTCCAGCCACCGGGCAACCGAGGAGGAACGCTCGGCCGCTTGCTGGACCAGATCCGTGGCCACACCACCGTTTTGGGTCGAATTGGCCATGGTGGATAGTTCGTCGGAAATGGACCGCAAGCCCTCCGCAACCCTCTGCTGTTGGGTAGCGGCCTGATCCGTCAACTCGCCCTTGGTTTGTGTTAGCAATTGCCGGGCGTTCATCTTGACCTCTTGGGCCACATTTCCGGCTTCGGCCTTGGCTGTTTCGACGACGCCGCCAGCCGCATCGCGCGCTGTGCCGGCGACTTCGGCGGCTTCGTGCTTAGCCGAATCGACCGTTCCCGTGCCGGATGTGGTCCCGGTTCCCCCGGTAGTGCTTCCGTAGCCGGTAGTACCCGCGCCGGCATCGGTTTCCATGCCAGTGGTGTCGGTTTCAACCGGTGAGTCGAGGTAACTTCCCGAGTAAGGCTCGGTCCCGGCGGGGACCCCAGTCCGTGGCGCCGCGAAGCTTCCGTCCTGCGGCGATTGGCTCTCAGTCATTGTCGCTCTCTTTCCACAGTTGGCAGGCTGCGGACAGCAGCCGGGATAGTAAGTATCGTTACTATCAATGGGTGTGTACCCGCTTGCCGGGGATTCAATCGCCACATTCTGAAACGAAATCCAAGCTCGACACGCGGAGTAAGACCCGTCTACGTTGGACCAATGAGCCACAAGCCCTCCAGGCGGCGGCTGATTCCCGCGCTTCGAAAAGCTGTCACGCGTCACCGACTCCTGTTCGCCGCCAAAACCGCGGCGGCGGCAGGATTGGCCTGGTATCTCGCGCCCTTCATGCCTGGTCCTGCAGCGTCCTACCCCTACTACGCACCGCTCGGCGCACTCGTGAGCATGCATCCCACGGTGGCGGACTCCGCCAGGCATGGTCTGCAGAGCCTCATGGGCCTGGCCCTGGGTATAGGCATGGCTTTTGCTGTGACCACAGTGGCAGCGCCGACGGCGTTGGCAGTCGCCGTAGTGGTGGGGTTGGGCGTGATCATCGGCGGCCTCCCCCGGTTGGGGACCGCCTCCGAATGGGTTCCCATGGCTGCCCTGTTCGTACTCGTCCTTGGGGATTCCAACGCGGAGGGCTTCTCCTTTGCCTACGTCCTGCAGATGGCCATGGGCGTAGCCGTTGGCTTCGCTGTGAACTGGCTGGTGTTTCCGCCGCTGCACCTCGAAGGAATCGACCCCGCCCTGGCCGGGCATCA
This sequence comes from Paenarthrobacter sp. 10L412, assembly GCF_056395565.1. NCBI lineage: Bacteria > Bacillati > Actinomycetota > Actinomycetes > Micrococcales > Micrococcaceae > Paenarthrobacter > Paenarthrobacter sp. 10L412. The sequence continues at coordinate 285,551 of NZ_JBFTJT010000004.1, read as the reverse complement.
ACGGGCTTTGTCCCAACAATTGAAGGACATGGCGCGCGCGATGGAGGAATCCTGGCCGCCCAACCACGAAGCCTGGGCAAGCCGTAGCGGCGAACTGTCAGCTACCGCCGCAGCCGTGCGGACTGCCGTTCATGAAGCGGAACTGAGCGCAAAAGCGAACCCCCGGTCCCGGCGTCGTGCTGGCCGGCTACCAAGTGATTTGGCTGGATTGCGGATAGTGGAACGGCTAACCTTCCATGTCCAGGACATCACGGACGTCCTGGCCAGCGTGATCTGGGAAGAGGACGCGGGAACAGTCATCCCGGACAGCGTCCTGACCAACCTGTCCGAAGCGCTGGAGGCCGTGTCCCGCGTGATTGATCAGTGGCGGGGCGAGGATGCCGGAGAATTGAAGAGCCATTTGGCGGAGGCAAAGGACAGCATCTCCGAGCTCGGGGATGCTGTCACGGAAGCTGCTGCCGGCCAGGCTTCGGTGAACGCGGCGGCGTCAGTGGCCATGAGTTTGCGCAGGATCATCACGGTGGTATCCCCTGCGGATTAGGGCCACAAACACAAAAACTAGCGTGGCGTTAATGGCGGCGAGGCTTTCCGCCCCTTGCCGGCTCCGAGACCCTCCAGCACTTCCGTCAACGCCTCCAACGATGATCGGTGCGGCATCCAGCCCAGAAGGCTGTGGGCGCGGCTTGTGTCCATAATGGGTGAGCCGGCCGCCATGTCCACCCAGCCGCCGTCGGTTACCTGCAACCGCAAACGCCAACTGACCTCGACGACGGCGCGCAGCACCGGGAGCGGCAAGGGCAGCTGCCGCCGGGCGTTGAGGATCCATGCGAGGGCGTTGGGGTCCAGCACAGGCTCCGCGGCGATGTTGAACGCGCCTTCTGCCCGACGTTCCAGCACGCGCCAGTAGGCATCGGCGACATCGTCGGCATGAACGGCCTGAAAAATCAGCTCCTTCGGGAGGGGGAGGATGGGCAGCCATGGCTTTCGGGGAATGAGCCGTGGGAGAACGCTCCCCAGGAAGTAGCGGCCCACTTCACTGCCCGCTTCGGCGCTGAAGATCAGTGCCGGGCGTAGCCGGGCCACTACGATGTCCGGATTCTCGTTGGCAAAGCCATCCAGAAGCCGCTCTTGCGCTGCCTTGTCCACACTGTAGTGGGATCGCTTAATCCCGCCTGCCGGCCAACCTTCCTTGGTCCGTTGATCCTTGGGGGCCGGCGAATAGGCGCCAACGGATGAGGCACAGACAACGTGCTTCACGCCGGCCTTCCTGGCCGCGCCCAAAACGTGGGCTGTTCCCGCTACGTTGGTCCGGCGCAGAAGTTCGCGATTGTGATTTGGCTGGATCTGCCAGGCCAAATGCACTACGGCGTCGGCACCTGCGAAGGCGTTTTCCAGTGCTTCCCTGTCCTTACAGTCGCCGACGTCGAGCGTGTGCCACTCCACTGCGTTGTAAGGGGCTGCGTTCTTGTCAGGTTCGCGTCGCGCTATCCCCACGAGTTCAAGATCCGCGCCCTCTTCCGAGCGGGCAGCCTGCAACCGCTTCAGCAAAGCCGTGCCCGCGTTACCGGTGGCTCCCGCGATGACTATGCGCATGAAACTCTCCCTTCGCCTTCCTGCAAAGCCCGGTCAGGCATGCGGGTTCTCTCCTGTGGAACGAATACGCTCCAGTACCGCCGTCGTGGAGTGTTCGGGGACGTAATCCAGAATCGTCACCATGCCGCCATAGCGCTCCACAGCCGCGGTCTCGGCGAGCATTTCCGGCGTGTAGTCGCCGCCCTTGGCGTACACATCGGGCTGCAGCAACTCGATGAGCGGGATGGGAGTTGGGGTGTCGAACACCGTGACGTGATCCACGCAGCTGAGCGCGGCGATCACGGCAGCACGGTCCGCTTCTGGATTCACGGGCCGGTCCTGCCCCTTCAGCTGCCGCACTGAGGAATCGCTGTTAAGGGCCACCACCAGGACATCGCCCAGTTGCTTGGCCTGGTTCAGGTAGCGGGTATGGCCACGGTGCAGGACGTCGAAGCACCCATTGGTCAGCACGATCCTCCGACCCTCCCTGCGGTGGGCTTCCACCTGCCTGGCCAATTCATCGGCTGTCAACGCAGTATCGGCGAACCCTCCGAGGTGACGGGCAAGTTCCTCGGTGGTGCAGACCGAGGTGCCGGGGCGGTGGACCACCACATCAGCTGCGGCCTGGGCGAGGTCCACGCTGGTAGTCAGGGGCAGCCCGGCCGCCCGCGCCAAGGTCAGCGCGGCAACAAACGTATCGCCGGCACCGGAGGCCTGCTTCTCGGCTTCCGGCCTGGCCCAGGTTCGGTGGGTGCCGCGGGATCCGTTGGAATCGTCGCCGCTTGCGTCCGGATCGCTGGAACGCAGCGTCAGAGTCCCGTCACGGTCCAAAGTCACGACGACGGCGCCCGCACCTGAGGCTCGAAGGAGCTGGTCCGCGTGGGCCTCCACGAAGGGGCAACGTGCAGCGCCACCGGGAAACTCTGTTCTGAGCAGCCCGGCAGCTTCCTGGGCGTTCGGGGTGGCGAGATCCGGCTTGAGTTCGGCCCACCGGGCAGGATGATGGGCATCGACCACCAACAAGGTACCCTGCCTGTGGCTGGCAGGGTGAGAACCGGTCTGGGGATCATGGGCGGGTCCCAGTGCATCCATCAAAGCTGCACGCACTGGTCCCTCCAACGCGCCGGCCTCGTAGTCGCACAGCACCACGGCGTTGGAACCCGCCAGTGCTCCGGGGATGGCGGCTGCCAACTTCTGGAGGCCCTCGGCGGGGACGTCCGCGGCTGCGTCATCCAGGCGAAGCATCACTTGGCCGGCGCTGCTTATCCGGAACTTGGTAGTGGTGATCATGCCGGTATGCTGCACCACGCCCGATACGTCGATGCCGGCAGCAACGAGTCTCCCAAGGAGCTCCTGACCCGCAGAATCCCGGCCGACCAACGAGACAAACCTGACGTTCGCGCCAAGGGCCGCCAGGTTCATGGCAGTATTGGCCGCTCCTCCGGGGGCGAAGTCGCGGCGCTTGACCTGGACCACCGGGGCGGGAGCTTCGCGGCAAAAGCGCTCAATCAGTCCGTCCCACCAACCGTCCAGGATGGCGTCGCCGACCACTGTCACAACGGGCCGTTCCTCGGCCAAGCGGCGCGGCAGCCATTCGGCCAAACCTTCTTGATTGGATAGGCGTGCCATTGGGTACCTTCCGGTAGAGGCGGCATGTTCCTGCTCCCCTCAGGTACCCCACAGCCCGCGGTTCACACGCCAGGTTCGGCAGTTTTCCACCACCTATGACGAAGGGAGTCCAGATGGTCGTTCAACCGAATTCAGGCGTTGGCCCGGTGCTGGAGAAGTTCCCGAACGTGGAACGGATCGCGGTTCTCAGGGGTGGCGGCCTGGGCGATGTGATCTACCTATACCCCGCGCTCTATGCCCTGAAAGCGGCCTATCCTGAGGCCGCGATCACGCTCCTGGGCACGCCGATCCACGCGGCCTTGGCGGCTGGAACGGATGGGCCCATTGACGACGTCGAAATTCTCCCCTTTGCCAAGGGCGTACGCGATGGCGGCCATAGGGACGGCGATCAAAAAGACGACGCTGAAGACAGACTTGCCCAGGAGGAATTCTTCTCAGCCATGCGCGCCCGCAGGTTCGACCTCGCGCTGCAAATGCATGGCGGCGGCCGGTACTCCAACCCTTTCCTGCTCCGTCTGGGGGCACGGCACACCGTGGGCACCCGAACCAAGGACGCCGAGCCCCTGGAGCGGAATCTCGATTACATCTACTACCAAAACGAGCCTGACCGATGGCTCGAGGTAGCGGGGCTGGCCGGCGTGCCAACCATCATTTCTCCACCCTTACGGCCCCTGCCCGAACACCAACAAAGCGTGCAAAGCCTGCTCAACCCCCACCGGGGTCCCCTCCTCGTGGTCCACCCAGGTGCCACCGATCCGCGGCGGCGTTGGCCGGCGTCGTACTTTGCTGAAGCTGCGGCGACCATCGCGCAGGAAGGTGCGCAGGTGTTGGTGGTGGGTGACCGCTCCGAAAAAGCGCTGGGCCAGGAAGTGGCAGAACTCGCGGCAAGGCAACTGACAGCCGGGGACAAAGATGCCGTGCGCTCAGTTGCCGGCGAACTGGAGATCGGCGAACTCGCGGCGCTCTTGGAAGCGGCCACCGTAATGCTTGCCAGCGACAGCGGTCCCCGGCATTTGGCGCAAGCCCTTGGAACACCAACCGTGGGGATCTTCTGGGTAGGGAACGTCTTCAACGCAGGGCCCCGAGGCCGGAGCCTGCACCGTATCCACATGTCATGGGTGACCCAGTGCCCCCGGTGCGGAGCCGACGTCACGCAGGTGGGCTGGTCTGCACAGCACTGCGGCCACGACGACACCCTGATTCGGGGTATCGCCGTGGCCGACGTTGTTCAGGACGTGCGTGACCTTATGGCCACGAGCCTTCTTCTGCGGGGCAAATAAGGAGCTCGCGGACCTCGCTGCCAAACGGCTGCGACAACGCGAACACCACAGCTTGCGCCACATTCGCAGGATCGTTGAGCTTGGAGTCGTCCTGCGGCTTGTATTGTTCGTCGCGGTCATCAAAGAAGTGTGTCTTCATGCCTCCCGGAATGATGGTGGTGACACCAATGACTCCCCCGGTTTCGGCGGCCAGTGCCCGGCTGAATCCGATGACGCCGAACTTGGAGGCGCAGTACGCCGTGGCGTCCGGCAGTGCCCGCAAGCCCAGGGTTGAGGCGATGGTGATCGCCCGGCCCCGGGATTCCTTCAAGTAGGGCAACGCCGCACGGACCACGGAAACAGTGCCCAGGAGGTTCACTCCAATCACCTTTTCCCACTCGGCTGCGGGGACGTCGGCCAGTTTGCCACAGCGGTCGATGCCCGCGGCGGTCACCACCCCATCCAGGCCGCCGAGGCTTTCGGCTGCCTCCTTCACGGCAGCTTCAACTGATTCACGGTTGGAGACGTCGACTTCAAGGGCTTTCGCGCCGGACACGTTACTGATATTGCGGTCGAAGACGAAGGGAGTGCCTCCGGCGTCGCGGATGGCATCGACGATTGCAGCGCCGAGGCCGGAGCCGCCTCCGGTGACGATGACGCGGCCGGGAGTTTGCGTGTTCATACGGTTCCTTTCGGTGGTCGATTCTTTGTTGGCAGTTACGGTCAGCTGACTTTGGCCAACGCTTCAGCCAGGCCGCTGGTGGAGCGGGCCGGATGGAAGGGCACGGTCACGCAACGCCCTCCCCACGCAGCCACGAGGCTGGCTTCCGGCAATTCATGGGGTTCGTAATCCCCGCCCTTGACCCAAATATCGGGCCTGAGTTGGTTCAGGCAGGCCTCGGGGGTGTCCTCATCGAAGACCACCACGGCATCAACGCAGGACAACGCGAGCAAAAGCTCTGCCCGGTCCTCCATGCTGACGATCGGCTGGTGCGGGCCCTTGAGCCGCCGTACGGAATCATCGGAATTCAGGCAAACGATGAGGCAATCACCCATGCTGCGCGCCGCGGCCAACGTCCTCGCGTGACCAGCATGGAGGAGGTCGAAGCAGCCGCCGGTCGCCACAACAGTCCCGCCATTCGCGCGGACTGTTCGCGCAAGTTGGATTCCGCGTTCCAGGCCCGGAAAGCGGCCAAAAAGCTCGACGACGGGACTCGCCTTTGCCCTGACAGGCTGGCTGATCCCTCCTGTGCCGGGGGTGCTCGTCTCCATGGCCAGGGAGGAAGCTCCGCCCTTCGCGAGAAACGCGGAAGCATCCTCAACAGCCCTGGCCGCAGCACCAGACAGCTCGAGCCCCAGCCCCAAATACACGGCAAGGCTCCCAGCCAAGCGATCTCCGGCACCGCAAGGATCGTCCACGACTGTCTTTGGAGCGGGGATGATCTTGCCCGGCCCCGCAGCCTCCACCAAGACTGCACCGTCTTCGCCGGTGGTGACCACGACGGCGTTGCTGCGCCAGCGATCCAGCAAATGTTTCCCTGCGTCCTCCGCACCGGACGTGGACGGATCCAGTCCGCCCGCCTTCGCAGCGGCGCCCGCTTTCGCAGCGGCCCGGGCCTCTGCGAGGTTGGGGGTCACGACGGCGATACCCGGCACAGGCTCGGAACCGGCAGGGTGCGGATCCCACACCACCGGGACGTGGCGGGCAGCGTCGGCAAGCGCAGTGCGGATGTCGGGGTTCGCCGTGATTCCGCGGCCGTAGTCGGCCACGATAACCGCTTCCGCGGAGGCAATGGCTGCGAGCATCTCCCCGGTGCATGACGGGGAAGGGGCAGGCGCGCATCCTTCGTCGAACCGGACCATGGGGTGGGTTCCAATACGCACGCGGGTCTTGGTGGGCGTTGGGGCGAGCGGGGCTCCGGTGAGTATGGCGACACCGGTCAGGGCGCGCCTGAGGTGGCTGGCGCCGTCGTCGTCCGATACCGCGGTGACCAGGGCGACGTCGTGACCATCCCGCGCAAGAAGGGTAGCCACGAGACCCGCCCCGCCGGCCCGACGCCGGATATGGGCGACGTCCACGACGGGTACGGGCGCGTCGGGGCTGAGCCGCGTGGCGGTGCCGCTGATGTCCACGTCCAGGAGGACGTCACCTACCACTGTCACTTTCATGGCTGGGCTCCGTCCTCGGCCAGGCGAGGCCCGGTCCGACGCGCGACCTCCGCGTCGAAGGCGCGGCATACAGCGTGGACGGCAATGAGGTGGCCTTCCTGGGCGTTGGCTGCGATGGCATCCACTGTGATGGCTTGTTCGCAGGCGTCGGCCAGCGGGTTGGGGCCCGCGCCCGTCAGCGCCCACGTAGTGACGCCGCGTTCCTTTGCCGCTCTGACCGCGTTGAGGAGGTTGGGGCTGCGTCCGCTGGTCGAGAGCAGGATGAGGACGTCCCCTGCCCGGCCGTGTGCCCTGACCTGGCGGGCGAAGACTTCCTCGTAGCCGTAGTCGTTTGACAGTGCCGTGAGGGCGGAGGTTTCGGCGTGCAGGGAAATCGCGGAGAAGGGTGCGCGTTCGGCGTCGAACCTGCCCACGAGTTCGGCGGTGAGGTGCTGGGCTTCGGCAGCCGATCCCCCGTTGCCGGCGGCCAGCAGCCGTTGTCCGGACAGGAGCCGGTGGGCGAGTTCCGTTCCCCACGCCGAGAGGCGGGCTGCCTGCGAGCGCAGGGACTCCAGCGCCGGCAGTACGTTGTCCAGGTGTGCGGTGACCTCTGGTGCGATCTGTGGTTCGCGGATTTTTGTTGACCTTGTTGACCCGCTCCAGCCCGCGGGCACGGTATCCGGGACGGGCTGCATGTTGGGCGTGATTCTCTTGGGAACTGTCGATTCTGTGGTCACAGCGCTGTTCCTTCCAGTGATTCCAGGCCTTCCCCGGCTTGCCGGGGAAGGCCTGCTGCCAAGACGGACCGGTACGCTTTCTCGGTGTCTGCGGCGATGCGGTCCCAGGAGTAGCGTGAGCGGGCGCGGCGGTTTCCCGCCCGGCCCATTTCGGCACGCAGGGCGGGGTCCGCGAGGAGCCGCCCCACGGCGTCGGCGATTGCTTCCGGGTCCCGCGGCGGTACGTGCAGTCCGGTTTTCTGGTCAACCACGGTCTCCCGGAGTCCGCCGACGGCCGCGGCCACCACGGGCACTCCGCAGGCCATGGCTTCAAGGGGAACGATGCCGAACGGTTCGTACCACGGCGCACAGACCACGGCGTCAGCGCTGCGGAAAATTCCGGGCATTGCGTCGCGCGGGACCTGTCCGCGCATGGTGACCTTGTCCTCCACTCCAAGTTCCTTGGTCAAGGCGCGAAGCCTTTGGGCTTCCGGATCCTCTTCGAGGTTCAGCGCGTCGCCGGAGCCTCCGACTATGAGGAGCTCGACGTCGTCGAAACCGGCCTCAGCCAGGAGGGGCAGTGCCTGGATCACCAGATCCACGCCCTTCCTGGGGACCAGGCGGCCCACACTCAGGATGCGGTGCGTGCGGGACTTAATTTCTGGTTCTCCCGTGCCCGGGAAGAGGTTGAGATCCACCCCGCACGGTGCGATGGAAATCCTTGACCGGCCAATGCCCAGCGCTTTGAGCTCAAAGACCTCGTCAGGGCAGGTGGCGATCACCCAGTCCGCGGTGCGCCCTACCCACGGTTCCAGCCATGCACGTGCGGGTGGGCTGGTGTCCGCTGAACCCTGGTGCCTGCGCTTGACCGAACCCAGTGCGTGGAAGGTCTGGACCACAGCAATGGGCTCGGCGGCACCGGCCCGCCTGGAAGCTTGGATCGCGGCCAGCCCGGACATCCAGAAATGGGCGTGGACAACGTCCGGGACCGATCCCGCCCAGTCGCGGCAAATGCCATCGGCGAGCTCACCCATGAAAGGAAGCAGCTCGTCCTTGGGGATGTGGCGGGCCGGGCCGGCGTCAACGTGTACCACGGTGAGTCCCTGCGCAACCTGCACCTTTGCAGGAAGATCCGGGTCATCCCGCCGCGTGTAGACGGTGACCTGGTGGCCACGGCTGGCAAGGCTTGATGAAAGGGCCGCCACGTGGACGTTTTGCCCCCCGGCGTCCACACCTCCCAGGGCGGCCAAGGGACTGGCGTGTTCGGAAACCATGGAGATTTTCATGGGTACGTCCTCTCTGTGTCATGGCTGACGGACTCCGAACCGGGTTGCGGGCGGCGTTCCGTGTCGGGGGGCTGTTTGTTTGGGACCTGCTTTTCGGGAATCTGCTTTTCAGTGATCTGCTTTTCAGGACGACGGGTTTCTGCGGGCGAGGGGCGGGCCGTGGGGAGATCGGCCAGGAGTTCGTCCCAGGCATGATGAAATTTCCCGAGCCCATAGCGTTCCAAGGCTGCAGCCCGGGCCACCATCCCCATCGCGTAGGCGTCACCGGGCTCGTCCAGCAGGCACCGCGCAAACCGTTGGAGTTCGTCCACGTTGTTCGAAACAAGACCGGCTCCCGGCGGGATAGCGCGCGTCGCTTCCGTGGTTGCCAGCGCCAGGACAGGCATTCCCAGGTGCATGGCTTCGAGCAAGGCCAACCCGAGGGACGTCCAACGGAGGGGATGCAGGTAGAGCCGGCAGCGGGCGAGTTCCTGATGCAGCCTGGGCGCCGGTACGTCCCCGGAAATCCGCAGGCGCTCCTCGCTCAAGCCGAACCCCTTCAGGTTCAGCGCTTCCGCCAAGGCTTCCGTCCCCATTCCGAACACCCTCAAGGGCCCTACCCCGGCGAAGCCAGGGAGGAGATCGGTGCCCGTCACCCGGCCGCGACGGACGGGTTCGTTGACCACCACCCCCATCTCTTCGCGTTCACCGGTATAAAGCCGGCCGGGATCGGGGATGCCGTGCTCGATCACAACTGTTGGCGTGGATCCGGTGTCCCAGAAGAGTTGGTTGAAGTGCGTCACATGAACCACGGGGATAGTGTGCTGATCGGCCAGTGGATGGAGAGTGAACGGGACGTCGCCTTTGGGTGTGTTGTGTTCAAGGTAGACGGCAGGCAGGTCAACACCGGGCCTGCGACCAAGCTTCCGGGCAACGGCGGCGATCTCCTCCGGACGCTGCAGGACCACCGCGTCCACGCTGTCCGGATCAAGGGTGTCAAGGTCAATCTCCTGCGCGGCGACCGGCCACTCACGGCCGCCTCGCCCCAAACCCCACGCACCGCCGTCGGGCTCGACAGGAAGGAGGTATTCGTGCGGGCCCCTGACGAACGCCTCCATCCATCCTCCGTGGATGTGCCAGACCAGAATCCTCATGGTTTCCACACCTTTCTTCGGGTGCTGAGGGAGGAGACTCCCCCCAACAGCCGTTCCACCGCCTCCAGGACTTGTTCAGGGGTAACTGAGCTCAGGCACGGGTGACCCGGTACCGGGCATATGCGTGCCCGCGTGTTCCTGCAGGCTGCTTCCTGATCCCCAAGCAGTTCCATCGGAACGCCGTAGGGCGCCCAACGAATAGCTGGAACCACAGGGGAGAACAGGCACACCACCGGCGTGCCCACCGCTGCGGCCAGATGGGCGGGCCCCGTGTTGCCGGTGACCACGACGGCCGCCCCCGCGAGTACCTTTGCCAGCGTGCGCAAGTCGGTCCGGCCGCCGAGATTGTGTGCCGAGGGTCCTGCAACGGTTGCCGTCAGCGACGTTTCGCCAGGCCCTCCCGTGACCACCACGCGGTGCCCATACGCTTCAAGGAGTTCCACGGTAGCTGCGTGGTGGAGTGCAGGCCACGCCCTCGCGGGAGCCGCTGACCCCGGGTGGACCACGATGTACGGGCCCTTTTGGGTGAGTTCGTCCACCAGTTCCTCGGGTTCGTCCAGCGGATTGATGTGCAGCTTGCCGTCGTCGCCGCGGGGAAGCTGGAAGCCCGCTGCCTGCGCAATCCCCAGAGCACGCACCACTTCAGGTTGGTCCTCGGGAAAGTCTTCGCCCGGTTTCAACCGGACGTCCAGGAGGGAGCCGGCGTAGTCAGTGGAGGCGCCCGTGATGCGCTTGACGCCTGCCAGCCGCAGCAGCAGTGCCAACGGAAGCGGGGACTGGTGGAAGGACGTGAGGATCACAGCTTCCTCAATCCTGGAGCTGCGCACGAACTCAATCAGGCCATTGGTCAGCTCAGCCGTCACGGCTGGCCCCGGATTGACGATCCATGGGCACGGCCACGTGTGGACCTGGGTGACTCCGGGGAGCATCTCCGCAGCGCCGGCGCCCTCGGGCCCGCAGAGGAGGACGACGTCGTTGCGTCGGCTGCCGTCCGGCCTGCTTCCGTTCGCCACGGCACGGAGGGCGGGTCCAGCAAGGAGAACATCGCCCATGCTGTCCAGTCGGGCTACCAGGACGCGGCTCATACAGGTGCGTCCTGCCTGGCGTCGGGTTTCGGCGATGCCCCTCCTGTCGCGGTTGTTGCGGTTGTCCCGGTTGTTGCGGTTGTCCCGGTTGTCGCGGCATCAAGCAACAGCTCGACGGCGGTCAACAGGTTCTCCGCGACCACCCCTGCCGCCTCAATTTCGTCGGCCCGGGTCACGTGAGTGGGCACGAGTACTGCCTGCGAGCCGGCCGCCGTCGCTGCTTCCACGTCGGCGCCGATGTCCCCAACAAAGGCAACCTGGGACGGGTGCAGCCCCAGTGTGCTGCAGGCGGCGAGAATCATTCCCGGCGCAGGCTTACGGCAGGTACAACCATCAGCTTGCCCGTGCGGACAGATTTCCCACACATCGAACGGGCCCAGGAGCTCATCCACCCGCTGGTTCACGGCGAGGACCTGATCAAAGGTCAGCAAGCCACGGGCAATGCCCGACTGGTTGCTCAGCACGCCTGTTGCCAGTCCCGCCCGGCGTACGCGCGCCAGCGCCAAATGGGCACTTTCCATGGGCCGCACCAGTTGCGGGTCACCGTTATATGGCACGTCAACGACGAGCGTTCCATCGCGGTCAAACAGGACCGCTTTCAACGTTCCAGTTCCTCCCATACCCGCAACGTTCCCCAGTTCTCCCGACACTAAACAGCGTGGCGGCGAGAAGTTTCCCTGCGGCGCCGGCGCTGGCCTTGGCCGTTAGACTCCTAGCGGGAGGTCACCATGGACACAGCCGAAAAGAACGGACAACCCCTGCTGCTCGCCCTGCGCGCCCTGAAACTCGGGGACCTCCTGGTTGCCGTTCCGGCGCTTCGCGGCCTGCGCCGGGCGTACCCCGAGCACCGCATTTTGTATGCGGCGCCGGCCTGGATTTCGGAGGCCCTGGAACTGGTGGGCGGCATCGACCACCTGCCCACGCCGGGCCTCGATGATCCACTGAGCATCCCCCCAGGCGTCGTGGACGTCGCCGTCAACCTGCACGGGAACGGACCCGAAAGCCGCCAACGAATCAACGAACTTCGCGCGAAGCGGGTGCTCGCCTACCAAACTCCCGGCCTCGACGGACCGGTTTGGACAACCGGAATCCCTGAGCGCGAGCGCTGGGCCAGGCTCCTCAACTGGTACGGCATCGACGCCGATCCGCTGGACTACCGACTCAACAAACCAAACATTCCGTCACCCCGGCCCGGCGCAACCGTTATCCATGTGGGTGCCGCCTACGGCAGCAGGCTCTGGCCGATCGAGCGATTCGCCGAAGTTGCCGTCGAACTCTCCCGGGCAGGGCACGATATCGTGCTGACCGGGGGCACGTCCGAGCGCGAGCGGGCAGTGGAGACTGCTGCCTTGGCAAACCTCAAAGGAGCAAATCTCGACGGCGGCGTCCTGGCTGGGCGGCAGGGCCTCGCAGAGTTCGCAGCAACCATTGCGGATGCTCGGCTCGTCGTTTCCGCGGACACCGGCGCCGCCCACCTGGCGTCTGCCTATGCCCGGCCCTCCGTGGTCCTGTTCGGCCCCGCTCCTGCCGAAGAATGGGGTCCGCCGCCTGGACCCCACGTGGTGCTTACCGCCGTCGAACTCCGCCGCGGTGACGTTTTCGCCGCCGATCCCGATCCCGCGCTCCTTGCCGTGACCGTCCGTGACGTGTTGGATGCCGTGGACGGGTTGGGCTGCTGAGTCCTGCTGGCTGCTGTTTGCTTATTGTGTTTATTAGGTCGCTGTTCCTACGGCGCAGTTCCATCTTCGAGATGCGCTTCCTCATCCAGTAACTGTGTCTGCAGGGACACCAGGATCTTGGAAAGCCGCCGCGAGACCTGCATTTGGGACATGCCCAGAGCCTCCGCGATGGTGGACTGCGTTTCCTCCCGGTAGTACCGGCGATAAAGAAGGTGCCTGTCCTCAGCGCTCAGGTCCCGGATGGCATTGCGCAGGGCGAGCACGTCCTCCAGCCGATCCGTAGGGCATCCGAAAGCGGAAAGGCATCCTTGCAGTCCGTCGCGGCCCTCTGCAGCAGGGGCGTCGAGGGAATCCGGCCGCTTGCTGGTGCCGGCCATCAACGCTTCCCTGACTTGGCAGGGCTCCAGTCGAAGGTCCGCCGCCACTTCTTCCGGTGTTGGGGTCCTCTGGAGGGCTTGGGTCAGTTCCTCCGTCCTGGCGAGGACTTGGCGCCGCACATCCTGGATGGGCCTCGGTGGCCGCACTACCCAGCAGTGATCGCGGAGATACCTTTTGACCTCGCCCGCAATGGTCGGGGCGGCGTAGGCGGGGAAGCTGACACCCTTGGTTTCATCGAATCCCCGGGCCGCCTTTATTAGGCCCATGTACGCAACTTGCCGGACGTCGTCGATGTCGTGCGTGTGGGCGGAATACCTGGCGGCAATGGACTTTGCGAGATTGAGATGGTCCAAAACCAAGCCGTCCTGGAAGCTTTGACGGATGGTGCTCTCCGGCGCAGGAGGCCGGGTTTGGACGTCGTGTGGTCGGGTTTGTCGCATGTGGCTTCAATCCTTAGACCTGCTCGGAGTGAGTGAGCCCACGGCAAGACTCCTTAAAAAGAGAAGCACACTTACTATTAGCTTTCAACGGGTATTCAGGACTAGGCTCGAAGGGTAGCCGCATCCAGGGATCGGAGATCCACGTGGAAGACCAACAACTCACCGAACCGCATCTTGTAGCAGCGGAGATCCAGGACCTGCTTCTGGATACACCCGACGTGGAGGCCTTCCTGACCGAGCTTGCACGCCACTCAGCGGCGATGTTCACCAAACCTGACAATGAAGTCTTTTGCGGAATCACCATGCTTCGGCATAGGGCGACGGCCACCGTGGCCAGCAGCAGCGAGCGCGCGCAGATGCTGGACGAACTCCAGTATCAGTTCGCAGACGGTCCCTGCATCCATTGCTGCCGGGTAGGCACCCAAGTGCATATTCCGGACTTTGAAAAAGACAACACGTGGCCTGAGTACAACGATCTGGCTCTAGCGAATGGTGTTCATTCCGTCCTCGCTGTGCCTTTCCCGCTCACGGATGACACCGCACGGGCAGGCTTGAACCTCTACTCCGAACGCCCCAACGGCTTTGACCAGGTCGCCGTCCAGAGGGCCAGCGATTATGTGCAGCAGGCATCCAAGGGCATTCAGCTGGCAGTGCTCATTGCGCAACATAGCCAGACAGCCGCCAACCTTCGCGCAGCCATGGCCTCCCGGACGGTCATCGACGTCGCCACGGGCATCATCATCGCCCAAAACAGATGCAGCCAGGCTGAAGCCGTAGAGCTGATCAAAAAGGCCTCAAGCAACCGGAACGTCAAGCTCCGGGATGTTGCGCAGGCAATCGTTGACTCAGCCGGTGGCGGCCCCGTCCAGACCCATTTCACTTAAACCCCTCACCTAAACCACAACAATCCAAATCGAGGTGTCTCTCATGCAAACCGTCACGAAAGCCATCGAGGTAGAGGTACCGGTTTCGGTCGCCTACAACCAGTGGACCCAGTTCGAAAAGTTTCCCGAGTTCATGAGCGGCGTGGAAAACGTCCGCCAGATCAACGATTCAACACTCCACTTCTCAACCAAGGTCGGCGGAGTCCGGCGCGAATATGATGCCCGCATTACACAACAAGTTCCGGATACCGTCATTGCGTGGGAAAGCATCGACGCACCCCGCAACGCCGGCACAGTCCGCTTCGACAACCTCGGACCCGAGCACTGCGGCGTCAACGTGACCCTCGAATGGGAGCCTGAAGGATTCGTGGAGAAGGCCGGCGCCGCGCTCTCCGCCGACGAGATGCAGGTGGCCGCGGACCTGGACAAATTCAAGGACTTCATCGAGGACCGCGGCCGCGAAACCGGTGCCTGGCGCGGGCGGGTGGACTAAGGGGTCCGGCTGCTACAGCACGCTGCGCAGAACCAGGGCGGCGCCGTCGTCGAATACTGACGCGGTGACCTCATCCGCGACGGCTATTACTTCCTCGGGAGCCTGGCCCATCGCCACTCCCCTGCCTGCCCATGTGAGCATCTCGATGTCGTTGCGGCCATCGCCCACCGCCACCGTGTTGGCCTGTTCCGTGCCGATCCTCTGGCGCAGGGCCTCAAGCGCGCTGGCCTTGGTGACGCCCTCCGCGGCAATGTCCAGCCATGCCGTCCAGCCCACCGAGTACGTCACGCCGGAAAGGCCGATGTGGCGGATGGCGTGGTTGAAGTCGTCCGAGGTGTTGTCACTGCTGAAGACCACCACGCGGACAGCCGTTGCCTCCAACATGGTCTGGAAGTCCACGCCGATTGCCTCGACGCCAAAGCTGGCGTCCTGGAAACGCTCCGTGGAGAGGAAGTTCCCGTCTTCGTCCTCCAGCGCGTACTTCGCATTGGGCAGGCGTTCGCGCAGGGCCTTCAGAGCCGGAGCGGGATCGAACGTTGCCTTGTGGATGATCTCGTAGCCGGCCTCCAAGGTGGGATCCAGTCGAAGCGTCACGCCGCCGTTGCAGCACACCGCGTAACCACGTTCCAAGCCGATTTGCTCGATGATGGGCAGGGTGGCATTCAGCGACCGGCCGGTGGCGATCATGACGTCGTGCCCGCTTGCCACTACCTCTTGTGCAGCCGCCCTAACCCCGGGAGACATGTGGCCGTCGTGGTCCACGAGCGTGCCGTCAACGTCCAATGCGATCATGAGTTTGTTGTTGTCATTTGGCTGGTCATCGATGCCAGCAACTGGAGTGTCAGTCAAAATAGTCATGGTTCCAGTAGAGCAGACACCTCTGACACCGCACTAGGACCGAGGACACAGCACCGGATTAACGCCGCGTGAACACTCCGCCCCTCACTCCCCGCCCGCACCAGACACCCTCCACCGGACCTGTCGTACCCGCCGGCTCCCTCCGCCATCGAAAGTTGTTTCCATGAAAGAAACAGCCGAGTTCCTGGTGTCCACGCAACAGAGAGCCAACTCGGGAGATATTCGTTCGCTCAGCAGGCGATTTACGAAGGGTGAGCTGGTCAGAGTGCGCAAGGGAGTCTACATGGACAAGAGCCGGTGGATGTCCCTAAAGCCTTGGGAGCGCTACTCCGCGACCATCAGGGCAGTCGCTCTGGAACTACCTTCTGCACACTTTTGCTACGAGACGGCGGCCGTACTCTGGGGGATGCAGGTTGTCGGAATCCCGGCGCACATCCATTTGGCCAATTCGTCATCCAGCCACGCGGGTTCCAAGCGACCGACTACTCAGGCCTCCGGAGGCACGAAGTCTGGCAGCACAGGACTGGAGCGCACCAAGAGTTACGGCATCTATCGCCATGCCTATCAAGCGAGTCCAGTACACCTGAACGGGCTGACCGTCACGGACCTTAATTCAACAGCGGCTGACGTAATGGCCCGGCTTCCCTTCGCACGGGCGGTGGTTCTAGCGGATCACGCCATCAGCCCAAAAAGGTTCGGAGCTTCGGCCGCCAGCGTTGAAGACCTGCATCTTGCAGGAGAGAGCCTGGCATCCGCCGCAAAGAGACTCTGGGTCAGCTCAGTCCTTGACTTCGCCGACGCTCGCTCGGGATCAGCTGGCGAGTCCCTGAGCCGTGCGCAGATGCATCTACTTGGTTTTCCAGCCCCCGAGCTTCAGGCCGAATTCCATGACGCCTTGGGATTCGTTGCCCGGACGGACTTCTACTGGCGGGAACTCAAGATTATTGGCGAGGTCGACGGAGATGCAAAGTACCTCAATGACGAATACCTCAATGGGGGAACTGCACGTGAAACCGTGCTCAAGGAGAAGAAACGCGAGGACCGACTCCGTGCCATGGGCTTCCACGTAGTGCGGTGGGACTGGACCACTGCCATCAGGCCGGAGAAGCTGCTTGCAAAGCTCGAAGCAGCCGGACTTTCTAGGACAAGAAACCCCGTCCAACGGACCATTCACCGCCGCGCGCGAGGGTGAATGGTCCGTTGGGCGGGGTCTTCCGCCGAGCGAACTAAAGGACCGGCAGAACCTCGAGCCCGCCAATGTACTTCTGCAGCGCCTTGGGAACGTTGACCGAGCCGTCCGGGTTCTGGTGGTGCTCCAGCAGTGCAACGATCCAGCGGGTGGTGGCCAGGGTGCCGTTCAGTGTTGCGACGGCGCGGGTGCCCTTGGCAACGCCTTCCTCGTTGATGACGCGTTCGCGGATGTTCAGGCGGCGGGCCTGGAACGTGGTGCAGTTGGAGGTGGACGTGAGCTCGCGGTAGGCGTTCTGGGTAGGAACCCAGGCTTCGCAATCGAACTTGCGGGCCGCGGACATGCCGAGGTCACCTGCAGCTGTATCGATCACACGGTAGGGAAGCTCGCACTTGGCCAGCATTTCCTCTTCCCAGGCGAGCAGGCGCTCGTGTTCAGCAGCTGCTTCCTCAACCGTGGTGTAGATGAACATCTCCACTTTGTTGAACTGGTGAACACGGATGATGCCCCGGGTGTCCTTGCCGTGCGAACCCGCCTCGCGGCGGTAGCAGGAGCTTTGGCCTGCGTAGCGGATGGGGCCGGTCGCGAGGTCCAGGATCTCGTCTGCGTGGTAGCCGGCGAGGGCCACCTCCGAGGTTCCCACGAGGTAAAGGTCGTCTTCAGCGAGACGGTAGATCTCGGCGTCGTGCTTTACGTCAAAACCGGTGCCCTGCATGGTCTCCGGGCGCACCAGAGTGGGGGTGATCATCGGGACGAACCCGGCCTCGATTGCCTGGTCCATGGCCATCTGCAGGAGCGCCATTTCCAGCCTGGCGCCAACACCGCGGAGGAAGTAGAAGCGCGCGCCCGAGACCTTGGCGCCGCGTTCCATGTCGATCGCGCCGATCAGTTCGCCGATTTCCAGGTGGTCCTTCGGCTCGAAATCCGTGAATTCGCGCGGCGTGCCCACCGTTTTGACCACAACATAATCGTCCTCGCCGCCCTCGGGAACGCCATCCACGATCAGGTTGGGGATGGTGCGGAGCAGCTCTTCCTGCTTGGCTTGCGCAGCAGCGGCTTCAGCGGAGGCGGCCTTCACCGAGTTGGCCAGTTCCTTGACCTCGGCCAGCAGGGCCTGCTTCTCCTCGCCCTTTGCCTGAGCAACCCTCTTGCCGAAGGCGTTCTGCTCGGCGCGGAGGGTCTCATGGCGGATCAGCGCGGCGCGGCGATCGGAGTCTGCGGAGATGATCGCGTCCACAACAGACTCGTCGGCGCCACGGGCGCGCTGGCTGGCACGGAACTTGTCCGGATTTTCGCTGAGGTCTTTTACGTCGATCACCACACAAGAGTATCGAATGGGCCGCTGATTTCCCGTGCGGACGCCGAGGCGCACAAGCCCTGGAATGAACACCGTGAAATCAGCCCTACCCAGGACGATAGTGTTGGAGCACCATGAGCGACTGGATCCTGTACGTGATTCTCGCTGGGGGCGTGGCGTTTGCCGTCTCCAGTTGGTGGGGTGTGCGCCGATTGAGGGCCCGGCACATCAGGAGCGCGGTTCGGGAGGACACGCACAAGCCAGAGCCTGGGCACCAGAAGGTTGCGGTCATCCTCAACCCGGTGAAACACAAGTCGCACGAGGCCCGCCAAGCGATCATCGACGCCTGCGAGCTCGCCGGTTGGGACAGTCCGAAGTTCTTTGAAACCACTGTGGAGGACCCCGGTTACGGGCAGTCGCGCCAAGCGCTGGAGTACGGGGCCGACGTCGTTCTTGCGTGCGGCGGCGACGGTACAGTGCGTGTGGTGGCTGAGTCGCTGGCGCATAAGGGCGTGGCGATGGGCCTCATTCCGCTGGGCACCGGCAACCTCTTGGCGCGCAATGTTGAACTGGACGTCAGCGACATCGCCGACTGCATCCAGATCGCCCTCTTCGGACACCAGCGTTTCATCGACACGGCCAGCATGGGCATAGACAACAGCATTACCGGGGAATCGTCCACGCATACGTTCCTGGTGATCGCCGGCATGGGCCTGGATGCCGAGGTTGTAGGCGATACCAAGGAAGACCTGAAGAAAACCGTGGGTTGGCTCGCCTACACCGAGGCTGGGGTCCGGCATCTGCCCGGGCGCCGCAAGCGTGTCACCATCACAATGGATGACCAGCCGGAGCAGGCCCGCAAGATCCGCAGCGTGCTTTTTGCCAACTGTGGCCTGATTCCGGGAGGTATTGATTTCATTCCGGAAGCCATGATCGACGACGGCATGCTGGACATCGTCGTCATGAGCCCCCGCAGTGCGTTCGGATGGATCGCCATGTACACAAAGATCCTGTTCAAGCACAAGCGGAATCTGCCGGTGATGAATTTCTATCGCTCCGGCAAGGTCACCATTCGCAGCCAGGAACCCATGGCGACGCAACTCGACGGCGACCCTGCGGGCGAGGCCACGGAGGTCACCGTTCAGGTCCAGCCGGGTTCGCTATTGGTGCGGGTACCGAAGGCTGAAACCCTCTAGACTGCGCCCTTCTCGGGTTGGGCCGCATTTGCTGCGGCTGCTTCGGCCGCCGCCTTCGCTGCAGCCCGGGCCTCGGCCTGCTCACGGATCATCGCTTGTTCTTCTTCAAAACGGAGTCGATCCGCGCGGTCAGCTTCGTCGCCGTCCCAGTCGTCCTTGTTCTCGCCGGAGGGCTTGGGATTGACGATCATGCCCTGGCCGTCTTTGTCATCTCGGTGGACAGACATGACCGCTCCCTTCTTTTTGGGCATTCATCCATCGTTTATGGATCAGGCAAGCATACGCACACTTGCATCAACGCGAAAGGGGTTGAAGGTTCAATAATTTAGCGCCGGAGCCAGCGCAGCCTAGCCCTTAAGAATCGACTGAACCCACGCATGAGCGGAGGCAAAGGCAGCGTCCGAAGTATGTGGGGCAACCACCGCAGCCTGCTTATCAGCGCGCGCGTATGAGCCCAGGAAACGGGTTGCCGGGCTGATTCTGTGGAGACCCGCCAAGGCATCAGCAACACGGGAATCCGACGCATGACCGTCGGCATCGATGCTGAAGAAGTAGTGGCCAAGGTACTGGCCGGTGGGGCGTGACTCGATTCGGCTCAGGTTGACCCCTCGCGAAGCGAACTGGTCAAGGATTTCCATGAGAGCACCAGGGTGGTCCTCCGGCAGCGGGACAACAACGGTCGTCTTGTCCGCACCCGTGCGTTCGGGCAAGGTACCCGGCCGGCTCACAAGGATGAAGCGGGTGACTGCGTCCGGGTTGTCGCCAATGTTTTCGGCCAGAACGTTGAGCCCAGGCTGCTCCCCCGCAATCAGCGGTGCGCAAATAGCGGCGTCGTAGTGGGCATCTCCTTCAAGGAGGCCCATGGCCGATGCCGCGGTAGAGGAACCGGGGACATAATCCGCGTTCGGAATATTTTCCTCCACCCAGAGGCGGCACTGAGCCCACGCGTGGCCGTGGGTGGAGATGCGCTTTATATCCGAAAGCACGACGCCGGGCCTCGCCACGAGCACGAAGGTGATAGGAACCAGGGCCTCGCGGATGATCCGGAGTTCCGGGCCAGTGGCAATGGCGTCCAGCGTCGCAGTCACACCACCCTCCACCGAGTTTTCGATGGGAACCATGGCGGCGTCGGCCTCACCGTTGCGCACCCGCTCGAGCGCCGTGTTCACGTTGGTGCAAGGAATGCGGGAGGCATCAGCGGCGCCGGGGACCTGCATGAGGGCGGTCTCAGTGAACGTTCCCTCAGGGCCCAGGAACGTGTAGGTCGGTGCTGACATTGAGTATTCCTTGCTGGTTATATACGTGGGACGGGCTTGCCGGAGGTTAGAGAACCACGGGCTTGAGGCCGTTGTCCGACACCATTGGCCGGCCGGCTTCGAACCACATATCCATGCCACCGGCTACGTTCACCGCTGAGTAGCCTTGGCCCACCAGCCATTGGACGACGCGGAATGAACGACCACCGGTACGGCAAATGACGAAGAGGTCGTCGTCGGGATCCAGTTCATCCAGGCGGGCCGGCAGTTGGTCCATGGGGATATGCCGTGCGCCCTCAACATGTCCGGCAACCCATTCATAGTCCTCACGAACGTCCAGGATGCTGGCATCAGCCGGAATATCGCCCACAGGCACGGTTTCGAAGTCGCTCATGGCGGTTCCTTCCCATCGATTCAGGTCATCATCCAGCCTAGTCGCAGCGGCCGCGAAGCGGGACGTCGCTTGCGTCCCGCGGTTGCGGCACTAAGACTGGGACGCAAAGACTCCCTTGAATCGGCTGTTAGGAGCAGGACCATGGCGGCTGGCCAACCCATCATCCTCGCAACATCCGGCGGTTACAAGCCAGGCAGCCGGACCCGCATCGAGTTCGACCACCTCATGCACTACGCCGTGGAGTTGTCCGGGGTAAGTGGCCGCGCACCACGTGTGACCCACATTGGTACGGCATCAGGTGACCAACGCTGGTGGGCGGCAGAGATGGATCAGGCAGCCCGCATTGCCGGGTTTGACTTCGCACATC
The DNA here is from genome assembly GCF_056395565.1 of Paenarthrobacter sp. 10L412. Lineage (NCBI taxonomy): Bacteria > Bacillati > Actinomycetota > Actinomycetes > Micrococcales > Micrococcaceae > Paenarthrobacter > Paenarthrobacter sp. 10L412. The sequence continues at coordinate 264,292 of NZ_JBFTJT010000004.1, read as the reverse complement.
TGAACCTCTTCACCATGCCCAATATTGAGGACCCCGTAGCGCATCTTCTGGAGCAGGACGTGGTGTGGGTCCACGGTGGTTCGGTGGTCAACCTGCTTGCCGTGTGGCGGGCACACGGCCTGGATGGAATTTTGCGGAAGGCTTGGGAAAGCGGCGTGGTCCTGGCTGGCGTTTCCGCGGGTTCCATTTGTTGGTTCAAGAGCGGCGTGACGGACTCCTTCGGCCCTGAATTGCAGCCCGTGACCAACGCGCTTGGTTTCCTTCCCTACGCCAACGGCGTCCACTACGATTCCGAACCCCGCCGCGCTCCCGCCATCCACAAGCTTGTAGCCAACGGCACGCTGGGCGAGGCGCATTGCACCGACGACGGCGTGGGGCTGGTTTACCGGGGCACCGAACTTGTGGAGGTGGTGTCCGAAGTCAAGAACAAGGCTGCTTTCCGGGTCACCGCGGGTGCTGGCGAGAGCGTGGACGCCATCGCTGTGGAGGAACGGTTGGAGTCTCGTTTCCTTGGTTGATCTTTCCCCGGAAGCCCTCACCGCTGTGGAGCTTCGCGATGTCCTCGCATCCGGCGAGCTGTCGGCGAGGGAGGCGACCACCCATTTCCTGTCCGTCATCGAGGCCCGCAACAGGCACTTGGGCGCCTTCATTACTGTTACCGCAGAGCAAGCGATGGCCGACGCCAGCAGGGCAGACAATCTCCATTCGAAACTGAGTCGCGAGGGCCGCCTTTCGGAATTGCCGCTGCTGCATGGCATGCCCTTGGCCTTTAAGGACCTCACCGACGTGGCAGGCATTCCCACTACGCACGGCAGTGCCGCGTTGGAGCACAAACCTGCGCCCGAGGATGGCGCCCTCGCTGCCACTTTGAAAGGCCAGGGCGGCATCTCGCTGGGCAAGACTCAGGTTCCGGAGTTCGGACTCACCGCGTACAGCGAAAACCGCATCGCACCGCCGTCGCGCAATCCCCATTCCTCAAGCCGAAGCTCTGGCGGGTCGTCGGGCGGAAGCGCTGCGGCCGTGGCAGCTGGCATGGTTCCGTTCGCTCCTGGGACCGACGGCGGCGGTTCCATCCGGATTCCGGCCGGTGCCTGTGGACTGGTGGGGCTCAAACCGGGGCGGGACGTGGTGCCATCCGGAGCGAGCGCTGGCGACGCAGCTAAATTGGTGGTCGCCGGACCGCTGGCGCGCACGGCGGCGGACGCTGCCCTGCTGATGGACGCGCTGGTCCCCCGCGAACAAGCGCCCGACGGCGGATATCTCGCCGATGTTGACCAGGCGCCAACGCCCCTGAAAGTGGGGGTGAGCCTGGATAGCCCATGGGCCGGAGTCTTCCCTTTCGAGGTGGAACAGGAAGCTTCGGACGCCCTTGCGCTGGGAATCAAGCTGCTTGAGGAGGCGGGGCACCGTGTTGCGGAAGCGGAGATCCGCTACGACAACCGCTACCCGGAGGCGTTCACCGCAGCCTGGACTGCCGGCGTCGGGAGTGCGCGAATCGCACCCCAGCGCGAGGCGCTCCTGACCCCACTCACCCGGACGTTTCGTCGTCGTGCGCAGCAGCGCAGCGCGTTGAAGGTCAATGAAGCCCTAAGTTTCCTGCGGCAGTTCGAGCACGACACGATCGCGCAATACGCGGAGTGGGATGTCATCCTCATGCCCACGCTGGCGCAGACACCGCGCCCGATCGGCTGGTTCACGGGCGGCGGCCACAGCAGCGAACCGTGGCCCAGTGAATGGGCCGGTGACGCGGACGAGGATTACAGAAGACAGTGCGAGTACGCGCCATGGTCTTCCATGGTCAACGTGTGCGGCTTGCCGGCGATCAGCATCCCCCTCCATGTGACAACGACTGGCCTGCCGATGGGTATCCAGGTGATCGGTAAACCTGGTTCTGAGCTGCAGCTTCTTCAGCTGGCGGCGGTTCTGGAGGCCTTTCAGTAAGCGGGCTTGGGCTGTTGTCTACCATATGGAAAGTGGTTGCCATGGGCACCTTTCGATGTGACAATGCCCGCAGTCAATGCCAGCATTGAGGAAATGAGCACACCTCTAACCACGGCTACGCCCCAAAAACCATCGGGCGATACGTCATTCTTCGGCCACCCAAAGATGCTGGCCAGCCTCTTCTCCGTGGAGATGTGGGAGCGATTCTCCTTCTACGGCATGCAGGGCATCCTGCTTTACTACATGTACTTCACCGCGGACCAAGGCGGACTGTCCATCGACAAGGGCCTCGCCGCCGGCTTGGTTGGCGCGTATGGCGGCGGCGTTTACCTGTCCACCATCCTGGGCGCCTGGCTTGCTGACCGTATCTTCGGCTCCGAAAAGGTCCTCTTCGGCTCGGCCCTCATGATCATGGCCGGCCACATCGCGCTGGCCCTCCTGCCCGGCATTCCCGGACTGATCGCGGGCCTGGTACTTGTGGGTATCGGCTCCGGTGGCCTGAAAGCCAACGCGACGGCGCTGGTCGGCAGCCTGTACGGCGAGAAGGACGAACGCCGCGACGCCGGTTTCTCCATCTTCTACATGGGTATCAACATCGGCGGACTCATCGGCCCGCTGGTCACCGGCTGGCTCCAGGAGAGCAACGGCTTCCACTGGGGCTTCGGCGCAGCGGCGGTGGGCATGGCGATCGGCCTGGTCATCTACTCACTGGGCCGCAACAAGCTCCCCGAGGAAGCGCACCGCGTCCTCAACCCGCTCCCGGCTGCTGACCGCACCCGTTACGGGCTGATCTTCCTGGGCATCCTGATCGTGATCGGCGTACTCCTCGGCACAGGCACCGTTAACGCCGACAACCTGGCACGCAGCATGGCTTACGCCGCCATCGGCGCATCCGTGATCTATCTTTTCCTGATCTTCCGCAGCCCCAAGGTCACAGGTTTGGAGCGCAAACGTGTGCTCGCCTTCATCCCGCTGTACATCGCATCGGCCGCATTCTGGGCGCTGTTCCAGCAGCAGTTCACGTTCATCGCCGTGTACTCCGAGGAGAAACTGGACCGCAACCTGTTTGGCTGGGAGATGCCCGCCGCATGGGTGCAGTCCATCAACCCGGTGTTCATCATCATCTTCGCCGGCGTCATGGCTGCCCTGTGGACCAAGCTGGGTGCCAAGCAGCCGAGTTCCCCGCTGAAATTCTCGGCGGGCCTGCTCATCATGGGGCTGGCCTTCCTCTGCTTCATCCCGCTGGCTGGCGAGGGCAAAACCCCTCTGCTGGCACTGGTGGGAATCCTGTTCCTGTTCACCCTCGCGGAACTCTTCCTCTCCCCCATTGGGCTGTCCGTGAGCACCAAACTCGCCCCGCAGGCATTCCACACCCAGATGGTGGCGCTGTTCTTCCTGTCCGTCTCCCTGGGCACCACCCTGGCAGGCATCCTTGCCGGCCTTTACAACCCCGACGACGAACTCCCGTACTTCCTGGGCATTGGCGGCGTGGCTGTGGTGTTGGCTCTAGCCCTCGCTGTTGGATCCCCGGCTATCAAGAAGCTGATGGGCGGGGTGCGGTAGCTGGCCTACGGGCCTCCGCCGGACCAACGCCGACACGCAAACGGATCAGCGCCGCCTACATCCAGGCAGCGCTGGTCCGTTGCTGCGTCGCTCACACATTCGGGTGTCGCTTAGGAATTCGGGTGTCGCTCACGCCAGGTGACCAACCCACCCTGTACTAAATAACGACGGCGACCCTTACGTTTGGTGGGATTCCCACCTGACGTAAGGGTCGCCGTCGTGCGCGTTTGTGTACAGTTGCGGCCCTTAAAAGGGCCGCGGGGAGCGCTAGTAGTTGTACCTGCTGCTCGAAGCCCCGATCGCGGCGAAGAAGAAGATCAAGACGACCACCGTGATCGCCACGCCGACGTAACCCATGATCAGGCCGGCAATCGCCATGCCCTTGCCTGCGGGTTCGCGGTTGAGGGCAAGATGGCCCAGGATCACGGCTGCGATCTGCGGCAGGATGAAGAACCCGAAGCCAATAAAAGTGGCAATGCCGCAGCACATGCTCGCAATGCTCAGGCCCTTTGGCTGGGTGGGCATGGCGTAATACGCGGGCTGGCCGTACGGGTTCTGCTGGCCGTAGGGCTGCTGCTGGTACGGGGCCTGGTTGAACTGGCCCTGGTTGTACTGGCTCTGGTTATAAGGGCTCGGCGGCTGGCCGTAGGGCGAGGGGCTCGGCTGGCTGTAATCACCCGGTGTGTACGGGCCCTGGCTGGCACCGCTCTGACCCGACGCGCCCTGGCTCTGGCTTGTGGGCGGGAGCGGCTGCGTGTAGAAGTCGTTCTGGCCCTGGGCGTTCTGCGTGTATGCGCCCTGATCGTACGGCGGAAGCGGCTGCGTCTGTGAGCTCTGCTCCGGCGCGCTGAATTCGGCGGGCGGGATGTACTGCGGCGGTTCGTAGCCCGCCGGTTTGTCCTCGTTGCCCTTGGATGGTTGATCTGACATGGGAATCCCCCTCGCTAAGTCTTTGTTTCCCACCCTACCGCCGCCGGGTGCGCCGCATAAGGCAACCCGCTTTCCGGTTCCCCACCATGTCAGGGCGCGCGACAGGGCGGAATCCTCCCACTAAAGCCGCCGCTCGTAAACGCGAGGTAAATCTTTGGCTCATCCGGCGCCACATCGCCGCCATTCTGCGTCACAGGGGCCGGATCCCGGGACATTTGCTGTCAGCCGACGGGGTGGTCTGGCATGCTGGACGACATGGCTAGCCGAGCGGGCACAGTTGCCCTTCCCCAAGACCTTGTTGACATCACAGCCCTGCTGGACGCGTACTTCGACGTCACCCCGGATTTGGGCGATCCCGCGCAGCGCGTGGCGTTTGGAACGTCGGGCCACCGCGGATCCAGCTTGAAGTCCTCGTTCAACGAACCGCACATCCTCGCGATCACGCAGGCAATCGTTGAATACCGCGGCCGCCAGGGCATCACCGGGCCGCTGTTCATCGGGCGCGACACCCACGCCCTGAGCGAGCCCGCGCAGAACTCCGCGCTGGAGGTCCTCGCGGCCAACGGCGTCACAGTTCTCGTCGATGCGCGCCACGGCTACACACCCACGCCCGCACTGAGCCACGCCATCCTCAAGTACAACCGCGAAGCCGCGCCGGGAACGCCGCAGGCTGACGGCATTGTTGTCACGCCCAGCCACAACCCGCCAGGCGACGGTGGCTTCAAGTACAACCCCCCGCACGGCGGCCCGGCTGACACCGACGCCACGGGTTGGATCGCCGAACGCGCCAACCAGCTCCTTGAGAACGACCTCCGGGGCGTCAAGCGCATTCCGTTGAACGATGCTTTGAATGCGGACACCACTGGAAAGTTCGACTTCCTCAGCAGCTATGTTGACGATCTCCCGTCCGTCCTGGATCTTGACGCGATCCGCAACGCCGGTGTCCGCATTGGTGCCGATCCCATGGGCGGCGCTTCCGTTGACTACTGGGGCGAGATCGGTGAGCGCCACCAGCTCAACCTCACGGTGGTCAACCCCACCGTCGACCCCCAGTGGGCTTTCATGACCCTGGACTGGGACGAGAAGATCCGCATGGACTGCTCCTCGCCGTCGGCTATGGCGTCGCTCATCAAGCGCATGTCTGTGGGTGCGGATGGCACCGCCGCCTACGATGTGGCCACGGGTAACGACGCCGACGCCGACCGCCACGGCATCGTCACGCCGGACGGTGGACTCATGAACCCGAACCACTACCTTGCCGTGGCCATCGATTACTTGTACCGCAACCGCAGTGGCTGGAATCCCGCGTCCGTTGTGGGCAAGACGCTGGTTTCGTCCTCGATCATCGACCGCGTCGCTGCAGGGCTCGGCCGCAAGCTGGTTGAAGTTCCCGTCGGCTTCAAGTGGTTCGTGCCTGGCCTGCTGTCCGGCGAGGGTGCTTTCGGTGGCGAGGAATCGGCTGGCGCCTCCTTTAACAAGCGCGACGGCAGCGTCTGGACCACGGACAAGGACGGCATCCTCCTGGCCCTGCTGGCCTCGGAAATCACGGCTGTCACGGGTAAATCGCCGTCGCAGCTGTACAAGGGACTCACCGACCAGTTCGGCGCGCCGGTCTACGCCCGTATTGATGCCGCCGCTTCGCGCGAGCAGAAAGCCAAGCTGGGCAAGCTCTCCGCCGCGGACGTTACGGCCACCTCATTGGCTGGCGAAGACATCACCGCCAAGCTCACGGAAGCCCCCGGCAACGGCGCTTCGATCGGCGGCCTGAAGGTTGTTACCGAGAACGCCTGGTTCGCGGCCCGCCCCTCCGGGACCGAGGACGTCTACAAGATCTACGCGGAGTCCTTCAAGGGCGCCGATCACCTGGCCAAGGTGCAGGAGGAAGCCAAGGCTTTGGTGGATGGGGTTATTGCTTAGGTTCAGGCGGTTTGCGAGTCCTCAGCCTCTGCAGCGTCCTGCGTCCAGAGTCTGAGGATGCGCCGGATGGTGTGGTTGCCTTCCGGCGCCATGTCCACCAGCGCCACCTGGTCAAGCACGACGACGTCTCCCGGCTTTGGGCGCTTGCCGTCGTGATGCGAGATGTGCGGTCGGTAGCGTTCAAGGACGTAGTTCGGCGTAGCGATGCGCCCGCCCACGCTGACCACGGCATCGAAGAGTTCCTCGTGCAGGCCTTGAAGCAGCGGGTTTTGTTCCACCAAGCTCACGGGGATGGACCCCATGTGGCCAAAGCCCGCTTCTTCCCCAATGGTCAGTTGCGTTCCGAGGGCTCCCTGGACTGGCGCTTCGGCCAGGTCCGCGAGGACATCGGCGACGTCGGCACTCACGTCAGTTCCGACGTCGAACCTTAACAACGTGATGTGAAGCGGCCAGTCGCTGCGCGGAAACACCAGCCCCGGCCGCACGGGCTCCGTAAATGCCACCCAGATGAGGTTCCGCATAGGCATAGTTTGCCACTCAGCGAGTCAGATCTGACGGGATCTGCGAGAGGGATGCTGAAATAGCCGCAGGATGTGATAGAACATCCAACCCCCCGGATCTTCTCTCACATCCTGCCCCTTAAACGCCGATGCTCTCGCACATCATGTACGAGAGCATCGGCGGAACAGCAGGAAAGACTAAACGGTGCGAACAACCTCTTCGTAAGCAAACTTCGGCTTGGCTTCGCCCCAGGCATCCGGACCGGGCTGGCCGATGTTGACCACGAGGAAGCTCTTCTGGTCGCCGGCCGGGAAGAACTCGGCGTCGATGGCAGCGAAATCAGCGCCGGTCATCGGGCCAGCCGCGAAACCGAGCGAGCGCACGGCGAGAATGAAGTAGCCGGCCTGCAGGTGGGCGTTGTTGTTGCCCGTAGCAGCGGCGAAAGCGGGATCGGCGTCGTACATGGCCTTGGGGGCGCCGTAGGCAGGGAGGAACTTGTCCCACTGACCCTGCCAGTCGGTGTCGTAGGACAGGATGGCGACCAGCGGAGCCGAGGCGGTCTTGGCCTGGTTGCCCTTGGAGAGCGCGTCAACCAGCTTGGCGCGGGCCTCGTCCGAGCGGACGTAGGTCACGCGGAGGGGCTGGGAGTTGAAGGCCGTTGGGCCGAACTTGGTGAGCTCGTAGATGGCGCGGGCTTGCTCGTCGGTGACCTCACCGGCAAAGCTGTTGGCGGTGCGGGCTTCGGCAAAAATGGCGTCGACTGCTGCGGCGTCAATGACTGCTTCTTCGTGGGCGATCGTCATTCGTAAACCTTTCGCTGGGCCCGGGCCTTCGGGATGGCCAGGCGCTTCTGCTTTCCATGGTTGCAACTTCAACTTCACATGTCCTCTTCCCGTGACGGCCCGTGACGTTGGGCACAGTCTTCCTGCAGGATCTGCGTTGCGAGGCCCGCTTTGCGTGCCAAACAGCGCGCGAGGCGCGTAGAGCGCGCCCCACAATGGCGGTAATGTTGCACCGAATCCCAACATTCTTCTGAGGAAGGCCCGCCATGAGCATGCTCGGCACCAAATGGAAGCTCCACGGCAACGGGAAGTCGGTCCGCCCCGGCCACGTGGTCTCACCCGACGAGCGGCTGGCTTGGCCCCTCACCATTGGCATCGGCATGCAGCACGTCGTCGCCATGTTCGGCGCGACCTTTCTGGTCCCCATCATCACCGGCATGCCGCCCGCCACCACCTTGCTCTTCTCGGGCATCGGCACCCTGCTCTTCCTCATCATCACCAAGGGCCGCGTGCCCAGCTACCTGGGTTCGAGCTTCGCGTTCATCGCCCCGATCATGGCGTCCCAGCAACAGTACGGCGTTAGTGGCGCTCTGGGCGGCGTGGTGCTTGCCGGCGTCGTGCTGGCCCTTATTGGTGCCGTGGTCCAGAAGTTCGGCGCCGAATGGATCAACCGGCTCATGCCGCCGATCGTCACCGGCGCGATCGTCGCACTGATCGGCCTTAACCTGGCGCCTGCCGCCAAGAATAACTTCGACCTCGCACCGGTCACCGCCCTGATCACGCTGGTCACGATCATCCTGGTCAGCGTGCTCTTCCGCGGAATCCTGGGTCGCCTGAGCATTCTCGTGGGCGTGGTGGTGGGCTATCTCGTGGCGATGATGCGCGGCGAGGTCAGCTACGGAAAGATGGACGCCGCCGCATGGGTGGGCTTGCCGCTGTTCCAGACGCCCGAGTTCCACATCGGCGTTGTGGGGCTGTTCGTGCCGGTGGTGTTGGTGCTGGTGGCTGAGAACGTGGGGCACGTAAAGTCGGTGGCCGCGATGACCGGTCAAAACCTCGACGGCGTCTCCGGACGCGCGCTGATGGCCGACGGCGCCGCGACCGTACTTGCCGGCCTGGGCGGCGGCTCCGGTACCACGACTTACGCGGAAAACATCGGCGTCATGGCCGCCACCAAGGTCTACTCGACGGCGGCCTACTGGGTGGCCGGTATCTTCGCCATCCTGCTGAGCTTCTCCCCTAAATTCGGCGAACTGATCGCAACCGTACCGCCCGGTGTCCTCGGCGGTGCGGCGACCATGCTGTACGGCATGATCGGTGTGCTCGGCGTGAAGATCTGGGTGCAGAACAAGGTCAACTTCTCCAACCCGATCAACCTGACCACGGCTGCTGTTGCCCTGATCATCGGGATTGCTGATTACACGTGGACCATTGGCGAGCTGAAGTTCACCGGGATTGCTTTGGGGTCTGCCGCCGCGCTGGTGATTTACCACGGCATGAGGGGGCTGGCTCGCTGGCGCGGGACCGTCGCTGAGCCGGAAACCGAGACGGCGGGTCTGCCGCCTGCGGTGAAGTCGGCGATGAACGCGGCGGCTAAGCGGGGCGGGAAGAAGGGGAAGTAGGGGTAGCAGAGCAACGAACGGCGAACCGGGCAGCTGAGGGGTGGTCTCCCGACCACCCCTCAGCGGTAATAAGTGGCGAGCCTACGACCCCGAGCGGTCGCGCACAACAGGCCCGCCGGCTTCGTTCATCAGTTCTGGTGCCGCGCCGCCACCTTTCCCGACCCGGTTGGAAAGCCTGGGCAGTATGAACCAGCAGACTGTAGTGATAGCGATGGGTGCAGCCAGAAGTAGGACGATATTCTGGGCTGGCCAGGCCAGTGCAAGCAGGATGCCACCCACGGTAGGACCCAGAATGGAACCGATTCGTCCACAGGCCGCAGACCACCCGACGCCTGTGGTTCGCACCGAAGCTTCATAAATGGACACGGCGATGGCTGTTTGACCAATTGAGCCCGCTGTAATTCCGGCTCCGGCCACAAGCGTTATGGCCATCAATGCCGGCGTCCCGACCGGTAACGTCGCCAGTGCCACGGTGGCGAGCGCGCCGATGGCCGACATGAGAACCAAGCCACGGGCCGTGCCGATCTTCGCGGACAACAGCATCACGACCAACCCGGCAACAACACCACCAAGGCTGTAATAGGCCAAACCCAATCCCGAGTCGAATTTGGAGAGCCCGTAGTCCCCGAAAAGAGTGGGCAACCACGATTTGAGGGTGTACGTAACAGTGAAAACGAGGAAGGTAGCAACCCAAAGCAGGAGGGTGGCCCGACGATGGTCGCCGGCGAAAATAGCCGCAATGCCTGTCCTCGGGGCGCCCGGCTTTGAGCTAACCAGCCTGTCGGAGGCCCAGGGGACGCATATCTGAAGGAGGACCGCCACCACGAGCGGCATGAGTCCCGAAACCCAGAGGACGCCACTATAGCCAAGGCCCTCGATCATGGGCCCACCCGTGAAACCAGCAACAGTGGCTCCGCTGATCAGTCCCATGGTGACCATAACCGCAAGAGGTTGACGCTTACCCTCCGGCCCGTTTTGTGTGCCAACGATGACTGCCATCGGGAGGACAACACCGAGGCCCAGGCCAGTGACGCCGCGCGTGATGCTCAGAATTGCCATTGACTCCAAGGGAAGGGTGACGGCACTGAGAATAGTGGCAAAGCCGAAGAGCGCTGTGCCTAACACCAGCAGTCGCTTTTGCCCCAGATGTTTCGAAAGGGCACCGCATGAGAGGTACCCAGCGACCACACCTACGTTGGTCAGCACGAGTGGATATGTGAAGGCCGCTGCCGTTGTGCCCCAGTCTTGAGCGAGGTGCGGCACAAGCATGGCGAGTATTGCTGTATCGAAGCCGTCCGTCAGCACTGCAAGGAAGGCTAGAGCTATGACGGCTTTGTTGACTCTGATCGTTGATGGACCGTCTGTGTGGATGGTTTTCATTTACTTCTCCTGAAGATAGGAGCCCCGTCGTCGTTGAAGGGGTGCTGATGCGCCGGGCTTTCGGACCCTGCGTCTTTTTTGTTGAAGTAGATCTGCATGCGGCGGGCATGCAAGCAGCTCAGCCTAGGGGCAGATCAGCTGGAAGACGCCACTCGATGGAATGCTCCGAGGCAATCTTCGATGCATCGATGGAAAGCAAATCCCTGCCAACGACAACAACGCCCTCGAATTCCGATGCGGCTCCGCGCAAGAATTCTTGGTCAGGAACGCTGCCGTCACCTGGATAAATATGGTTTAGGACCAAGGATTTCGCGTTGGCCATCCTCGCCACGGTGCCCACGCCAGGTATCTCCGGTAAGCCGTCTCCCGCTGCCCTGCCGACTAAGGGTGTATGCGCGCTCAGGAATTGGTGAGCCATGGTGGAGTAGATTGGTGTTCCCCTGAATCTCTCGATCGCGTGCTCGACAGCCATGACTTCGTTGACCAGCACATCTGCACCTTGGGCCAGCCCGACGAGGTTGGCACACGGGCTGGTGTCTCCGCTGAAGACGACAGACGCGTGTTGGGTATCGAAGCGGAAAGCAAATGCTGGAAACACCGGTGGGTGGTCAACCAGGGTGGCTGTTACCCGTACCTTGTCGTCCTCATAGATGAGGAACCCATCAATCTCCGGCGCCGGGTTGCTCACGCTTGCGTGGCCAGGAACGGGGATGTCATTTGCTGTGAACATCGGTGGTCCATACACGCCCGTGAAGTCCAGAGCCCGTCCGTTCCTCCTCCTCGTGGAAGGAAGACGCTCATTGATGTCGTAGGCATTTGCCCGGATCAGCAACTCCGTCATGTCACGCAAACCTGGCGTGGGCAACTCGGGAGTTACGACTGGGGTATTCGCAAAATCGGGGAGTCCCGGCACGTCTGAATTCTCGGGACCGTTGGCTGAAGCTCGGCCCGGTCCAAACAACTCGATGAGCTGCTCGTCCGAGTTCCAGTTGGTCCAGTTGAGCATCAAGAAATTGAAGTAGTCCGAATAGTGGTCCGAATGCAGGTGGGTGATGAACATTCCTTTTACCCGGTCGAACCGGAGGCCAGCTTCGGAGAATCGCACGGGCAGGCCGCTTCCGGCGTCGACGATGTAAATACTGCCGTCCACAACCAGGGCACTGGAAGTAGCCGCCCGTTCACCAGGTATGGGCCCGCCCTGCGTCCCCAACAAGACGATGTGGGTTCCTGTGGAAGGTACCCCATGCGGGCAGCTGGAGATCCGACGAAATTTCGGCGGTTCCCAGTTTGGTTGGTTTGCTTTCAATTGTCATGAATGCCCTCCTGAGGGAGACGGGTGAGGGACGCGCTGCTGGATTCCCGGCCGCGGTTCGGCCAGTGCGGATAGGCGTCTACGGTGACGTTTCCCGCCTTTGTCTCTCCAGTTTCTGTGACTCCAGTCACCCCTGTAAAACGGTTATAACTGGCCATAAATGTAAGCTCAGCTTGCAATAGAGCCAGGCTCGCGAGACTGGACCACAAATCAGCCAATCGAGGATCTGACCGCATCACCGTGGAGAATCTCCGCAAGTTTGTCCACCTTGCGGGAATGCCGTCCTCGCGGTGGGAGGGCCATGACAAGGGCATTTCCCGAAAGCTGATCACTGATGGGTACAGCAACGATGGCCGGATTGCCGGATTCGGACTCAGGCGGAAAAACATAGAGGAGGGAATAGCCAAAACCCCGGGCCACCATCGCCCGGATCGTCTCCGGGCTCGAAAGTGTCCAGCGGATGTTTGGCTCTACGCCCGCCTCGTGCATCACGGCCAGCATGGCTTGGAGGGCTGGCCCGTCTGGCGTGATCACCGGTTCATCAGCCAGTTCGCCAAGCGAGATGCTCGCCCGTGTTGCCAGCGGATGGTTGGCAGCCAGAGCTGCCTTTACGCGAATAGGGCAGATGCTGATGTACTCCAAGTCATCGGGCATTTGACGTTGGAAGACAAGGCCAGCGTCCACCTGGCCTTCCCTGACCGCTTGCAGCACTGTTGCCCCCGTCGCTTCCCGAAAGACCAGGTCAACGCGGGGATGCCGTTCAGCAAAGACGGATGCTATGAGCGGGATGAGCATGGGAGACAAAGCCAGCGTGCAAGCAACCACCAGTTCCCCCGTGAGCTCTTGCTGCCCGGATTGCCCCAGGAGGTCAATGCCCGCAGCGTCCCTGAGAATGTTCTGCGCCAAGGGCAGCATCGCCCGGCCTGCGGATGTGGGGACGACGCCCTTCGCCTTCCGCCGAACAAGCAGCTGGGCTCCCACAGTGCGCTCCAATTCGTTGAGCCCATTGGAAATGCCCGCGTGGGAAACGTGGCACAGTTTGGCGGCACCGCTGAGACTCCCCGTCTGCACCGATGCCACGAAATACTCCAGCTGTTTCAATGTGAAACCACCCACAGCGCCAGCTTACATATCCAGCGCAGCTCCGGGAGTCGAGGCCGCAGGCACCGGGACCAACCACCACGACGGCGGCCCTCACCTAAGTCGGGCAGCGCCTAGCGTCGGACCTACGAGGCGGCTGGTGAACTTAGGGATTGGACTTCCATTGACCGACCGAAAGCCGGATGGAAGGGAACTAACTGGCAATGATAAACATCTTCAGCACCCAAAACGTGATGAAAATCACTTTTTGATTAAACGAGCTGCTAATTCCGCTGAAATCAGGTCCTTAATTGTCCCGATAGGACGCCCTTGAAAGCTAATGGGCTCCGCTTGAAGGATGATGTCACCTGAAAACCGTGATTTTCAGTTGTGTTATCGAATCTGCCTTGGTAGACACTTCCTATCCGGGGCGCAAGGCTCTGGCCGAATATTGGGGAATTTTTGAGTTCTCATCTCATTAAAAATATTGTTTCTGATGCCGCCGCTGCTGCCGCTGCCGGAGGAATTGCTCTTTCCGATGCAGGATCATCACCGGCAGCAGTTAGTGGCATTACCAACAATTGGTCAGATTGGGGGAATGCACACGCAGAGGCAGAAATCTTCAACAATAGCCAGCGACTTCAGTCGGTGGCTCATCTTGGCAATACCCGGCACTACGGCGAGCCCTGGTGGTCGTACTCTGTTGGTCACGTCAACGGCTATAGCTGGACGCACAAGGCCTACCGATTCGCATCGCCTAACAGGGCCTCAAATTGATAAAGCCGACGAATACCAGATCATTCGCATCTGTGCTCGTCGTCGCTGGCGTGCTCTCCTTGGTTGTCGCCTGCTCAGGCGGCGACCAAGGAAGTTCCGAGCGTCGACACATTGCGGACAACTTCACTGAATTGGTCGTCACGGCACTCGACGATCCCAGCCTCCAAGAGTTCGACAGGGAAGTCCTCGAGAGAGCCAAAGTTTCAGGACGAATCGAGCAAGCGGACTATGACCAGGCGTACAGCCGCTTCGCACAGTGCATGGCGACTTCCGGCAAGCCAGTCACGTTGACTCGACTTAGCAACGGTCTTTACCGGACTGAGAACACGCCCCTGTCAGATGGGGAATCCGTGGAATCTGCCATGTCGATCGTGATCAAGTGCGAGCAGGGTACAACCAACGAGATCGGTGAGCTCTTCGGCATTCAACAAGGAAACCCCGAACTGTTGGGGAACCCATATGAAATCGCGCACAAGTGCCTTGAAACCAAGGGCCTGATCGGTTCGGATTTCTCACTCAAGGATCTTAGGGAGGCTATCGGCTCGGAAGGAAGCGGAGGAAGCACCTTAAAGGATCATCTTCCTTTTGACCCTTACAGTGATGAAGCCCAGGCCTGTTTCATAGGGGCCAACATGACCATCGCCAAAGCGTCCTAGGTGAAATCAACATCATGATTGTCCTGGTCGTCGGTTCGTTGCCAACCACACGATCCCGCGCGCCTTATGTTTTCGCCACGACGTAGTGCCGAGCATGATCGACGAGCTCTGCGGTCAGCGGCGAGGCGCCGTTCCGGAGCCAGACCAGAACAGTCGGCATGGGGAGGGATACCCCGACGAACGGGCGCCACACGACGCCGGGCGGATCACCTGGCACCACCTGGTGCGGCGTTTTGAAGGACACGCCAAGGCCGGCAGCCACCAGGCTCATAGTGGTAGCGATACTCGGTGACCAGCGGTGCGGACCCGGAATCATTCCCCCATCCACCAGCAAATTCAGTACCCGCTCGCGGACGTCAGGATCGCCGTCGCGTTGCAACCAGATCAACGCCTGGCCACTCAGATCCGTGGGGCTGATCGCCGCTAGCTTGGCGAGGCTGCTGCCCGCCGGAAGCGCGACCCCCATTGGCTCAGTTTCCAGGGTCAGGACACCGAGCCGTTCGTCGTGAGGCGGCACAGCGTGAATGAAGACAGCGTCGAACTCGCCTTCAAGAAGTTTCTGCACCCCTTCCCTTGCTGCCGCAGGATGAACGTTTATCTCCGGAGCTGGCCCTCCGGAACCAAGGCCGCTCAGCAACTCCGCCAGCAGCGAGTAGGCCACGCCCACAGCGACGCCCAGATTCAGCATGGCAGGCGGGGGGCTGCGAAGTTCTTCCATGGCTGCTGCTGCCGCATCATGAGCCTGGATGATTTGTAACGCTTCTTCTTGAAGACGCCGCCCTGCCTCTGTGAGGGCAACGTGATTGTGTGTCCGGTCCAGAAGACGAAGCCCCAGGCCTCTTTCCAATGCTTTGAGCTCTTGGCTCAGTGCCGGCTGGGCTATGTGGAGCCGGGCCGCGGCTTTGCCAAAGTGCAGTTCCTCTGCGAGCACAAGGAATCTCCGGAGCTGGCGGATCTCCATGAGCCATCATAAGAATTTGTGATCGTCCGAGTCCATAGCGGTCTTGGACGTCAGGTCCCACTCGGGCGTCCAATGAAGGGGAAGGGTAATCCACCCTCGAGGAAAGGTGAAGGCAATGAGAATCACTGATGAGACCGCTCTGGTAGAGGCCAACGGCGCCACGTTTCACGTTGAAGTCACTGGTCATGGGACGCCCGTGCTTCTGGTCCCCGGCGCTGGAGGCGATGCCAGGCAATACGCTGAACTTGCCCAGTTGTTGGCCCAAAACCATGCGGTAATCGCCTATGACCGCAGGAATAACGGACGCAGCCCGCAGCGCCGGGATTGGGCGGAAACGTCAGTGCCCTCGCAGGCCGGCGACGCTGTTGCCCTGTTGGAATCACTGGGAACCGAGCCGTGCGTTGTTTTTGGCAACAGCACGGGGGCATTGATTGCACTGGCCGCCGCTCTGAAGTCTCCGGAGCGCTTTACGGGCGCCGTACTGCATGAGCCGGCTCTGCTGTCCGTTCTGACCAATCCCGACGAGGCAATGGCCACCGTGCAGCCGGTGATCGCAGCGGGTGTAGATGCCGATGGACTCGCTGGCGGCGCCGAGGCATTCGTCCGCTTCGCTGCAGGCGATGCCGCAGCCCGGTTGACCCCGGAGTTGATCGACGGACTCCGGACCAACGCCAAGGTCCTGCTGGAAGCGGAGTTCGGAGCCTTTGCGTCTTGGCGACCGGAGCCTGATGCCTTGTCAGAACTGAGTGTGCCCTTGGCCGTACTCAGCGCCGAACAGACTGCGCCTTTCTTCGTCGAAGCCGCTGAGTGGATAGCTTCCCATGCCGGAGTCAGCCGCAGGACCATACCCGGCGGGCACATGGGTTTCCTGGATCATCCAAAGGAACTAGCAAAGGAAATCGACGCTATGTTCTAGGCCCGTTCCGCGGCGCACTATCGTGAGCAGACGCCACCCGCAGACGGCAACAACCTGAACACAGAGAATCCCCAGGGCCACGATCACCAGCAGCGCGATACGTGGGCCGTCGGGGACGCCAGCCTCAACAAGGTCGAACCGAAATTGAATACTCAGCTTGCTTACTAAAATGACCTTCCCTAGGCTTGAACAGGTCAGACAAACAACTCTCACAGCGGCGGCTTACGCCCTCAGGCAAGGCAGATGAACCCGCCGCGCAATGGAGGAGGAACAATGTCAGAACACACCATCGCCGGCAAGAAGGTCGCCTTTCTGTTGACGGACGGCGTGGAGCAGGTCGAACTCACCAGCCCATGGCAAGCCGTGAAGGATGCTGGCGGCCAGCCAACGCTCGTGGCACTTTCAAAGGGAAAGCTGCAGGGATTCAACGGCGTGGAGAAGGGTGAGACCTTCGACGTCGATCTCGCAGTCGCCGATGCCAATGCATCGGACTTTGACGCCCTGGTACTCCCCGGCGGCGTGATAAACGCCGATCACCTCCGCGTGGACAAGGATGCGCAGAACTTTACGCGCGCCTTCTTCGAGCAGCACAAGCCGGTGGCGTCGATCTGCCACGGACCGTGGATCCTGATCGACGCGGGCGTGGTCAAGGGCCGCAACGTCACCTCGTATCACACGCTCCAAACCGACCTGAAGAACGCAGGCGCCAACTGGACCGATGAAGAAGTCGTCGTGGACCAAGGCCTTGTCACCAGCCGGAATCCGGACGACCTCCCGGCGTTCAACAGCAAGGTAGTAGAGGAAATCTCCGAGGGCCAGCACGCCGACCAGACCGCTTAGCGGGTCGGCGGACAGACGCACAAAAGGCGAGTGCCGCCGTCGTACTTCACGAAAGTACGACGGCGGCACTTGCGTTGGGCGGGAACGATCGTTCGCTGGCCTCCACGACCTTGCATATATGCAGGATCTGCAGAATTCATTGCATTTATGCAAGACGAAGGTCATAATTCCATATATGCAACACCTTGTCAGGGAGGCCATCCGCGATTCGTCACTCACCCGCACCGAATTAGCGCGGAGAGCTGGAGTTTCCGCCTCCACCATCACCCGGATCGAGAAGGGCGACGTCGATCCGACCATCGGAATGGCGACAAGGATACTGGCCGCCGTGGGCCTTCAGTTCATTCCCCGCCTGGAACCACTTTGCGTGCCTCACGCACTGAAATCCGCCAGGGCAATTCTTGATGACGCATTTGCCCCTCCCGCCGATGCCGAAACAAGCTCCACCTTGAAACGCTGGGCGAGCCGGGACGGATCAGCGCGGCCCCGGTCGCTTGCGAGGGAGGCTGGCATCGCCGCACCACCACGGTGCCGGCCAGGAGTCGTGACAGCAAGTTCCGACTGGGGCCTCCTGCGAATCTGCTCTGCGGCAGCCGCCACCCGAAAAGGCTGGGCGGTCAGCGGCGCGCCAGCAGCTGCCCGTATCGGAGCGCACCAAACGCACGGGCCAACCATTCTCTATGTCGAGGAACCCAGACGGATCGGAAACGTCATCAGCCAGCCCGGAGCTACTGCACAAGATGTGATTCTCTTGCCTTTGGATGAAAACAGCCAAGCTGGCGCCTGGAACGATGAAGGCATTGTTTGGGTGGACCCTATCCAAGTCATTTTGGACTGCTACGGCATGCCCGAGACACGGGAGCAGGCCGAGGAACTGACACAGGACTGGGAGGAAGCAAATGACTGAGGGCAGTTGGGGAATCGGATCAAACCGGTACAAGAAGCGCCCATCGCAGAGGCTTGCCGAGCCGCCCCCAAGCCCGCCGAATGCGACATCCGCTGACCGACTCGCGGACCTTGGATTCACATGGGATTCCAGCGCGGTGCCTTGGCGATCGATGCCCACCATGGAAGTGCCGAGAGCCCTAGGGCGTTTCCAGAATCAGCTGGCCGGACACGTCTGGGACGCAGCGGCTTTGGAAGGAAATCCATATACGCTTCCCGAAGTTCAGACGCTGCTCGAAGGGGTCACAGTGGGCGGACACAGATTGGACGACGAGAAGCAGGTGCTCGCCCTGGCTGATTCAACCAGAATGCTCCATGACCTGGTGCAGGATGGAACGTTCAAGCCCCACAAGAGTGTGTCCGACCGAATCCACGGTCTGGTGGCTCCGCACGAAGCCATCGAGGCAGGGCATTTCCGAGGCGAAGGATCAGTCCGCGGTGGCGGCACAGTCAACCTGGGCGAATACGGCACGTTCAAGTCGACTGGCTGTGAGGACAGCGGGGAAGCGCTCCGTATCGAGTACGAATTGGGCCTTGCTCACCTTGAAACCATCGAGGACGCTGCTGAACGAGCCGTTGCGTACTTCTGCTTCGGCACCCGCCACCAGTTTTACTTCGACGGGAACAAACGAACGTCCCGGCTCATGATGAATGGGATTTTGTTGAGTTCAGGCCACGACGCAATCTCGATTCCCTACAGTCGTCGGCTCGAGTTTAACCAGCACCTGATCACTCTCTTCCTGGACGCCAACGCGACCTCGCTGATGGAGTTCATCATCGATTGCCGACCTGAGGACTAAGGTCTTAGTAAAGCCGACATGTGGCTTCGATGTAGCAACTTGGGCCTGAGAACCTATGGAGGCACGTATGCGCAAAGTTACCGCCGGCCTGTTCCACTCTGTGGATGGCGTTGTTCAGGACCCGTTCAAGTTCCAGTTCGACAGCTTCGACGACGAGCTGGGCAAGGGACTGACAAAGATGATCAACACTGTGGACACGGTGGTTCTAGGCCGAATCAGCTACCAGGAGTGGGCCGGATATTGGCCGAACGCTTCGCAAGACGAAGATTTTGCCGCGTTCATCAACCCCGTGGAGAAGTTCGTCGCATCCCGCACCCTGTCCGAGCCCCTCGAATGGGAAAACTCGCACCTCATCGATGGCCCGCTGGAGCAGTTCGTCACCGACCTGAAGGGGCGTGACGGTGGAGAGATCGCAGTCTGCGGCAGTATCTCCGTGGTACGCCAACTGCTGTTCGCGGGCGTCCTTGATGAGTTGACCCTCATGACCCACCCCGTCGTGGCCGGTAGTGGACGGCGACTCTTCGAGGACGGCGACCCACTGAGCCGGCTCGTTCTGGAGGATCAGTACGCCACGAGCAAGGGCAACGTCGTGAGCACCTACAGCCGACGCCAAGACTGATACGCCCGACGGCGCGGCAAAGTCCTGGCGCGGCAACTAGTCCTTCAGATCCTGGACAGGATTCACATGGACGATGATGACCCGCTGGCCTTTGGGTCCGTCGTAGCGAAGGTCGTAGGTAACTGCCAAACCTGTTGATGTACCCGGGCCAAGGGCATAGTTACTGGTTTCCGCCTCCTTGCCGCCGATGCTTTCAATCCATCGCCCGGCCGCGTCTGCATCGATACCGTAGCGCGCGACGCCGTCGTGAATGAACTTTACGAGCTCGTCCCAGCTGCCAGCCCTCAGGAAGTAGGTGGCCTCACTGAAGTCCGGGCGGGTAGAGACAGTGTTGAATCGCAAGGTGTCCGAGCTCGCAGAGACGTCCCCATCAGGTCCCGCGATGCTGATTTCGATCATGCGTCCATCCTTGGCGAGGATTGTGGGACCGTACGCGGTATCAGCGGGAAGGCCGACGACCTCCTTTTCGAGCCGTCCGGAAATCATGTCCAACCTCGCGGATCCCCGCGACTTGATTCGCTCCACCCCGCTTTCGGTGAGGTGATCGAACTCGCCAGCCACGGGCACGGAAGACCGGTCCTCGGGGGCAAAGTAGTCCCCCAAGCAGCCCGTCAGGACCAAGGACATGGCAACGATACTGAGGGCCCCGAGCAAGCGCTTCCGGAACATGATCACTTTTGGCTACCCAGTTCCAGCAGATCCACATCCACGCTCCCTGTACCTGGCTTGGGTGAGCCCCGCTCCTTGCGACGCCGGGTTGCCCGGTACTCATCCCTGCTTAGGCTGAACCCGTACCAAGCGATAAATGCCGCAAAGGCCATAAGCCATAGCGCACCCCATCCAGGCCCTTCTCCATGCCACACGGGGTCCAGGAACATCACAAACGCACCAAGAAATCCCGCGAACCCAAATGCGGCCAGAATCGCCATTCCCCACCAGGTGCTGACCTGCGCCTGCCCCCGCCCGGGCGTAAACCCGATCTCGTCCGAAGGGTAGCTGTGAAGCTCACCCGTGCTGGTCCTGCGCAGTACGCGTTTCTCGCCGTGCGCTACAGCATCCTTATGCTCGGCGTACACGGCGTCATCACGTAGGTCACGCTCTCGGTCATAAACCACTCTGCTGTCCCCCAACGATCCAAAAAGTCCAGCCTATCGCCCGAACGGACGACGGCGGCAAGCACCTCGCGCGGGACCGGCAGCCAGGATGCTACTTCTTCCCCGCCTTCAAATCCGAAACAACCTTCGCAATCCGCCGAGCCCGCGTTTCCTCGGTCTTGGCGTCCCCGATCGGCTCCACGTATCGGCGTTGGGCACTGTAGTTCAACGTTCCGTAGAAGGCCTTGGCCTCGGGCTCAGCCTCAAGTGCCTCAGCAAGATCGTCCGGAACCTCGATCACACGCGGCTGGGTGTCCACTTCCAGATCCACGTCCACGGTGTCGCCCGCGGACGCGCCGGTCAGGTCCCTGTTCGCGGAGCTGACACCCACCATGTATTTCCCACCCATCACCGCAATGCTGCTGCGATAGCTCTGGCCGTTGATGGTTACAACTACCGGGGGCCGTTTGCCGGCATCGAGCGCACTAACAATATCCTCAGGAACTTCAATGCCAGCCTTGTTGCCATCGCCGACGATGGTCGTGGTGAATTTCATGTCCCAAGTATGCCGTCGGCCACCCGTAGACGCACCCCGCCAGCCGGACTACGTTCTGTATAAGCAACTACCAAGTGAACCAAGGAGAGTGAACCATGGACGAGCAGGATCTTCTGGAACGGATTCAGTCACTCGTGGAAGAGGAACACCGGCTGCGTGATGCAGCGGTGGGCGGCGGAATTGAGGACGATGTGGACGGCGACAGCAGCCGCGCCCGCTTGGCCCAGCTGGAGGCTCAACTCGACCAGTGCTGGGACTTGCTCCGCCAAAGGCGGGCCAAGAAGAAGGCTGGTGAGAATCCCGACGATGCCGAACCCCGCCCGATCAGCGAAGTCGAAGGCTACAGGCAGTAGTCCGGCCCAGGGACGAACCCAGCGACGAAGAAGCTACGCCCCCTCAAGCACCTGGCTGGTAGCCCACGCAACGTACTTGGCCGCGTTGGCAACGGCGTCGGCGACGTCCGGAACACCGTCCTTGCGCTGAGCGACGTCCAACAACTGGGCCGCTGCCACGATCCCGTGTTTGGCGAGATCCTCGGGTGTGACCGTGATTCGGCCTGCAACAGCGACCACGGGAATGCCGTGCACGCTTGCGGCGTCGGCCAAGGCGATGGGCGCCTTACCGGTGAGTGACTGCTCATCCATGGAACCCTCGCCCGTAATCACGAGGTCCGCCTCGCTGAGGTGCGAAGCCAAGCCGGTCAGCCCGGCGACCAGCGCGAAGCCGCCTTCGAGCGCGGAGTCGGTAAAGGCAAGGAACGACGCCGGGAACCCGCCTGCCGCTCCGGCTCCCGGAACGTTGACGTCCCTGCCCGTGGCTTCCCGAAGGAGCGACGCCCAGTTACGAAGACCGGCGTCGAGCCTTTCAACAGCATCTTCGTCGGCTCCCTTCTGGGGGCCGAAAACATGAGCGGCACCGTCCGCGCCGAACAGCGGGTTTTGGACGTCGACGGCGATCCGGAACTTGGCTTGCGAAAGCCGCGGATCCAGCCCGGAAACATCCAAGGCAACGACGTCCGCAAGGAAACCTCCGCCGAGGGGCACCACATTTCCGGCAGCGTCCACGGGCTTGAGTCCCAGCGCACGCAAGGCGCCACTACCGGCGTCGGACATTGCGGAACCGCCAAGCCCCAACACAATCTCGGTGGCCCCGGCGTCGAGCGCCGCAGCGATGAGCTGTCCGCAGCCGTAGCTGTGGGCGCGCAACGAATTCTCGGGCGTGGGCTCCATGAAGGCCAAACCGGAAGCCTGGGCGGTTTCGATGACGGCCGTGGCTCCGCCAAAGGAATCTTTGCGGATGGCCCAGGAAGCTCCCACCGGCTTGAGAATTGGACCCACAACGGCGTGGTTCCGCTCTTCGTAGCCAGCGGCGATGGCGGCGTCGAGTGTGCCTTCGCCGCCGTCAGCTACGGGAAATTGGGTGGTTACAGCGTCCGGATAGACGCGCAGTGCGCCCTCGGCCATGGCTGATGCGGCTTCCGCGGCGGTCAGGGATCCCTTGAATTTGTCCGGGGCGATGAGGATACGCATGGGTCCATCTTGCCAGCTTTGCCCGGAAAGCGATTGCCGATTACGAAGATTGCGTCACTCGTTCAGCCGACGAATGGGGGCACCATCGAGCCACCCCTTGACGTCCTCGAATGCACCGCCGTAAAACTGCCGGTAGCTCTCGTGCGTTACGTAACCGATGTGCGGCGATAGCACGGTCCGTGAGGAATGAAGCAATGCATGTCCGGCGGGCAGGGGCTCCTCGTCAAAGACGTCCATGGCAGCGCCACGAATCCAGCCTTCCTCCAGTGCCCGAATCAGCGCTGCCTCGTCTACCAGTGGCCCCCGTGCGGTGTTGACGAGCACGCCCCCGGGACCCAGGAGCCTCAATTCTTCGGCTCCTACGATGCCCTCGGTCCGCTCTGAAAGCCGCAGGTGCAACGTCACCACATCGGACTCACGGAACAGCTCCTCTTTGCTCACCTGTCGTACGCCCACCGCCTCGGCCGCCTCCGCCGTGAGATTCTGGCTCCACGCCAAAACGTCCATGCCAAAGGCTTTCGCGTAGCCCGCAATGCGCTTCCCAATCTTGCCGAGGCCGACGATTCCCAGCGTCTTGCCTTCGAGTTCAAACCCGACGGCGGTCTGCCAGTCGCCTGCCCGCAGCGAGTTTTCCTCCACAACCAGGTTGCGGGCAAAGGCGAGCAGCAACGCCCAGGTCATCTCCGGTGCCGCCGCCGGCGAACCGCCCGTTCCGCACACCAGGATGCCACGCTCCGACGCTGCCTCAAGGTCGATCGCAGCATTGGCCATGCCCGTGGTCACGAGCAGTTTCAGGTTAGTCAATGACTCAAGCACGTGACGAGGGAAGCGCGTCCGTTCGCGCATCGCCACAATGATGTCGAACGGCGCCAAAGCTGCCACGGCCTGCTCTTCGGAAACAAAAGGTGCGCTGAAAACGCTGACCTTCACACCGTCGTCGAGCAGTGAATCCCAAGGGGCGTAGTCACTGGCGACCTGCTGATAGTCATCAATGATGGCCAAGCGGAAACTCGTCACGTCATTCTCCTCGCGCGGCGGCTAGTGGTAGGAACACCATCTCACGTCACGTTTCCTATTTGGCGGCCACAGACAATGCGACGAGCGACAAGTTGGCGCCGTACAGCGAGTACGCCAGCTGGTGGGTGCACATTTTCCGGTGATGCGCTTGACTGGAAATTGAACCCTTCCCCTTCCGAAGGAGATGCGTTGACAGAGCCCAACATGATGCCGGCACTTCCCAAGCCCGAGCATCCCCGTCCCCAACTTGTCCGCGACAACTGGATGAACCTCAACGGAACCTGGGGTTTTGAGATCGACGCCGGCGATTCAGGTTTGGAGCGCGGACTCGCCAGACGCGAGCTCACCAGCGAGATTCTGGTGCCGTTTGCCCCGGAGTCCGCCCTTTCCGGAATTGAGCACGTGGATTTCATGGAAGCTGTTTGGTACCGACGGACGGTGACCATCCCCCAGGAGTGGGCCGGCCAGAACGTCCTCCTGCACTTCGGCGCCGTGGATCACGACGCGACTGTCTGGGTCAACGGCATTGAAGTGGCCCGCCACAGGGGTGGTTTCTCCCCCTTCACCGCCGATCTTGGTGGAGTGGCCGAGCCCGGAACGGAAGCGGTCATCGTTGTCCGGGTCCGCGATTCGAGGCACGAAATGCAGGCACGGGGCAAGCAGGCAACCTGGTACAACAACACACATTGCCAGTACACCCGCACCACTGGAATCTGGCAGACGGTCTGGATGGAGGCTGTCCCCGAGGTCCACATCAAACGCCTCCGAATGACTCCCAACCTGGCCGACTCAAGCATCACGATTGAGGTTCCGATCAGCCAGAACCGCACGGGGCACACGGTGACCGCTGTCCTCAGCGATAAGGGCGATCTAACCGTGGAAGCCGCGGCGAAGGCTGACTTGGATCTCACGCCAACATTGCGGCTGAGCATTCCCGCCGAATCCCTGCGCCCTTGGTGCATTGAGGATCCCTTCCTTTATGACCTCGAGGTGACGGTGCGGGACGGTGCAGGGACTGTGGTTGACCGCGTCAGCAGCTACGCAGCCGTTCGTTCAGTTGCCCTTGACGGCAAAGTGGTTCGTCTCAACGGCAAAGCAGTGTTCCAGCGACTCGTTCTCGATCAGGGCTATTGGCCGGAGTCGCTGATGACCTCGCCGGACGACGCTGCGCTGGTCAAGGACATCGAGTTGTCCATGGCGGCAGGATTCAACGGTGCACGACTCCACCAAAAGGTGTTCGAAGAGCGTTTTCTCTACCACGCAGACCATCTCGGCTACTTGGTCTGGGGCGAGTTCGGCGACTGGGGCGTCTCCGGAGGAGGAACCATTGGGCACAACCAGAAGCCGACAGCGAGCTTCGTAGCCCAATGGCTCGAGGTCCTGCAACGTGACTTCAACCACCCCTCGATCGTCGGTTGGTGCCCGCTCAACGAAACGCACCAGGTCCTGCACGATCGACTCACGGTACTTGATGACGTCACGCAGGCCATGTTCCTTGCCACGAAATTGGCCGACCCCACGCGGCCGGTCATCGACGCATCCGGATACTCCCACCGCATCCGCGAAACCGACATTTACGATTCCCATTCCTACGAGCAGAATCCGGAGAAGTTCCGGATCGAGCAGCAGGGCCTTTCGGACGGGAAGCCGTTTGTAAACAGGAATCCACAGGGTGAGGAATACTCTGTGCCTTACGCTGGCCAGCCATATTTCGTGTCTGAATTCGGCGGCATTTGGTGGAACGAAACGGAGGCGCGCCAAGCAGCGGCAGAAGAGGGCCTCGGAACTGATGTATCGACGTCGTGGGGTTACGGCCAGCGTGTCAGCAGCGAGGAGGAGTTCTACGCCCGTTTCGACGGACTATGTGGCGTACTCCTGGATAACCCGGACATGTTCGGTTACTGCTATACGCAGCTGACGGACGTCTTTCAGGAAAAGAATGGCATCTTCACTTTCGATCGCAGAGGCAAGTTCGATCTCGGGCGGATCCGCGCCAGCCAGGTCCGTAAGGCAGCCATCGAAGCCCAGGACGACTAACAATGTCGGCCCATAAGAAGGGTGCTGAGTTTGCGACTTAGACCCACTGCCCCCGGCGCACCAGAACGTCCTTTAGCAGGTCCAGCCGGTCGGACACGATACCGTCCACACCCAGATCCAATAGACGCCCCATTTCAGCGGGCTCGTTGACGGTCCAGACGTGAACCTGGATGCCCAAGCGGTGGGCGCGACGAACAAAACCGGGAGTCACCACGGGGAATCGCCCATAGCGGACCGGCACTTGGAAAGCATCGACGCCGGTGAGCACCTTGCGGGCCAAACCCGCCGGCAGCAAGGGCCCAAGGAGTACGAAAAGCGCGGTCAGGGTGCTGCCAGCCGAAGAAGCCGTCCGCTGGCTGAGGAGTTTCAAGACTGCACGACGACGCCGGTCGGAGAAACTCGTAACCAACACCCGGCCATGGATGCCGTGCTTCTCGATAGCCTCGGCCATCGGTTTAACGGAATTCCAGTCCTTTACGTCCAGGTTCAGGCGGGCATCGGGGAAGACTGCCACCAGCTCGTCAAAAGTCGGCACGGGTTCCACTCCTCCAATGCGGGCCCGCGCCACCTCGGCTGCCGTGAGCTCGGCGATCCGGCCAGACGAATCTGTGACCCGGTCCAAGAAAGAATCATGGAAAACGAGGAGGACTCCATCTGAAGTGGTGTGCACGTCAGTTTCAAGGTGCAGGGTGCCCAGCTCAACGGCGGCACGAAAAGCAGCCATGGAGTTCTCCAACCCATTCATGGAGAATCCGCGGTGAGCGAAGGCCAGTGGGCCCACAGTGCCGTCCTTGCGGAGGAAATATGGCAGTGTCACATGCGAAGCGTAGCCCATTGCGCATAGGCGACTACGACTCCTCGGTGACCGTCACCTTCTCCAAGGGGACCACCGCCACGCCATCGCTGATGTGCACCAGCGTGCGGCCCCGACCGCCGTCGAGCTCCACCCAAACTGCCGTTGCGTCACCGGTAACGGCGTCCACTATCCCAGCCGATTCGTACCCCGGCGTCAGGGTCACGCTCACGCGGTCGCCCTGGCGAAGCGACCTCCAGTGGTGATCCGGTTCGATCCGCCGCAACGGAGCGGTGTTGAAGTCGTTGATCCTACGCTTGGCCATGATTCCCCTACATCCAACAAGCTAAACGGGTCTGTGGCTGAAAGCCTACGGACGCAAGTTGAACGCGGGTTGTATGGAGACTGGGAAGTTGGTGACAGCTTGGCGGAGCATCAGGGCTGCCAAACTAGTGGCATGACTGTATTGATTGCCGGGTGTGGCGACCTTGGAACCGAAGCCGGACTGCGTTTCGCAGAGTTGGGCCATGACGTGATCGGGCTTCGCCGTTCTCCGGAAAAACTCCCCGAGGGGATCCGGGGCATGCGCGCGGACCTCTCACGTGAAGTCCCGGCCATCCCAGCAGATGTGAAGATCGTTGTGGTCGCAGTCGCCGCCGATTCTTCCACCGAGGAGGCATACCGGGCAGCGTACATAGACGGCCTCCGAAATACTCTGGACGCCTTGGATCGCGATTCTATTGAACCGGAACGCATATTGTTCGTCTCCTCCACAGCCGTATATAAGGACTCCGACGGAGCGGTGGTGGACGAAACCACACCCACCGAGCCCACGCGCTTCAGTGGCAAAGTGCTGGTGGAGGCTGAAAATATGCTGCTTGCCCGCACCCGGGGAACGGGAACCCAACCCATCATCCTTCGGCTCGGCGGCATTTACGGTCCGGGGCGAACGCGACTGATCGACCAAGTGCAGTCAGGGCAAGCCGTGATTCCAGCACGACCCCGGCACACCAACCGTGTTCACAGGGACGATGCCGCGGCCATGATCGTCCACCTCACCACCATGGATCAGGACCCGGATCCGGTCTACGTAGGCGTAGACGACCATGCTGCCGAGATGGGTGACGTCATGCGGTTTCTTGCTTTGGAAATGGGAAACCCTGAACCCCCGACGGCGTTGGAAGACGCCCACGCCTGCCCTGGAGACAAACGCTGCTCCAATCAGAAGCTGCGCGGGACTGGCTTCGAGTTCGCCTTCCCCACATACATGGAGGGCTACCGCGCAGTGCTCGCAGGTCGCGGCGTCCGTCATCCGTGAAACCTCAAGGTACAAGATCGGGCTTGCAGCTGCTGTGCCGAGCCTATTTTGCCGTGCAGGCAGCCGCCGGTCTTTCGTGGTGGATCGCCGTCTTCCTGTCACCCGTGGTGCGTGAAGCCACCCTCGGTAGCCTCGATCCCGTCACCGTTGCGGCCTTCGACATTCCCCTTTTCGTCATCGCCTCCGCCCTTGCGGCAATCGGCGTGAGGACTGCCGTCTTTGTGGCCACTGCTTGGACAGGAGTCGTCGCCGTTGCCCTTGGGGTCTACGCCACGATGACAACTGAAGCAGGGTTGGGCGTTTTGATGATGATTGCCGCTGCCAGTTGTTCCCTGGTAGCCCTCAGCATCGTCATCCTGGGCGGGATTCCCACGGCGTGGATCATCCAGGGGCCCTTCGCCTTCCGTTCAGCCGCTGGCCGTCGCACGGCAACAAACGTGGGAGCAACGATCGGCCAAATGATCCTTTTCTGGGGATTCTTCCTGGTTGTGATCCCCTTGGCCCTGACGTTCCTCGAACAGCGATGGGAGGTTTCCATGCAATTTCTGCCAATGGCCGCCCCTGCCGGAGCGCTGCTTCTGACGCTCGCAAGTGCGCTGGGCGTCGCCTCCGCCGTGACCATGTCTTGGCTCGGAGCTGGCACCCCGTTGCCCTCATCCATGCCCAACCGCTTGGTCATCGCCGGACCGTATCGCTGGCTTCGTAATCCCATGGCTGTTGCGGGCATTACCCAAGGTGCCGCGGTCGGCCTCATTCTCGGGTCCTGGCTGGTAGTCGCCTACGCGGTTCTCGGCTCACTGCTGTGGAACTATGCCGTCCGGCCGCTTGAGGAAGCCGATCTCGAAGAGCGGTTTGGTGCAGAATTCATCAGATACCGTGCGTCGGTGCGGTGCTGGATCCCTCGTGTCGGACGTGGTTAGACCGTTTGCTCCGTCAGTTTCGCCTCGAGGATCTGGGCCACGCCGTCGTCGTCGAAGTGTGGCGCCTGTTGCCCCGCAGCGAGGATCGCTTCCGGGTGGCCGCTGGCCATCGCGTAGCCGTGACCGGCCCAGCGGAGCATCTCGATGTCGTTGGGCATATCCCCGAAGGCCACCACGTCCGCGGCCTCGATTCCCAACGACTCCGCATACTTCGCGAGGGTGACGGCCTTGTTGATGCCGGGCACGGACATCTCAAGCATTGCGGTGCGCGGTGCCGAGTGCGTGGTGCTGACCAGATGGGCGACGGCCGGCTGGACTTCGGCAAGGAATTCGTCCGGGGTGCCTTTACGGGTTATCGCCAGGAACTTCACGACGGCGTCATCCGCCGTTAGCGTCTGGTCCAGCGGTGCGGGGGTGAACTCCGCGAGCAGCTCGCTGGTTTCATTCTCGAGGAAGCCTGGCTCCAGTTGGAAACCAGTCAGCGTTTCCACGGCGAACAAAGCATCCGGCCGCAGGGACTTGATGATGCGTCGCGCTTCAAAAATGGATGTGATATCCAATGTGCAAGAAGAAATGGGCTTCTCAGTTTCGAGATCCCACACCACCGCGCCGTTGGAGCAAATCACGATACCGCTGTGTCCGAGTTGTTCCTGCAGCGGATACAACCACCGCGGCGGCCGGCCCGTGACGAACACAAGCTCCACCCCAGCGTCCCGGCATGCTTTGAATGCCTTGACGGTCCGATCACTGATCTTGCCGTCATGACCGAGGATGGTGCCGTCAATATCACTTGCTACGAGGCGCATCATGTCAGTCTACGTGGCTGTTGAGAACCCAAATGCCGCAGCTAACGCTCGAACATACCCGTGATGGTTCCGCGCGCCAACGTATGCGCAGGAAGGGCTGAAGCAAGTATGCGTGCCTCGGAATCCTTTTCGATGCCCAGGTCCTCCACGTCCAGCGCATGTACGGCCACTATGTACCGATGCGGTCCGTGCCCTCTGGGAGGTGCCGCCCCAACATAGCCGCTGCGGCCGCCGTCGTTCATTAACTGGAACGCGCCAGCGGGCAACGCGTGGCCGTCCTGGCCGCCGGCACCGGCGGGAAGGCTTGATACCTCAGGAGGAATATTAAGTACCGCCCAATGCCAGTAGCCCCCACGGCCGGGAGCATCGGGATCCCACATAGTGACCGCGAAACTCCTGGTTCCGTCCGGAGCTCCACTCCAGCTCAGCTGGGGAGAAATGTCTTGGCCGCCCGCACCCAGAATCCCGCTCCGCTGATCGGGGCCGAGAGTATCGCCGTCGGTGAATGACTCGCTCGCAACCTGTAACTCCGGCGCGGGCGTCGCGGCGTACGGATCGTGGTCTTTCATGGTGCACCTCCTCTTGTCCGGACTTCGCCGGCAACAGTTTTAGCTTGCAACAGCCCTGTGGTTGAGCTCAGACCGAGTGGGCGGATTGGCCCCTGCCCGCGACACTGTGACAGCGGCAGCACGGGTCGCGTGGTCCATGATGGCGGCAAGGGTCTCGGCCGGCATGGCTCTGAGTGCCCCGCGGTTTTGCGCACCGTCCAACCCGCGGTCCACTATCGCTGACAGCAGCCCCGCCATGAACGAATCGCCGGCACCAACGGTATCCACCACCGTTACGGAAGGCGCCGGGACCTGGGTCTCGCCGATGGCCGTGATTCCCCACGGACCACGCGCGCCCCGCGTCACCACCACCAGCGCGGGTCCTTCCGTACCTCCCAGCGACAACCAGTGGCGTGCTGACTCCAGCGGATCAACGCCCGGATACAGCCATTCGAGATCTTCGTCAGAAGCCTTCACGACGTCGGAGAGCACTACGAAGCGTTCGGCCTGCCTCCGTGCGTAATCGCGATCGGTAATGATGCTGGGGCGGCAGTTGGGGTCGAAGCTGATAGTGCTGCCCGGATGGGCATGCTCGACGGCGGCAAGCACGTCCGCGGCACCTGGCTCCAAGGCGGTCGCTATCGAACCCGTATGCAGCAAAGTGGCCCCCTGCAGCATGAGCGGCAACCGCTCTCCGAGGCCCGGCAAATCCCAGGTGAGATCGAAGGTGTAGGTGGCGGCGCCGTCGTCGTCGATCACAGCCGTGGCTACGCTGGTGGGTTTGCCGTCGGGCGGAAGGGGGACCATCACGGAACTGGACCGGAGGTGCGCCGCCACGGAATCGCCGTATGCGTCCTGGCCAAACCGCCCGATGAACTGCACGGGGTGGTCCAAACGCGCCAAACCAACGGCGACGTTGAGCGGGCTGCCCCCTACGTGCGCCTCGATTCCGCTGGGGCGCTGCACAACGTCAACCAAGGCCTCGCCAATCACAGTCAGCATGGGACCACTCTGCCAGAGGAAGGGCAGGCGCTACCAGTGATTCAGGAGAGCAGGCGTTGTACCAGTTCGCGGCATTTCTTGTAGGCCACAGCTTTGGGATCTATGAGATCGAAGTGATCCCCAGGGACACGCAGCAATTGCGCTGCGCTGCCGGCCGCCGTTGCCGCCGCGACGTAGGCCTCGGACTGACTGACGGGAACGTCTTCGTCGTCGGTGGCATGGACGGCGAAAACTGGAACATCGATGGGCAGTGAACTCATGGGGTCTGCGTATTTATGCCTTTTGGGGTATCTGGCAGAATCGCCGCCCATGAGGTTGCAGACGGCACCGTTACTGAGATTCAGTTTTTCCGCGGCAGCAAGGTTCAGGAGGCCGGACTGGCTGACGACGCCCGTCAGGTGGACAGCGTTGTCCTCCGGTCCACGCACGAGTTGGCGGTCGGCGTCGGGCGTTCCGATGGCCGAGAGGCGCTGCCGTCCGGCGGCCCACACAGCCAGGTGACCGCCAGCCGAGTGGCCCAAAGCCACCACCTTGCCGAGGTGGAGTTCGTGCTTATCGGCGATTTCAGCGAGATGGTCAATGCCGGCCAGGATGTCTTCGAACGTATGCGGCCAACCACCGCCGTTGCCTGCCCGCCGGTATTCGAGGTTCCAGGCGGTAATTCCATGCGCCGCGAGGTCACGGGCCAGGGGCTCACCGAGCTCGGCGCCGTACTGTGAGCGCCAGTAGCCGCCGTGGATCACAACCGCGACACCACCCGCGACGGCTGACGCGCCGCGATGGTTTCCGTTGTTCGGTTCAGGTATGAAGAGTTCGCCCCATTGACTGGGGTGTTCGCCGTAGCTGTACTTGTGCCGCAACATTGCGCCCTCCTTTGTACCGAGCCTATCGTGACGTCCCGCAACTTTGGCTAGGGCACCCCGACGGCGGCTGGCCGGCCCCAGTGTCGGACCCGCCCCGTAAGCTGGGGGCATGGCAAGCAATTGGGACAGCCTGGACCAGGACCAGCGCGATGCAGTGGATGCGAACGTGGCGCTCTATGAGCGTGTTCGCCCTGCCCTGAAGCGGGTCACACGGGATGTGTTGCTGACCCTTAGGGACATGCTCAACGACGCCGAGGTCACTCCCTTGTTTGTCACCGGCCGAACCAAAACAGTGGAGTCGTTCCGCGAAAAAATTTCCCGCACGGATGATCCTTTGGAGCCGGGCGGCCCGCGGGTCCTCAAATTCCCGGACCCTTTCCGCACCTTGAATGACATGGTGGGCATCCGCGTCATCACCAAACTGCCTGCAGAGAACGCAGCCGTAGCCAACATCATCAAGCGACAACGCCAGCTCTTCGATTGCCGAGGAGACCGCGAGAAGGACATCGGTTCCATCGAATCGGGCACGTACGGTTACTCAAGCCGGCACCTCATCCTGCGAACCATCCAGAATGAGGCCGTCAAGGAGTATCAGCACGTCTTCAACCCGGATATGCCTGCCAACGGCAGCTACTTCTTCGAATGCCAGATCCGCACTGTTTTTGCGCACGCCTGGAGCGAGATCGAGCACGATATCCGGTTCAAGGCGGAGGATCCACGGGCCTGGACCCCGCATTTCGATCGCCAGTTCACAGCCACTGCGGCCATGTTGGAAACCGTGGAGAGCGCCTTCGCCGACCTCCACGAGCGCTATGAAGAGGTCCGCAGTTATTGGGACCTGCACGGTGAGGGTGCTTCCCCACTGACTCCCAACCGCGTTCGGGACGTCTGGCGTACGCTCCTGCCCCACGTTGACCGTAAAGTTGATGACGACTGGGGGTGGGCTGCCGAACTTCTGGCCGCCCACGGACTCACCAAAACCGTGGAACTTGCGGGGCTCCTTAGTGCCAACCGGATCACGGAGGTCCGCAAAGCCCTGGATCACCGCTACTCCCCGGGCCCCGACCGCCTCCTGGATGACCTCCTGCTGTGGCAGTACGGAACCGAACATATTGACCTCACCGCTGAGGCGCCCGACGTCGTTCCGCACCCGCGGCGCGATAGCCTCCAGCGGCGTCTGAAGCAGATTGAGCGTTACCGCCAGACTGCACTGTAAGGACGCCATGACTCCCGAGCAACTCGTGTCACTGCGGGTGACCTTCCGCTCGCCCCGCCGCCTGCTGACGGAATCCCTGGCTGGACTGGTGGTTGCACTGGCGCTCATTCCGGAGGCCATCGCGTTCTCGATCATCGCGGGCGTTGATCCCAGGGTGGGGTTGTTCGCTTCCTTCACCATGGGCGTGGTGACGGCCCTTGTTGGTGGTCGTCCAGCCATGATCTCTGCAGCGACAGGGGCTGTTGCCCTGGTCATCGCTCCCGTGATGAAGGAGCACGGACTCGACTACCTGATCGCCACGATCATCCTGGCGGGTATCTTCCAGATCATCCTGGCTGTACTAGGTGTCACGCGGCTCATGCGGTTCATTCCTCGGTCGGTGATGATCGGCTTCGTGAACGCACTGGCAATTTTGGTGTTCATCTCGCAGATGCCGGAACTCTTCAATGTCCCGTGGATGGTCTATCCAATTGTTGCCGTGGGACTCGTCATGGTCTTTGGCGTACCTCGCCTGACCACGGCTATTCCTGCGCCTCTCGTGGCGATCGTCGTCATTACTCTGGTTACCGTTCTGGGGCACATCGATGTTCCAACGGTCAGTGACAAAGGCGAGCTCCCCCACAGCCTGCCCGGGTTCTTCCTGCCCAATGTCCCGCTGAACCTGGAGACGTTCCAGATCATTGCGCCCTTCGCGTTGTCCATGGCCCTCGTTGGACTGCTGGAATCACTCCTGACAGCCAAGCTCGTGGACGATATCACGGACACGCGGTCCAACAAGACACGGGTTTCCTGGGGTCAGGGAGTGGCCAACATCGTCACGGGATTCCTTGGCGGACTGGGTGGGTGTGCCGTGATCGGACAGACCATGATCAACGTCAAGGGATCCGGCGCGCGGAGCCGGCTCTCAACGTTCTTGGCCGGCGTCTTCCTGCTTGTCCTGGTGGTTGTCCTGGGCGACATTGTGGGCATGATTCCCATGGCGGCCCTTGTTGCCGTGATGATCTTCGTTTCCTTGATTACCTTCGAGTGGCATTCCGTTCGGCTGTCCACCCTGAAGCGACTCCCCAAATCGGAGACCGCAGTCATGCTGATCACCGTTGCCGCTGTCGTGGCGACGCACAATCTGGCAGTGGGTGTCGGCGTCGGCGTTTTGACGGCGATGGTGCTGTTTGCGCGGCGCGTAGCCCACTTCGCTACTGTCGAGCGGACCGAACTGGAGCTCAACGGGGAAACCGTGGCTACGTACACGGTGGACGGCGAACTCTTCTTCGCCTCGTCCAATGATCTGTACACGCAGTTCGACTATGCAAAGGATTCCTCGGAGGGCATAGATCGTGTGGTGATCGATCTCCATAACTCGCACCTTTGGGATGCCTCCACTATTGCCGTGCTGGATTCCGTCACCGAGAAGTACCGCAACCATGGGCGCGAGGTGGAGTTCATCGGGCTCAACGAGGCCAGTATCCACATGCGCGAACGGCTCGCGGGAAAGCTGAACGGCTGATCCAACTGGGTCGCAATTGTGCGCGTTATGAGCTCTCAAAACGCGCAGTGCTGCAACCTACTTGGGTCCGAAACAGCGGTCATCTGACATATATGCCGCATTGGAAGTAACGAACTCGGTCATGCCCACGGACCAATGTGAGCATGGATAAATGCTTGAGGCAACGAATTCCCAGACAGACACTTCAGGGTCCGAGGCTCCCGTCAACGCAGCCCTCGCCGCAGAGGCCAAAATCGCGCGGATAGCCGTGACGGTTTTCCCGCTCCTGGTTGTGCTGGCCGGCGTCCTCGGGTTCCTCCTTCCGGAACTGTTCAAGCCTATGGGCGTCGCCGTTCCCTATCTGCTGGGCGTCATCATGTTCTGCATGGGCCTCACGCTGACGCCGCCCGACTTCGCTTCTGTGGCGCGTCGTCCATGGGCTGTGGCACTCGGCATCGTGGCGCACTACGTGATCATGCCCGGGGCAGGCTGGTTGATTGCCGTCCTGCTTCAGCTGCCGCCCGAGCTCGCCGTCGGCCTTATCCTTGTGGGCTGCGCGCCGTCCGGTACGGCATCCAACGTGATGGCGTTCCTCGCCAAGGGTGACGTGGCATTGTCGGTCGCTGTTGCTTCAGTTTCCACACTGATCGCTCCTATCGTCACACCGGCACTGACGCTCCTGTTGGCGGGCTCGTTCCTGCACATTGATGCTGGTGCCATGGTGCTGGACATCGTGAAGACCGTGTTGCTTCCGGTCATCGCAGGCCTGCTCGCTCGACTCTTCCTGTCCAAGCTCGTCGCAAAGGTGCTTCCGGCACTTCCGTGGGCGTCCGCCGTCGTGATTTCACTGATCGTGGCGATCGTCGTGGCAGGCAGCGCCAGCAAGATCGTTGCAGCCGGGGCCATCGTGTTCCTGGCAGTCGTTCTCCACAATGGCTTTGGGCTGGGCCTGGGCTACCTGGCCGGCAAGCTGGGGCGCCTGGATGACAAGGCTCGGCGCGCCTTGGCCTTCGAGGTGGGCATGCAGAACTCCGGTTTGGCGGCGACCCTTGCCACGGCGCACTTCAGTCCGCTGGCTGCGCTGCCCTCCGCCGTCTTCTCGCTGTGGCACAACATCTCCGGCGCGATTGTCGCGGCATGGCTGGCTCGCCGACCACTGAAGGACTAGCGTCCCGCGGCTCCAGCTGAGACTGCATCAATCAGTTGGACGCCTCTTGACGCAATTAGTTGTGAGCGTTAACAATTGCGGGAGCCGATAAGTAACCAAGTGGGAAGATCATTCAATGAAGAACTGGGCAGGAAACCTTGAGTATTCGTCCGCCGAAGTCCAGCGGCCCACCTCCGTGGACCAGCTGCGCGGGCTTGTGGCCAACGCGCCGCGGATCAAGGCCCTCGGTTCCCGCCACTCGTTCAACAAGGTCGCAGACACCGATGGCATGCACCTTCTCCTGGATGCATTGCCCCAGGAGATCTCACTTGATGCCGAGAAGGGTACCGTCAAAGTCAGCGGTGGTATCAGCTATGGCGCACTTTGCCGGGTAGTCGAGGAACAGGGCTATGCCATCCACAACCTCGCTTCACTCCCGCACATCTCGGTAGCGGGGGCCATCCAAACCGGGACGCACGGCAGTGGTGTCAACAATCCCTCCCTGGCTGGCGCCGTCGTAAGCATTGACCTGGTGCGTGCAGATGGCGAGCTGGTGACGCTTACCCCGGACGACGACGAGTTCCTCGCCAGCGTTGTGGGAGTCGGCGCCCTGGGGATCGTCACAGGACTGGAACTGGCCGTCCGCCCGAGCTATCAGATGCGGCAGCGCGTGCTCACGGGCCTGCCGTGGGAGCGGGCGCTGGCTGACTTCGCGAACATCGCGTCGGCCGCGTACAGCGTCAGCTTTTTCACGAATTACACCGGTGAGTCCATCCCGCAGGTGTGGTTGAAAGCCCTGGATACCGAAGCTCCGTTGCCGGACCTGTTCGGAGCAACCGCAGCCATGGTCGCCATGCATCCCCTGCCGGATATGTCTGCGGAGAACTGCACGGGTCAGCTGGACGAGCCCGGCAAATGGCTGGACCGCCTGCCGCACTTCCGCCACGAATTCACGCCGAGCAATGGTGAGGAACTGCAGAGCGAATTCCTCCTACCCCTGGAGCATGCACCCGCGGCTCTTCAAGCTGTCCGAGAGCTCGCGGAAAAGCTGGCACCCCTGCTGTTCATCTCCGAAATTCGTACAGTAGCAGCAGACGAGTTCTGGCTCAGCCCCTTCTACCGGCAACAAAGCGTGGCCCTCCACTTCACATGGAAGCCACTGCAAGCCCAGGTGGAAGCGGCACTCCCGGAACTGGAGGAAGCACTGCGTCCCTTCGGCGCGAGGCCGCACTGGGGCAAGCTCTTCACGCCAAGCCTGTACGACTTCGCCGCGCTCTACCCACGCTTCGAGGACTTCCGGGCTTTGGTTCAGTCCAAGGACCCGTCGGGCAAGTTCCGGAATGAGCTGCTGGACAGCGTGCTGGGCATCTCTGCGGCGACGCACGCCTAGGACCATTCGGGGCAATCACGTTGCCAAGCCGCTATTCCGTTGCTGCCCAGGGACGGAATAGCGGGTTGGCGACGTTCCAGCAGCTGCTACTCGATGTGGGCCAGCACGGCTCCCGCTGTCACCACACCGCCGGGTGCCGAGAGCACCTCGGAGAGCGTGCCTGCACGGTGGGCTGCCACCTGCGTTTCCATCTTCATGGCCTCCACCACCAGCAAGGGGTCACCTGCCGAGACCTCGGTGCCTGGCTCCACGAGCCACTTCACAACGGTGCCGGCCATGCTGGAAACCAGGGCTGATTCCGCTGGTGAGGCTCCCCCTGAATTGGACGCTCCCACGTAATCGCCCTGCAACCCCGTGACCACCGAGCCTGAGGGAAGTCCTTGCCCTGACCGGGCCCAACCCTCCAGCAGATCAGCCGGGAGTCCCACCGCGAGCCGCTTGCCGTCGACGTCCACGGTGATAGTGCGTCGCACGCCACCAGGGGCAACCACGTTGTATTCGGAATCAACGGGGATCTGATCTGCAAAGTCCGTCTCGATCCACCGGGTGTGAACGCGCAGCCCGGCTACGGACGTAAAGTCATCGGACTCCACAACCGCGCGGTGGAACGGCAACACGGTGGGCAGTCCGGTGATCTCCATTTCGGCAAGTGCTCGGCGTGCGCGGCGCAGCGCTTGCTGGCGGTCGGCACCAGTAACAATCAATTTGGCCAGGAGCGAATCGAACTGCGGTGCAATAAACGAGCCCGCACTCACGCCGGTATCCAAACGAATGCCGGGACCCGTGGGCGCTTGGAACGATGCCACTGCGCCCGGGGAAGGCAGGAATCCGCGGCCAACGTCCTCGGCGTTGATGCGGAACTCAAAGGAATGGCCGTGGGCTATGGGATCCGCGGTAATGCTCAAGGGCAGGCCGGCTGCAATGCGGAACTGCTCCTGAACGAGGTCAATCCCAGCAGTTTCCTCGGTTATCGGGTGCTCCACCTGCAGGCGTGTGTTTACCTCGAGGAAGGCCACGGCCCCATCTGCGGAGACCAGGAATTCAACAGTCCCGGCGCCGTAGTAGCCGGCCTCGCGGACGATTGCTTTGGCGGCGTCATAGATCTGTTGCTGCTGGGACTCGGTGAGGAAAGGCGCGGGTGCCTCTTCCACGAGCTTCTGGTGACGGCGTTGGAGGGAGCAATCGCGCGTACCCACCACAACGACGTTGCCATGGGTATCCGCGATGACCTGCGCCTCCACGTGCCGAGGCCTGTCAAGGTACTGTTCCACGAAGCATTCCCCACGCCCGAACGCTGTGATGGCTTCACGCACTGCGGAGTCGAAAGCCTCCTCCACTTCGGCGAGTTCACGGACAACCTTGAGCCCGCGACCACCTCCGCCAAAGGCCGCCTTGATGGCCACCGGCAGTCCGTGTTTCTCGGCAAATGCCCGGGCTTCAGCAGCAGTAGCAACCGGGCCATCGCTGCCGGCCACAAGGGGGGCACCAGCACGGACAGCGATCTCGCGGGCTGTAATCTTGTTGCCCAACTGCCGGATCGACTCCGGTGACGGACCGATCCACTCGAGTCCGGCGTCGAGGACTGCTTGCGCAAAATCGGCGTTTTCCGAGAGGAAGCCATACCCGGGGTGGACGGCGTCAGCCCCCGACTGTTCGGCAACGGCTAGCAGCTTCGCGACGTTAAGGTATGTCTCAGCGGGGCTGTTTCCGCCCAAGCTATAGGCTTCATCCGCGGCACCCACGTGCATTGCGTCGGCGTCGATGTCCGCATAGACGGCCACCGAGGAAATGCCGGCGTCATCGCAGGCTCGGGCGACTCGAACAGCGATTTCTCCGCGGTTCGCAATCAGGACCTTTCGCATCAAATACTCACTTCTCTGGGGTCTTGGTGAAGTCGGGGGAATCGGGGACCATCCGGAACCGGATCCGTCCGCCAATGGGGACCTGCCCGGCAAGGTCAAGGTGTTCGTCGCGAACCACGCCGATCACGGGGTATCCACCGGTGATGGGGTGGTCGGCCAAGAACAGCACGGGAAGTCCGGCGGGCGGGATCTGGAGGGCACCAGCCATAGTCCCCTCGCTGGGAAGTTCACCCTCGCGGGCGCGCTGGAGAGGAGTACCGTCCAGTCGCATGCCCACGCGATTGGATTGTGGTGTGACCAGCCATTCCTGACATGTCAGGGACTCGATGGCGGACTGATCGAACCAATCAGCACGGGGTCCGGGAACCACATCGAGAACGGTGACACTGGTACCCGGAAATTCCGGTTGCAGCTCCGGACTTCCAACCGCAGTAGACGCCGTGGCGGCGCCCGCCGGGAGCTCCTGCCCAACCACCAGCGAGGCAGGTCCGATCCCGGACATCGTATCGGCCGAACGACTCCCCAGGACTTCGGGAACCGCTATGCCACCGCGGATTGCAACGTAGTTCCGGAACCCGGCCTCGGGCGGTCCGAGGGTAAGTACTTCGCCGTCGAGCAAGGCGAATGGAGCAGCAATCGGGACGCTGCGCACTGCGTTCCGGGCGTCGCCGTCAGACTCCTCAAATTCAGCCGACGACGGCGACTGGACGGTGAGGGTGGTAGGCGCACCTGTCACGGCAATCACCTGGTCACCGACCGCTTCCACGGTCAGCCCACCGTTGACGGTCTCGATGGCGGCAGCCGACGAGCTGTTGCCGACGAGGCGGTTGGCGCGGCGCAGGGATGCCCGGTCCAAGGCACCGGCCGCCGAGACCCCCAAGGCCCCGTAGCCTCTCCGGCCCAGATCCTGGATAAGGCTTTGCGCCCCGGGGTTGAGGATCCGCAGGCCGGAGTCCGTGTGGTGATCGGCCTCGGGTTCAGCTTGATGCTCCGCACTGGCCGTGACAACCTCCCGAACAGCGCGGTACTGCACCCTGTCGCCGGGCCGAACCAGGGCCGGTTGGGGACGGTCGAGATCCCACATACGGGCTCCCGTTCGGCCAATCAGCTGCCAACCGCCGGGAGAACGCCGGGGGTAGACAGCCGAGTACTGGCCGCCGAGGGCCACGGATCCAGCGGGAACAGCCGTGCGCGGTGAGGAGCGGCGGGGAACCGTGAGGACTTCATTCTCGCCCACCATGTAGCCGAATCCGGGAGCGAAGCCGGCGAAAGCAACAGTCCAGATCTGGTCTGTGTGGGCCGAAATTACGCCCTCCACGCTCAGCCCGGTGAGTTCCGCGACATCGGCGAGGTCATCGCCGTCGTACACGGTATCGATGACCACAAGCCCAGAGTCAGTAGCCTCGGTCGCCGTGAGTTCCAGCTCGAGCAACCGGGCGCCGATGGCGCGCGTTGCCGCTGCGGATTCGCCAACGACCATAACCGTTTCGGCTGCCGCCAGCACGTCAACCTGGCCAGGAAGCGGAGACTTGTAGAGCATGTCCTGCAGGGCCAGTACGTCCTGGAGTCCATCCAGCTCCGCAAGGACGGCACGGGTGCCGACGGGTCGCACAGAGCGGACCTTTTTCGCGGTGGTCGATTGCTTCGCTGTGGCAGTTTGCTTCGCGGTGGTCGTTTGCATCACGGTCTCCATCATCCGCTTCGCCGCCATTTAGGCGGGCGACTCCTGCAGCAGGCGAACGTCTTCTTCAGGCTTCGGATCCCGGCCCAGGACCATGCCCACGATCGTGACAACGGCTGTCAGGACGAGGTACCCGGCGATCAAATACCAGCCGCCGGATGCGGCGCCGTAGAGAGCCGTGAAGATGATGGGCGCAACAGCTCCACCAATCACGCCGGCCAGGGTGTAAGCCAAGGAGCTGCCGGCGTAGCGCAGGCGGGCTGGGAACTGCTCAGTGATGAAGGCAGCCTGCGGGCCATACATGAATGCGTGGAGCGCCAAACCGATCACTGTGCCAATAGTCAGCATGACCACTGACTTGCCCTGGATCATGAGGAAGAACAGGGGAATATAGACGGCTGTAGCGGCTGCTGTTACGCCGTAGACAAGGCGGCGGTTGAAGCGGTCGGTAAGAGCGCCGGCCAACGGAATGAGGAACAGCTGGAACGCGGAACCGATGAGGATGGCTGCCAGGACATTGCCTGTAGTCATACCAAGTTGCTTGGTGGCGTACACCGCCACAAACACCGTGAACAGCGCGTAGAGAACGTCAGGGCAGACCCGCGAGAGCGCTGCGGAAACCAAGGCCTTGGGTTCGGTGGTGAAGACCTCCTTGATGGGTGCTTTGGGCCGTTCGCCGTGGGCCTGGATCGCCTTGAAGACCGGGGTTTCTTCGAGCTTGAGGCGGATGATCAGGCCAAAGACCACCAGGAGTGCGGATGCCAGGAAGGCGACGCGCCAGCCCCAGGACAGGAACGCCTCAGTGCTCAATGAAGCAGCAAGGATGGCGAGGACGCCATTGGCCATCAGGTTGCCTGCAGGCGGGCCGATCTGCGCAGCGGAGGACCAGAAGCCACGCTTGTTGGGGTCACCGAATTCGCTGGACAGCAGAACCGCTCCACCCCATTCACCACCGACACCGATGCCCTGGGCGAGGCGAAGAAGAACCAGGATGGTGGGCGCCGCCACGCCAATCACCGAGTAGTCAGGCAGCGCACCTATGAGGACGGTCGCGACTCCGATAAGCACGAGCGTGAAGACCAGGACGTACTTGCGCCCGATCTTGTCGCCCAAACGCCCGAAGATGACGCCGCCGATCGGACGGGCCAAGTAGCCCACCGCAAAAGCTGAGAAGGAGAGCAATAGTGCAACGAACTCATCGTTGCCGGGGAAGAAGATCTTGGGAAAGACGAGGGCCGAAGCTACGGAGTAGATAGCGAAGTCATAATATTCAAGCGACGTGCCGGTGAGGCTGGCTACGTAAGCCTTCAGGGCGCCGGCCGGTGGCTTCCTTGTCACGGCCTTGGCTGCGTTGGTGCTGGTCATGGTTTCCTCCGGGGGGATGAGGGGGTTGTGCTCAAGCTTGGGGATTTAGAGGAACGAGCCGATGCTGACGCCGGCGTCGTCGAGAGCGGACTTCACCGCAGTAGCCATCGCGACAGCTCCTGGTGAGTCACCATGCACGCAGATGCTCTCCGCGCGGATCTTCAGGATGGAACCATCGATGGTCCTGACGGACTGTTCGGTGGCCATCCGCAAAACGTGTTCCGCCACTTCAGCGGGATCGTGTAGGACGGCGCCTGCTTGGGTGCGTGGGACGAGGGTTCCGTCCGGGTTGTAGGCGCGGTCCGCGAAAGCTTCGGAAACACCACGAAGTCCGGCTGCGTCTGCAAGACGGAGGACTTCGGAACCGGGGAGACCGAGGATCGGGAGGGTGGGGTCAACTGATTTCACGGCGTCGACCACGGCCTTTGCCTGAGCGGTGTGCTTGACGATCGCGTTGTAGAGACCGCCGTGGGGCTTCACGTACTTGACGCTCGCACCCGTCGTGGCAGCCAGCGCCTGCAGGGCGCCGATCTGGTAAACGACATCGTCGGCCAGCTCCATGGGATCAACGTCCAGGAAGCGACGGCCGAATCCTGCAAGATCCCGGTAGCCGACGTGGGCGCCAATTACGACGCCGGCCTCAGCCGCCTTCTTGCAGGTGCTGCGGATAACGCTG
The DNA here is from genome assembly GCF_056395565.1 of Paenarthrobacter sp. 10L412. NCBI lineage: Bacteria > Bacillati > Actinomycetota > Actinomycetes > Micrococcales > Micrococcaceae > Paenarthrobacter > Paenarthrobacter sp. 10L412. The sequence continues at coordinate 221,447 of NZ_JBFTJT010000004.1, read as the reverse complement.
GGGTCGCCAGCGTGGAATCCGCACGCAACGTTGGCACTGGAAACGGATTCGAACATGGCTGCGTCGTCGCCCAGCGTCCAACGTCCGAAGGACTCTCCGACGTCGCTGTTCAGGTCGATGATTGCCATGGTGTGATTCCTGCCTCGTGATGTGCGTTACATCAAGGATGCACCAGATTACCGGATTGTTCAACAATCCAGCGATCCTAATTTTTGGCAATCGTGTAATTTTGGTGTCATGGCCAGTGCAGATCAGGAATCCAGCGAAAGAACTGGCATCGACGGCGCCGGCGCCCGTATGCGCCTTCGGGTGCCTTCAGTTGCCGAGAGGGTCGCCGAGGAACTGCGCTACCAACTGGCCGAAGGCTTCCTTGTGCCAGGGGCCAAGCTCACGGAAGCAACCATCGCCGAGGACCTGGGCGTTTCCCGCAACACCGTCCGTGAAGCCTTCGCGGAACTAGCCAGCGAACGGCTCCTGGTCCGTCTCCCCAACCGCGGAGTGTACGTCGCCACACTGGAAGCAGGGGATATTCACGATGTCTATACGGTCCGCCGCGCCATTGAGGTCAGTTCCATCCGTGCCGGCGGTTCCGCAGAGCGCATTGCCGCCATCAGGGCCGCCGTCGAGGAGGGAAAGCGCGCAGCAGCCGCCAACGACAACGAGGGCTTGGGCAGCGCCAACCAGCATTTCCACGGGGCCATCGTTGCCCTGGCCGAAAGCGGGAGATTGAACACGATCATGGCCCAAGTGCTCGCTGAGATGCGTCTGTACTTCCACAAGGCCACCATGAACGCGCACTTCTACAGCGACTGGCTCAAGGAAAACGAGCAGATTTGCTCAGCGCTCGAATCCGGCGACCTGGAGCGCGCCGGGGACCTTTTGCTCGCCTACCTCAACAGATCAGAGCAGCAGCAGGCCGCAATCCACGGTGAATAACTAGCGCTTGCCCTTCTTGCGCGAACCCTTGCCGCGGCCCTTGTCCGGATTCGGGGCGTAGCGCTGCGCGACGGCAGGCTTCTTGGCCCCGCCCCCGCGACGATCCGGCTTGGGCGCCTTCTTCGGCTTCTCCTGCTGAGCGGACGGCTGGCGTGAACTTTGCGCAGTCCGGCCGCGCACAATCCCGATGAACTCCTCGATCACCGGACTATCCGTACCAGCAAGCCACGCGAGGCCAATCTGCGTTCCAGGAGCGCCAGTCAATAGCCGCATGATGGTCTGCTTGTTGTTCAGGTGCCGGGCAACCGACATGGGCAGGATGGCCAATCCGGCTCCGGAAGCCACCACCTGCAAGGCCATATGGGGCCCGCCCATTTCCTCCACGTCCAGGAAGTTCTCCTCGGACAGGTCCTCCAGCGCCACTTCTTCAAACACGGAGATCTCGTGCCCCTTGGGAGCGACCACCACTGGCTGCTCTTCATAGAGGGGAATGACGTTCAGGCCTTCCCGGTCCACGGGCAGCCGAACAAAGCTAAGGTCAGCGGAACCGTCGCGCAGAACCGAAAGCTGCGCACCGTCGTCGGACATAAACGCATGCAATGGCACGTCCGGCATCCGCTCTTCCCACCGCCGGATCCATTTCCCAGGCGTCACACCGGCAACATAAGCGAAGCGAAGCTCGGTGGGGGGCTCGGTTATTTGGGCGGATTCTTCAGCGGCTGGCACACACTCACAGTACCGGCCAGATACCCTTGAAGCATGACGTCCTCGAACTCCCAGTCCATGAAGCCGGCAACCGTTGCCAAGAAACTCGGCATCTACCTGCCCGCGACACCCCAGGAGTTCCAGGATTCGTCCATCTCCCGCGAAGAATTCGCCGAACTCCAGGCCAACCCGCCGGAGTGGCTCGCCGAGCTCCGCCGCAACGGCCCGCACCCGCGCCCGGTAGTGGCACAGAAGCTGAACGTCTCCATCAGCGGCCTCGCCCGCGGCGGCGTTGAAGAAGCACTCACGACGGCGGAAATCACCGAGCTGCTGCAGGCGCCGCCGCAGTGGTTGGTTGTGGAGCGTGCCACCCACGCCGCAGTCCGCGCCGAGGCCCAGAGGGTCAAGGACGAAGCTGCGAAGAAGGCAGCTACTAAGGAAGCCAAGGACAACGCAGCCGCCAAGCGCGATGCCCCGAAGACGTCAAAGCGCGATCACGCATAGTTTTCAGCTGACTGTGGCCGGGACCCTTTGGTCCCGGCCACAGCTGTTTAACTAGTCCTGGTGGAGTTGGACGAAGTTCCCGCACCCGTCGTCGAAGACGGCGCTGATCCCGGAGAAATCCTCACTGGGTTCGCCCTGGAACGTCACGCCGGCAGCCAGCAGACGCTCATATTCAGCCTGGACGTCAGGCACGCCAAAGGTGATCGCTGCCAACCCGGCCTCATGGAGGGCGTTCATGTAGTTAGCGCCGATCGGGTTGTCGCTGGGCTCCAGCAGGAGTCCCACCGAAGTGTTGTCCGCGCCGGGATCCTTAATGATGAAGAGGTTGTACTCGGGCATGGCCATCAAGGTTTCGAAGCCAAGCGTTTCCGTATAGAAAGCGTGGGCCGTAGCGGGGTCCTTGACGTGGATGCTGCACATTTTCAGTCTCATGGTGCCTAGGCTACGCCCGGGGAGCGGTGAATTGTCCGTACGGAGGTGTTGCCCGGAAACACTCAGGCGCATACTGAAATCACAGCAGCGCGTACTCGCCTGGAGGTGGTCCAATGCCCGCCATGATGCTCCTGTGGGGCGTAGCCTTGGTGCTCGCAACAGCGGCAACCACGTTCGTCCTCCACAGAAAACTCACGCATGGGCGCGGCCCGGAACCGGACACGATCTTCTGGGATCTCTTCGCGGGCCTGGTGGTGATTCTTCCGGCCATCTTGGTTCCCGCAGTGGAATGGGCGCCGGCCGGACTTATCATGGTCTTCATCGCGATGGCCACTGCAGCAGCAACGCTGGCGACCAGTCGCAGGGTGGAGCGTCTCCACTCAGCCGAGCCCCGGCGTCGTCCTGGTTTTGCTGAAGCTGCCGCCCGCCACGCGAGCGTCCTCCAGCAGTGGCAGCGCTACGAACTCGATCCCGGGCAAGCAATAGATTTCCCGGCAATGACGGACGTCAGAACGGCCGAGACAGCTGCACTTGCCCGCGCTATGCGGGAGGCTGAGCACTGCCGGGTGACACCCGGGACTGACTATCAGGCCGCCGTCGAGCGTCTGGCCCAAGCACTCATCGAAGCGGAGCGAGCCGCAGGCGTGCCGAGAGCCGGACAAGCCGCGCCGAGGTGACACTTAACACCGATCCCAGGCGGGAAAACGGGTGTTAAGTGCCATCCCGGCGCAACGCCCTAGCCGACCGGCAGCGCGCTCAACTTGTTGGCCTCGACGATGCGGGCTGCGGTCGCCTGGCCCATCCGGACCGCGCCGTCCACGTGCTGGTAGCCCTCGGCCGCGAGATCGGACGAGGACCAGTAGATCGGTCCCACGTTCGCGTGCTGGTCCCTGCCGTAACGGTGCAGGCCGCCGAGATCGTAGCTGGAAGCGTATGCGCCGCGGGTCCATTCCTCGGAGCCCCAGTCTGATTCGTAGTAGACCTCGGGGGTGAGTGCCTTGTCGCCGAGGAAGCCGGCGATGGACTGGAGGACGGCCTTCTTGCGGTCTTCGGCGCTGAGCTCGAACACGGCGTCGGCCTTTTCGTCGGAAATGAAGCCCACCAAGGTGCCGCGGGAGTCGCCGTGGTTGGTGTTGTCGTAGACCTCCTGGACCAGGGCGCCGGCGCTGAAACCGGTGCCGGAGAGGCCTTCTTCGCGCCAGAACGGCGTGCTGTACACGGCGTGCACCTTGATGACCAGGCCCAGTGACTGGTGCTGGTGCATCTGGTGCTGGCGGCGCGGCAGCGGCGGGTTGAAGGAAACGCGTGAGTACAGGTTGGGCGGCACCGCCATGATGACATACCGCGCATTCACTGTGGCTCGCTCAGACTCAACCGTCACGCGGTCGACGTCCCAGTTGATGGTGCGAACCGGGCTGTTAAGCACGACGTCGGAACCCAGCTCGGCTGCCTGGAGCAGCGAAACCTGCTGCATGCCACCAATAACGCGCTTGTCCAGGATGAAGTCTTCGTCCGTCAGGTGTGTGAAGGACCCTGCGGAAGCGGCCATGAGAACAGCCTGCAGCGCAGAGAAGGCGTGGGCGGGCTTAGTGAGCATGCCACCGGCGATGAAGAGCCCGATGTTATTGCAGGCTTCCTCGTCGTTGGAGTTCTGGCGGAGCCAGTGGTGGAAGGAGATGGTGTCCAGTTCCCGGGCCTTGGGGTGCGCCCAGGGCTCGGTGGGTCCGATCTCCGCGGCGAGCCCGTCCAGGATGGCAACGAGCTTGTCCATCTCGGCCTTGGTGTGCTCGTTTACGGGGAAGGTGTCACCCGTGTACTGGACGCGTTTGCCGTCGGCACCGATGTAAACGGACTCGCCGTCGCGGTAGCGCGAGTACATTTTCAGTCCCAGCTCGTCCAGCAGGTCCATGAGGGCCGTCTGGTCCGGGGAAACCCACTGGCCGCCGATTTCCAGCATGGCGCCGTCGATCGTGTCGGTCCAGGTGCGGCCGCCCACGCGGTCGCGTGCTTCAAGCACTGCAACGCTGAGTCCGGCCTTCTTCAATTCGCGTGCCGCCGTCAACCCTGACGGTCCGGCACCGACGATCACAACGTCGCGATCAAGATTCTGCATGATGTCCTCTCCGTGGCCGTCCGTGGTGGCTGACCAATAAATGAATGGCGTTCATTTATATTTGATAATAGCGGCCAAGTCCGTCACTGGGAAGACCCAATGGAATAATGCTGGAGATACAGGCAGCAGAAAGGCTTCCGATGCCCGCACCCACACCCGCTCCAGAACCCGAGCCGGGCGTTGCCCCCGCTTCTGCCAGCAAGGCTCGGCGGCGCGCCGGACGCCCCATTGCGCGCATCCTGGACCAGAACGGCATCACGACGGCGGCCCTGGAGTTAATCAGCAGCAAGGGCTACGACGGACTCACCATGGCAGCCCTGGCACGCTCGCTGGGCGTGGCGCCATCCGCCCTCTACAACCACGTAGCATCCAAGGACGACGTGCTCTTGCTTGTAGAGGACCACTTGGCCGCGATGGTTGATGTCTCCGCTTTTGGTGTGGAGCCGTGGGATGTGGCCGTGCGCCGCTGGGCGTGGTCCTACCGGGATGTCTTCTCGGAGCACACGCCACTCATCCCCGTCATTGCGGTGCTGCCGGTGGCGAACGCCCCGAAGACCCTAGCCATGTACGAGGCCGTGACCGCCGGATTCCGAGACGCCGGCTTCCCGGAAGAGAAGATCATTTCGGCGATTGTTGCTTTGGAGGCCTTCGTCTTTGGGGCCGCTTACGACGTCACTGCGCCGGAAGACATCTTCGACGCCGGCTCGCTCGCGGACCAGGTTCCCAACTTCACCGCCGCTGTGGACCGACTTGCCTTGGAGCAGCATGCGCGGCCAACGGACGTTGCTTTTAACCTGGGGCTCGAGGCTCTGATCAGCGGGTTCGGGGCGCTGCGGCGGTAGTTTCCAAACCAATTCCTTGTAGTACAAGTTAATAACTTGTATCCTAAGTTTCAGGCAAAGATGCCCATCCCTTAGGAGAACCATGAGTCCCGTAGATCTCATTCGACACATCAGGCTGTCAACGGCCCGCTTACCCCTCACCGTGCCCATCAGCGACGCCAAGGTCTTCACGGGCCGTCAGAAGCCGATGACCGAAGTCGTGTTCCTCTTCGCCGAGATCACCACGGAGCAGGGCCACAGCGGCATCGGATTCAGCTATTCAAAACGCGCTGGTGGTCCGGCCCAGTACGCCCACGCCAAGGAGGTCGCGGAGGGCATCATCGGCGAGGACCCCAACGACATCGGCAGGATCTACACCAAGCTTCTCTGGGCCGGAGCTTCAGTGGGCCGCTCGGGCGTTGCAACCCAGGCCCTGGCAGCAATAGACATCGCACTTTACGATCTCAAAGCCAAGCGCGCCGGACTCCCCCTGGCCAAACTGCTGGGCTCCTATCGCGACTCCGTGCAGACCTATAACACCTCCGGCGGCTTCCTCAACGCCACATTGGAAGAGGTCAAGGCACGCGCAACGCAGTCCATCGAAGAAGGCATTGGCGGCATCAAGATCAAGGTGGGCCTGCCGGATTCCAAGGAAGACCTCCGTCGCGTGGCCGGCGTCCGCGAACACATCGGCTGGGACGTACCGCTCATGGTGGACGCCAACCAGCAGTGGGACCGGGCGACTGCCCTGCGCATGGGCCGCCAACTTGAGGAATTCAACCTCATCTGGATCGAAGAGCCGCTGGACGCCTACGATTTTGAGGGTCACGCCCACCTTGCCCATGTATTGGACACGCCCATCGCCACAGGCGAGATGCTGGCCTCCGTTGCGGAACACAAGGGCCTCATCAACGCCAACAGTTGCGACATCATCCAGCCCGATGCACCACGCGTTGGCGGCATCACCCAGTTCCTGCGCCTCGCAGCCCTTGCCGACGAACGTGGCCTTGGCCTGGCTCCGCACTTCGCCATGGAGATCCACCTCCACCTGGCCGCTGCCTATCCGCGCGAGCCCTGGGTGGAGCACTTCGATTGGCTGGATCCATTGTTCGAGGAACGCCTTGAGACCAAGAACGGCCGCATGATCGTTCCGGACCGCCCCGGACTCGGCGTGACGCTGAGCGGGCAGGCCCGTGCCTGGACCACCGAATCCGTGGAATTCGGCGCGTAATCTTGAACCCATGAGCCGAAACCTGACTGCGGATCTCGCCGCCGACCTCCGCAACCGCATCGTCGACGGCGTCATCCAGCCAGGTGAGAAACTCCCCAGCGAAAACACCCTCATCAGCGAATACGGCGTCAGCCGGACAGTAGTCCGCTCCGCCCTGACACGTTTGCAAGCGGAGGGACTTGTCGAAACCGAGCGTGGGCGGGGCAGCTTCGCGCTGACCCCGCCATCGGACGGCCCTGTTCAAGCTCCGGGCACCAGGCCGGTTGTCAGCATGGAAGACCGGCTGCAGATGCTCGACTTCAGGATCGGCGTGGAGACTGAAGCCGCGGCGCTGGCTGCCCTGAATCACACGGAGCATCAATTGAAGGCAGTGCACGGTGCCCTGGAGCAATTCACGGCAAGTTCCGGCCACCCGGCCCATTCCATGAAGGCTGACTTCGAATTCCACCGGGCCGTTGCTGCAGCCTCAGGCAATCCCTTTTATACGGACTGCATCAGTGCGCTGGGCCACACGATGATCACCATGCCCCGCACACGCCTACTGGCCAGCGACGAGGAGGACTCCCGGGAACGCTTCGAGCAAGTGGTCCACGAGCATTCCTCTATATATGCAGCCATCGCCGATGCGGACCCAGCCGCTGCCTCGGCGGCCATGCGCCTGCACCTGAGCAATTCGCGACGCCGGTTCAAGGGTTCGCCGCGCGGCTGACATTTTCCATGGGGCTCGGCTCCTACAAATCCCGGCCTTGTTCGATATTCATGCCGTTCAACGGTGAGTAGGACGAACAAGAGCCGGTCCCATGGCCGGCCAGGCATTCCGGGCAAAGACTCCGGGCAAAGCAAAAGAGCCCCGATCCTAAGACCGGGGCTCTTTCAATTGCGTGCGCGAGGGGGGATTTGAACCCCCACACCCTTTCGGATACTGGCACCTGAAGCCAGCGCGTCTGCCGTTCCGCCACTCGCGCGCAACTTCTTTTTCAGGACATTCCACCGGGCTCCCGGCTTCGTTTCCTTCAAAAGCAGCGAGATCAAGCATAACGGACATTCCAGACAAAACACCAATCGAGTCCCTGCCGGGTGTGGACAACGCGGCCGTGAGGCCCCCAAGGCGTACAACTTCTGCTTAACGGCACGGAAATTTCACCCCCTCGCTCCCCCGTCAGGACGGGCCGGAATCGAACTTTTCCGCGTCGTAAGGCGTTGTGGATTAAGGCCATTCCCAGACACTCCCAGTAGTATCGGGAAGTGGAAGGGCCGTTCGGCGCTCACTTTGCTGTGTGCGTGGACGGGTCGAAGCACGGAGTATTGAACCAGGCACAGTGGGTGCCGCGGCGAGGAAAGGAGAAGGACCATGGGTTTGCTGGACAAAGTCGAGCGCGGCATTGAAAAGGCTGTCCGCAACGTCTTCTCCACGGGGTCGCGGGCACGTGTTGAGCCGGTGGAAATCGCGAGCAAGCTACGGCGCGAGCTGGACAATAAGTCCATCACCATCGCAGCCGGGCGCACTCTCGCCCCCAATGTGTTCGATGTCCTCCTCAGCGACGAAGATTTCGGACGCGCCCAGGAGTGGGGGACTCCGCTGGCAGAGGAACTGTGCGATGTGGTCATCCAGCACGTTCGCAGCCAGGGCTACACGCTCCAGGGCGCGGTCCGCATTTCGTTCCGTCGAAATGAAGAGGAACGCGCCGGACACTTCGAAATAACTTCCCGGACCGAGAAATCCTCCGACGACGCCTCTGCCGCGCCACAGGCCCCACGGCCAAATGTTCCAGCTGCACCGGCCCGGCAGCCCACCCGACTCCAGCCTGTCCTGGACATTGCCGGCCAGCGGTATTCCCTCAATGCCCAGTCGGTCGTGCTGGGCCGCTCTTCGGAAGCGGACATCCTGGTGGATGACACCGGAGTTTCCAGGAAGCACCTTGAGGTCCGCACCCAGAACGGCACTACGTGGGCCGTTGACCTTGGTTCCACCAATGGCAGTTACGTCAACGGTCACAAGGTGGACGGCAGCGTGGAGCTCACTGACGGCTCAACCATCACGATGGGACGTACAAAGATCATTTTCCGCCTCCTCCCCCAGACCCCGGGTGGCCACGCGTGAACGACATCAGCGAACTGACCATCACGGCCCTTCGCTTCGGTTTCCTGCTGTTGCTGTGGGTCTTGATCTTCAGCATCGTGTCCACCATGCGCCGCGACTTCCAGATCGGCCGCAAGGCCGTGACCGGTGTCCCCACAGCGCGCGAGGTCCGCAAGCACCCCGAATTGGCCGCCTCCCCGGCGCCCGCCATCCAGCATGCGCGCAATCTGGTGGTGACTGAAGGCCCCCTCAAAGGCACCACCCTTCCCTTGGCGGCAAGCCCTATCCTGTTGGGCCGCGCTCAGGAAGCCACGCTGGTCCTGGAAGACGACTACGCTTCCGGCCGGCATGCACGATTGTTCCCGCAGGGCAGCCGCTGGTTCATTGAGGACCTCGGGTCCACCAACGGCACCTACCTTGCCGATCAACAGCTCACCCGTGCCCTGCCGGTGGAGCTTGGCGTTCCCGTGAGAATCGGCAAGACGGTTATTGAATTGAGGCCGTAGTCCATGGCCTCTCCCGAGACCCCGGAAGGCAAGGAAACGCCGGCGGAGCGCCCACTCATCATGCGCTACGCCGCGCGATCCGACGTCGGACGGATCCGCTCCAAGAATGACGACTCCGCGTATGTGGGCCGCCATCTTGCAGTCGTTGCCGATGGTATGGGGGGTCACGCGGGCGGAGACGTCGCGTCGGCCTCCACGGTGCTGGACATGATCCACCTCGATCATGATGACTACCCCGACGGCGCCGACACGATCCTCGCCGATGAGATCCAGACCGCCAATTCGCTCCTGTCTGAGCTGGTGCATCAGAATCCCAAGCTCTCCGGCATGGGCACCACCGTCACCGCCCTGCTCCTTGAGGGCCGCAAACTGCATTTCGCCCACATCGGCGACTCCCGGGCCTACCGCCTGCGGAACAAGAAGTTCGAGCAAGTCAGCATTGACCACACGTTCGTCCAACGCCTTATTGATGAAGGCCGGCTCCGCCCCGAAGAAGCCGAAACACATCCCCACAAAAACGTTCTGATGCGCGTCCTGGGTGACGTCGATGCCAGCCCTGAGCTGGACTTGGATGCCCTCGACGTCGAGCCGGGCGAACGCTGGTTGCTCTGTTCAGATGGCCTCAACTACGTGGCAGGGCACGTGGTGGAGCGCGTATTCCGGGAAACCAAGGACCTGCGGGAATGCGCGGAAATCCTGGTTAATCTCACGTTGGAAGCCGGCGCCCCGGACAACGTCACCGTGGTCGTGCTGGAGATTGTTGAGGAGACCGACGACGACGTCAACACGGCCGCCGTCGACGTCGTTCCTCCCGCGGCGCTTGCCGCGCTGGACGAGCCGGAATCATCTGCTGCAGATAAGCCGACGGAAGGTCCCTCCGCCACCAAGCCCGCAGACGCCAGTCCGGGCGAGCTTAAGGCAACAGCGCCCAATGATGGCAAGGTTGCCGATGCAGGTTCATCCTTCAGCAATGGCGACCCAACCGCGGAGAAGGCTGAGTCCGCTGACGAAGACGGAACCTCCAAAGAGCCGCCCACCACTACTGACCCCCACCTGGGTGAGCACCTTTCCGCTGAGGTCCTCCGCGAAGAGCTCGCCAGCCGTCCCCATGAGCTTGTGGGTGCCGCAGCTACAGCCGCCGAAACGGGATCAATCCCGACGGTCGCGGGCCGCACTGTTGCCCGACGCGCGGCTACGGTCCTGACGCACAAAGCCGAGCAGGACCGCTTGGAAGTCGAAGAACCGGCACGACGCCGCATTCGCTGGCTCATGCCCGCTGTTGCTGCTGTTGTTGTGCTCGGCGTCGTGGTGGGCCTATGGCTTGGCTACGCTTGGACGCAGACCCGCTATTACGTGGGCGAGTACGATTCCCGGGTAGCAATCTTCAACGGCATTTCGCAGCGGCTCGGACCCATCCAGCTGTCCCGGCTTGAGGCTGTTACTGACCTCCGTGTTGAGTCCCTTCCCGAGTACGGTCAACAGAGTGTTCGGCAGACCGTTCCCGCCGGTGACCTTGATGATGCCCAGCGTATTGTCGAGAACCTGAAGAACTACGGCAGTACGTCGGGAACCTGCCCCAGCACCACTCCTTCCCCCACTCCGTCAGCGACAACAAGTGTTCCAATTCCAAGTACAGCGGCCATTGCCAGCCCCACGCCTTCGCCCGTACCGACTCCCTGTGAGGCGGCAAAATGATCCAGACTGAGACCGCGCTCAAGCCGCGGCGCAATGTTGAGCTGGTGCTCATCCTGCTTGCGCTTGCCGTTGGCATCGGCGCCAGTGCTCTGGTGAGCATCAATTCCGAAAGTGGATTGGACAGCGACTTCTGGTTCCAATCGAGCCTGCTAGCAGTCGCTGCCTTTGCCTTCCACGTTGTCCTCAGGCTGCGCGCCAAGTATGCCGACCCGGTAATACTTCCGATCGTTGTTGCCTTGAACGGGCTCGGCCTCGCTTTGATCCACCGCATGGACGGGCCCGGGGACGATACCGGTAATAATCAGCTGCGCTGGACGCTTATTGCCATGGCGGTATCCATCGCTGTGATTTGGTTCCTCAAGGACCACCGCGTCTTGCGCCGGTTTACCTACATTTCCTTGGCAGCGAGTGCATTCCTTCTGATTTTGCCGCTCGTTCCCGGCATCTCTGCCGGTGAAGTACTGGGTGCGAGCGTGTGGATCAAGATCGGCCCGATGACGTTCCAGCCCGGTGAAATTGCCAAGATCACCCTGGCCATATTCTTTGCCGGGTATCTGTCCTCCAACCGGGATCTCATCCTGCTCGCCGGACGGAAAATCGGCCCCATGCAGTTCCCCCGGTTCAAAGACCTGGGTCCCATGATCACTGCCTGGTTGGTCAGCATTGGTGTCCTCGTATTCCAGCGCGACCTCGGATCGTCAGTCCTCTTCTTCGGCCTGTTCATTGTGATGATCTACGTCGCCACAAGCCGCATCTCATGGGTGGTGATCGGCCTGGCCCTGATCCTTGGCGGCGGCTTCATCGCTTCCAAGATCTTCTCGCACGTTGCCTTCAGGATCGACAGCTGGATCAACGCCTTCACTCCGGAGGTGTTTGGCAGGTCACCCGGTGGCAGTGGCCAGATCGTCCAGGGCTTGTTCGGCATGGCTGATGGCGGCCTGGTGGGCACGGGCCTTGGCCAAGGCAGGCCGGACCTGGTGCCCTTCGCCAACAGCGACATGATCGTGGCACTCATCGGTGAAGAACTCGGCCTCATTGGTCTGTTCGCCGTCGTGATGCTGTACCTGTTGCTTTTTACCCGCGGTTTCCGTGCCGCGCTGGGCACCCGGGATGCGTTCGGCAAGTTGCTGGCTTGCGGGCTCTCCTTCGCAATCGCACTCCAGTGCTTCGTGGTCATCGGAGGCGTCACCAGGCTTATCCCACTGACGGGCCTCACCACGCCGTTCCTGGCCGCCGGTGGATCCTCGCTTCTGGCCAACTGGATAATCGTCGGCCTCCTGCTCATGATCTCCAACACGGCCCGCGGGCCCATAGACACCACTCCGATGGTCAACAAACCTCCTGCAAGCAGCACCAACCCCGCCGCCCGCAAGTCGGCCGCCGTACCCACACCGGGCGCACCCACGGAAGCGGTGAAACACCCATGAACCAGGCAATTAGAAGTTCGTGGATGGCTGCCGTCGCCATGTTCGCGTTGATTTTCGGCGCCATCAGCTACGTGCAGGTCATTGGCGCTGACGACCTCAACGCCAATCCATGGAATCAGCGGGCCATCCTGGCAACGTTCTGCAACGACCGCGGGGCGATCATCGTCGCCGGTAAGCCGATTGCAGAGTCCGTTCCGGGAAACGAGTCCTGCGCGTTCCAACGCAAGTACACCCAGCCGGAACTTTATGCGGGCATCACCGGATACTTCTCCAGGGGTTTTGGTTCTACGGGGCTCGAGCAGTCCCTGAGTGACCAGTTGGCGGGCAACTCTGACCAGCTGTTCCTGGACCGCGTCAGCCAGATGTTCCTGGGCAATGAGCCCAAGGGCGCCTCCGTGGAACTGACACTGGATCCCGCCATCCAGCAGCTTGCCTACGGCCTCATTCCGGAGGGTCAGCGTGGCTCGATCGTGGTGACCAACCCGAAAACCGGCGCCATCCTGGCCATGGTTTCCAAGCCGTCCTACGACCCCAACCTGATCGCGACCCATGACACCGCTGCCGCAGCGGCCAATTACGCCGAGCTGAACAAGATTCCCGGCATCAACTTGAATCAGAACGTCAGCGGGCCCACAGGTAACTTGTTGTCGCCAGGCTCGGTGTTCAAGCTCGTCGATACTGCGGCGGCGCTGAATTCCGGCAAGTACAACAAGGACAGTGAACTGCCGAACCCCAGCAGCCTGCCCCTGCCTGGATCCAGTGCGAGCCTGCCCAACTACGCCGGCGGCAACTGCAACGTCCGTGAAACGGCAACGTTCTCCTTCGCCCTGGAACAGTCGTGCAACACACCCTTTGCGAGCATCGCGCTGGACCTGGGCCAGGACGCCATTCGGGAGCAGGCAGAGAAGTTCGGTTTCGGGGACACCTTCGGCGAGCAGCTCAAGCTCCAGCAGGCCGTCAGCGTCTTCCCGAAGGATCTGGACCAGGCGCAGCTGGCCCAGTCGTCAGTGGGTCAGCGCGACGTCAAGGCAACCCCGCTGCAGATCAACCTGATGACTGCGGCAATTGCCAACGGTGGTGTGCAGATGAAGCCCAACCTGGTCAAGACGGTTCGCGCTCCCGACCTCCGGGTAATCAGCGAGTTCAAGCCCGAGGCACTCCGTACAAGCACCACCCAACCCATCGCGAACCAGATCACCCAGTGGATGAGCAGCGCGGTCTCCAACGGCATCGCCAGCGGCGCTGCCGTCCCGGGAGTCCAGGTAGCCGGTAAAACCGGTACCGCCGAGCTCGGCGATTCAGGTTTGAACAACTCTTGGTTCACCGGGTTCGCCCCGGCGAACGATCCGCAAGTGGCCGTCACCATCGTCATGGAAGGTGTGGATGTGCTCACAGGCGCCAAGCTAACCAGTCCGAACGCAAAGAAGATTTTTGAGGCGGTGTTGAATAAGTGAGACCTACTTCGGGAATCACACTCGGCGGCAGGTTCCAGCTGACCAGTCGCATTGCGATTGGCGGCATGGGCGAGGTCTGGAAGGCCAAGGACCAGATCCTGGGCAGGATCGTTGCCATCAAGGTGCTCAAGGAGGAATACACCGGGGACCCCGGCTTCCTCCAGCGTTTCCGCGCTGAAGCCCGCCACACGGCACTCCTTAACCACGTGGGTATTGCCAACGTCTTCGATTACGGCGAAGAAGCCGGCTCTGCGTACCTGGTCATGGAACTGGTGCCCGGCCATCCGTTGAGCGGCATCCTTGAGCGCGAGCAGGTCCTGTCGCCTGACATGACCCTTTCGATCATCTCCCAGACGGCGCGCGCCCTGGCCGTGGCACATGCCCAGGGCCTGGTCCACCGCGACATCAAGCCGGGCAACCTCCTGATCACGCCTGACAACCGCGTCAAGGTCACCGACTTCGGTATCGCCCGCCTGGCTGACCAGGTGCCGCTGACCCAGACCGGCCAGGTCATGGGCACCGCCCAGTACCTCGCTCCCGAGCAGGCAACAGGACAAACTGCCACTGGTTCGTCTGACATCTACTCGCTGGGCGTCATCGGCTACGAATGCCTCACCGGCCACCGTCCGTTCTCCGGTGAATCGCAGATCGCCATTGCCCTTGCACAGGTCAATGATGCTCCACCACCGCTTCCGGAGACGCTGCCTACTCCGGTGCGTGCCCTCCTGATGTCCATGCTCGCCAAGGATCCCAAGAACCGTCCAGCCAACGCCATCAAGCTGGCTGAGGCCGCCGAGGCTATCCGCAACGGCGATATCACCACTGCCCACGCCGCGGTGCCGGGAATGCTTCTCTTCGAAGCCGCTACTGGACCCATCACGGCACCTGTCAATACCGCTACGGCCCCCACCGGCGTCGTTACCTCGCCGTTTGGCAAGGAGCACACCGCGACGTCGACTTCCGCACTTCCGGTAATCGGCGCCACCGCCGCTATTGGAGGCGCAGCCGGGGCTGCCCTTGGAGCTGCCGGCGCTTCCGCCGACAACCCTTTGTCGCGGGCGAATGCACTTGAGGCAGAGCGGCAGCTGAACGACGACGAAGAAGTTATCTACAGCGATGACGACAACTACGACGACGTCGAACCGGAGCGTAAGAAGCGCAGCCCGTGGACCTGGCCACTCGTTGCCCTGATCCTGCTGGTGCTCTTCGCACTGGTTGGTTTCCTGATTTCACAGTCGGGCTTCTTCTCCCCGAATCCCGGTCCGAGCGAGTCCACATCTGCAAGCCCAAGCCGGAGCGCAAGTCCAACGTCGCAATCGGCCACCCCAACACAGACGTCCCAGGCCCCCTCACCCACACCGACGCAGTCCACTCCCCAGAAGATCAACCTGATCCCTGAGGAGTATCTTGGACAACCCTTTGAGACTGTCCGCAGTCAGCTTGTTGGATTGGGCCTGCAGGTAAACGGGCAGGAAGTATTCAACACTGCCGCGGTGGGCACGGTAACTGACCTTAACCCCACCGGTCCTGTTGATCCAGGGGAAGTTATCACTGTCCAGTACTCCAAGGGTCCGGAAATGGTGTCCGTGCCCAGCATCGGTGTCGGCCTCAGCGAGGACGAGGTCCGCGGACTGATCGAAGCAGCGAACCTGCGGTGGGTCCCGGGCGATCCCGTGAATGGTGCCGTTGGCCAGAAACCAGGGACCTTCGTACGGTCCGAGCCAGCCCCTGGAACAAAGGTTGCCGCTGGTTCGGTAGTCACATACCACCTGTCCAAGTCGCTTGTACCGAGCAATCCGACGTCCCCGAGCGCCAGCCCCAGCGGCTCCGGCAGCCCGAGCAATTAAGTAGCCGCCATGTCTACGCCACGGCCCGGTCCAGCGCACCGAGAGGAGAGCACACCTGTCTCTTCGCAGCGCATCCTCAATGGTCGCTACGAACTCGGTGACCTGATCGGCCGTGGTGGCATGGCAGACGTCTACCGTGGGTCAGATACGCTGCTGGGGCGCACCATTGCCGTCAAAGTCCTGCGCGCTGACCTGGCCCGCGATCCCCAGTTCCAGGCCCGTTTCAAACGCGAGGCCCAGGCTGTCGCGGCACTGAACCACCCTTCCATCGTGGCCATCTTCGATACTGGTGAGTACTCTGTCCCGGGCGGACCGGGTGAGGACGTGCGTGTCCCATACATCGTGATGGAGTTCGTCGCAGGACGGACCCTGCGGGACATGATCAAAGCGCACGAACTCGGTGTTGAAGACTCCATCGGCTACACCCTTGGCGTCCTCGCGGCGCTGGAGTACAGCCACCGGGCGGGCATTGTGCACCGCGATATCAAGCCGGCCAACGTCATGGTCTGTGCTGATACCGGGGACGTCAAGGTCATGGACTTTGGCATCGCCCGCGCCATGGCTGACTCCGCTGCCACCATGACGCAGACGCAGGCTGTGGTGGGAACAGCCCAATATCTTTCCCCCGAACAAGCACGGGGCGAGACCGTTGATGCCCGCAGTGATCTCTACTCTGCCGGCTGCCTTCTGTATGAACTGCTTACCAGCCGGCCACCATTCGTAGGCGACAGCCCGGTTTCAGTGGCCTACCAGCACGTCCGGGAGACGCCAGACCTTCCCAGCGTCCATAACCCCGAAGTTTCCGAGGCTTTGGATTCCGTCCTTGCCAAGGCCCTGCAAAAGAGCCGGTCGGACCGATTCCAGGATGCGGCTGCTTTCCGGCGGGCACTCAGGGCCGCGAGCAATGGCATCCCCGTACCCGCTCTTCCCGCCAGCGAGGCACCCACCGATCCGAACGACCTCATTTCATCCGAAGACCCGGACACGCAGCTCTTGAGCGCAACAGCCGTTGGATTCCTGGATGTCGAGCACTACAAGGACGTCCCCCAGGATCCCATGGAGGAACCGCTGGACGAACCGCTTCCCTTGGACCTCCCACCCGAACGTGAGCGGACCGCGCGCCAGAAGTCCCGGCGTCGGACTTGGGCGGCGACACTGGCAATCTTCACTATCCTTGTTCTCGCAGGCGCCGGATTCTGGATCTACAGCCTCGTCAACGCGCCCCCCGCGACACCGGCCAAGGTGGCGGTTCCCTCGGTGACCAACATGTCGGAGTCCCAGGCGCTGCAAGAGCTCTACTCCGCAAAGCTGGTCCCCAAAACGGCACGTGTGGCCAGTGACAAGATTGCCAAGGACATGGCGATCGGCACGGCACCCAGTGCGGGCTCAATGCTTGAACAGAACGCCGAAGTCATCCTCAACATCTCCAGCGGTCCCAGCTCGGTAACTATCCCTGCAGACATTGTGGGCCGCACAGAGTCAGATGCCCGCGACACCCTCCGGCGCCTGGGAATCACGGGCAACATCTCCAGCGTGAGAACGCATAGCCCCACCGTTCCGATCGGACTCGTCATCACCACGGGTCCAGCCCCGGGGGCGCCCATAGCCGCAGGTTCCAACGTTGAGCTGCAGGTCTCCTCCGGCAAAGTGCTGATGCCCCAACTGATCGGTCTTGCCCAGTCGGAAGCCGAAGCGCTGCTGAAGGAGAACGGCCTCGTCATGACCGTGGTGGAGCAGGAAAATTCCCAGGTGACCCCCGGCAAGGTCACGGCGCAAAGCGAAACCTTCAATACTGAAGTGGACCAGGGCAAGACAGTAACGGTAACGGTAGCCAAAGCCCCGGCTCCGACTCCTACACCTACGCCAACAGATACCTCGAGCCCCAAGCCGACGCCCACCAAGCGGGACTAATCAGTCGCCGCCCCCTGGCTACACCTCAGTGCTGGATCAGCGGGCTCAGCTTCGAAGCACGTTCCGCGGCGCCGGTCATGCCGAGGGACTCCAGCCAGTTGCCCAGCATCTGGTAGCCGCCCTCGGTGAGGACTGATTCCGGGTGGAACTGCACACCGCAGAGGGGAGCGGTCTTGTGTTGCAGGCCCATGACCACACCGTTGGTGGTCTCGGCTGTGATCTCCAGGACGTCCGGAATCGAGTCGCGAACCGCAGCGAGTGAGTGGTAGCGCGTAGCCGTCACAGGCGACGGAAGCCCGACAAAGACGCTCTTGCCTTCGTGCTGCACAGGCGAGGTTTTGCCGTGCATCAGCTCAGGCGCATGGGTGACCACGCCGCCATAAGCTTCGGCAAGGGCTTGGTGGCCAAGGCACACTCCGAACATAGGCTTGGCGGCCTCGCCACACCACTTGATGAGGTCGATGCAAACACCAGCTTCTGCCGGCGTTCCTGGACCGGGAGAGATGAGGACTCCATCACGGGCTGCGGCAAGCTCTTTGGCTTCTGCGAGTGTCACGTCGTCATTTCGGACCACGGTTGTCTCGGCGCCGAGTTCTTGCAGGTAGCCCACCAGGGTGTAAACGAAGCTGTCGTAGTTGTCCACGACGAGGATTTTTGTTGAGCTCATGGCTGCTGCACTAAACCAATCGTTGAGTCGGTCAAAGAAGTGAATTGGGAGAACCACGGGAAGAGGAACTCCACCATCAGGACGAGGGCTACGGCCACAAGCGCCACCGATGTCAGTATCCGCACCCACAAGGGGCCGGGCAAATTCCTGAAGATCCAGGCGTACATCCGTTACCCCTTTCCTTGGGCTTGGGCTACTTGGGCGGCGATTTCCGACGGCGGTCCCGCCGAGGCCGGTCGCCACCCCTCAAGGACGGAGTAGGCGATGATGCGTTCCTGGGATCCGAAGCGCGGGTTGCAACTGGTCATGGTCAGGATGCTTTCACGGGGCGTGACTCCGGGTTGGGTGGGGACCGGCATCAGGACGTCGGTTTGGCTGGGCAACACAATCTGGTTGTTGCGGAAGACATAGGTGTAATAGCCGTCTGGCGTCTGGACGTAGATTTTGTCACCGGGGACCAGTGTGTGGATGTTATCCAGTACAGCGCCGTGGGTCTGCCGGTGTCCCGCGACGGCAAAATTGCCCAGGGCTCCGGGCATGCTGGTGTTTCCGTAGTGTCCCAGGCCCAGTGTGTCCAGGACCTCCTGGTCTGTTCCCTCGATAATGGGCCGCGTGTAGTCCGGACCGAATCGCGGGATGTACATGATCCCGATCGTTTTCCCATGCGCAGGAGCTGTCCCGACGACGGGCGGGCCGTGGTCCGTAGCCTGGCTGGCAGCCGGTGTCACCGGTCCCGCAAATTCCTGTGCAAAACTCTTCACGGCTTCGGTCTGCTTGGCGTCGGCCTCCACGTTGGTCCACCACAGCTCCCAGCCCACAAAAAGCAGGAGGACAATGCCTGCGGTGATGAGCAACTCGCCCAGTACCTGGCTGATTTTGCGCATAACGTCCGAGGCTCTGAGCCGGGCGCGGGGAGGTTTTCGCTGCGTCCCGCGGGCGGACGGCACGGCTGCAGCCGCCGTCGTCTGCTGGTCCGCCACAGGGTCTCCTCGTATAGGGCGCGGGCGGCGCTGGCCTACCCCGGTTGCGGCTAGACTTGACAGCTAGTAACAACCCGGAGCACCGCGTGGCCGTTGACCGCTGGATTTTTTCCTTCCTGCAGGATACCAAGGCCGGCAGCATCGGGTTTCAATCGAACAGCCAAGGAGGATCCGTGCCCGAGTCCAAGCCCCGCAAGCGGCCTGCCCGTCAGGCCCAGCAGACTTCCGCCGCGCAGCAGTACAAGCCGAATCCCGTTTGGTACAAGCCGGTCATGTTTGGCCTCATGATCATTGGACTGATCTGGATCATCACGTTCTATATCACCGAGGGCCGGTTCCCCGTTCAGGAATGGGCTTCGTGGAACATCGTGGCTGGGTTCGGCATCGCAATCGTCGGATTCCTCATGACCACGCGCTGGCGCGCCTAGGAATCCCACACCTCACATTTCGGTGCCCGCGAACGTCTACAGGATATGAACACCAGGCACACCACCATGGATTCCCCGCTGGGGCAGCTGACGCTGACTGCCCGCGGGGAGTTTTTGACGGGCATCTTTTACGAAGGCCATTGGCACATGCCTCCGCCGGACTACTTTGGAGTCCCGGCAGGAATCGAGGAACCACTCTTCGATCAGACCCGCGGCGAACTCGGCGAGTACCTCGAAGGTAAGCGCACCGACTTCCACGTTCCCTTTGAAGCCCGGGGCAATGCCTTCCAAGAGAAGGTCTGGGAGCGGCTCCAACACATTCCTTTTGGGGAAACCATCAGCTACGGTGAACTGGCTCTCGAGATGGGCGATCCCCACCTGGCCCAGGCTGTCGGGTCCGCAGTGGGGCGAAACCCCATCAGCATCATCATCCCGTGCCACCGCGTGGTGGGGCGCAACGGGCAACTCACCGGCTACGCGGGTGGCCTGCGCAACAAGCGCTTCCTCCTCGAGCTCGAAGAGCCTGCCGCCGTGAAAGAGAGCAAGCTCTTCTGATGCAGCGCCGGCAGCCGGCCCACACCAAGAGGCCGTTCGAAGCAGTCGTCCAGGAACATGGCGGCACTGTGCTCCGGGTGTGCCGTGCAGTGGTGGGCCTTCACGATGCCGACGACGCCTGGTCCGAAACCTTTCTTGCGGCTTTGCAGGCTTATGGCGCCCTCCCTGCGGATGCCAACCTTGAGGCCTGGCTCGTCACTATTGCGCATCGGAAATGCATCGACCTCATCCGTTCCAGTAGTCGGCGCGCTTTGCCTGTCGATCAGCCACCCGAGCGGCCTTCGAAGATTGGCATTCCGGGTGACAACCAAGCGGAGCTACTCAACGCCGTCGGGCAGTTGCCACCTAAACAACGCCAGGCAGTGGCCTACCACTATTTGGCGGGCCTCCCATATCGGGACATTGCGTCACTTCTGGGCGGGACACCAGATGCCGCACGACGTGCGGGATCCGACGGTGTGAAAGCCCTCCGTTCTCTGCTCCGCGAAGAGCCCGAATCCGTCCGAGCGTTCCTGGTTCATTCCACGTCCGCGACTACGTCATCCGTCCCAGCATCGGCGAAAGGAGAAATCCGATGACTCTTGAATCCCTTTCGGACCGCGCCGCGGTTGCCACACTCCTTCAACCCCTCGACGCCGGAATCGAACCTGCCCTGGCCAGCCTCCACGCGCGACTTGTCCGCTCTGCACAGGAAAGCCATTCCCTGGACATCGCCTACACAGTGGTGGACTCTCCTGTGGGCAAGCTGCTTTTGGCGGCTACGGAGCAAGGCGTGATGCGGGTAGCGTTCGAGCGTGAAAACCACGAGGCCGTATTAGAGTTGTTGGCCAACACTGTGAGTCCCCGCATCCTGTATGCACCTTCACAACTTGAGGCCGCTGCCCGCCAATTGGACGAGTACTTCAGCGGCACCCGTAAGGATTTCAGCCTTCCCTTGGATTTCCAGCTCGCACGCGGGTTCCGCCTGAACGTCCTTCACCACTTGCCGCAGATCGCCTACGGCAGGACTGAAAGTTACGCACAGGTGGCTCAGGCCGCCGGCAGCCCCAAAGCTGTGCGCGCCGTTGGAACCGCCTGCGCTACCAACCCGCTGCCGGTCATCGTTCCTTGCCACCGCGTGGTGAAGTCCGACGGCACTTTTGGCGGTTACCTCGGTGGAACCGAAGCGAAACGAAGGCTCCTTACGCTTGAGGCTGCAGCATGAGCGAGGACGCCCTGTTTCCGTTGACACTTATCCAACCTGACACCCACGACGCCGCCCCTCGGGTTATAGCTCCAGGCGCCGTGCACGTGCCGGGCTGGCTCAGCCTGGAGCAGCAGAGGTGGATCGTGCAACGCTTTGGCGACTGGACGCACGGGCCGGTGCCCCTCCGGGCAGCAACATTGCCGGGAGGGCATCAGATGTCTGTCCGGACCCTTTGCCTTGGCTGGCATTGGCAGCCCTACCGCTACACGCGGGAAGCTACGGATGTAAACGGCCAGCCGGTACTCGAGTTCCCGGAGTGGATGGTTCGCATGGGCAGGAAGGCCGTATCCGATGCTTACTCCTCCGGGCTGGAAGGCAACGAGGCCCTCGCCGAGCTCGCTGGCAATTACACACCCGATGCAGCACTGGTGAACTTCTACGATCGCGGCGCCGCCATGGGGATGCATCAGGACAAAGATGAACGTTCCGATGCTCCGGTAGTGTCCCTCAGCATCGGGGAGACGTGCCTCTTCCGCTTCGGCAACACCCAGACGCGAACCAAGCCATATACGGACGTCGAACTCCGATCGGGAGACCTTTTCGTTTTCGGCGGAGCATCAAGGTTCGCGTATCACGGCATCCCAAAGGTCCTCCCCGGAACCTGCCCGGAAGGATGCGGGCTCTCCCATGGACGAATCAACATCACCATGCGTGTCACCGGATTGTCCTAGGGACCGGATCGCAGCGGCAAAATGTCCCAGGCAACGGGCAAAATGTCACAGCCAACGGGCAGAATGTCCCTAAAGGCAAGAGCAAGGGTTGGCGTCCGCGGGACGGCCGCAGAGGAGCGTTCATGACCACGGAAGAAACCGGCATCATCATCGGCCAGGATGGCCTGGCGCGGCCGCTGTGGGCTGCCTCGGATCCCCTGATGCAGGCTTACTACGATCACGAGTGGGGCATGCCGGTCCGGGACGAGCAAGGAATGTATGAGCGCATCAGTCTCGAGGCCTTCCAAGCCGGCCTGTCATGGGCAACCATCCTTCGGAAGCGGGATGCCTTCCGGAAGGCTTTCCTGGATTTTCACCCTGAAAGCGTCGCTGCTTTCACGGGCGCGGACGTCGAGCGGCTCATGCTGGACGCAGGCATCGTCCGGAACCGCCTGAAGATCCAGGCAGCCATCACCAACGCCAAGGCCACCATCGCCCTGAGGGCAGAGGGCGGCTTGGTGGACTTCGTGTGGTCCTTCAAGCCGGAAACCACCCCTGCGCCCCGGTCCTACGCAGAAATCCCCACTACGTCGCCCGAATCCGTTGCTCTGTCCAAGGCGCTCCGCAAGAAGGGCTTCGCGTTCGTTGGCCCCACCACCATGTATGCCCTCATGGAAGCCGTGGGGATCATCGATACCCACTTGGTTGATAGCCACAGGCGGGGTACGTCCGGCGTTTGGCTGGAGCAAGGTCAGAAGTAGGGCTTCGGCCTTCCCACAGACGCCCACAGTCCTTTTCCACAGAAGTGCGTAACTTTTTCCACAGGCGTGGATAAGTTCTGTGGACATCCACGCACTTTCCCTGGAATCCCCCGCCGCAGTGCTGATCCTGGACGCAGGACCGACAGGTGGGAGTTATGCCCACTGTGCATTCCGCTGTGGATAGTGGCCGTTTCTTCATTGAACGTTCACCGGCGGAGCATTGCTGGATTTACTCACCAGCGTTTTCACCGACGAGCCGGAGCCAAAATCATCTCAGACCGGGCCTTGCTCCCTCAGTGATCACCTTCACGAGCTTCGCGGCCTGGGGAGTTACCCACTTAACAACAACCCCCTACCCACAAGTTATCCACAGGTGGGGAAAACTTGTGGGTTTCCCATGCTGGATCCGCGCGCTTGCGGTCAAAAAGGAACCGCAATTGTCCTGAACTACACGCGTGTAAGTTATTAACATTGTTGATAAGCCTGTTGATAGAGGCCCCTCCACAGCATCATTAACAGCTTTATCCACAACTGGTCCAGAAATGGCTTGGTTGTCCACAAACCAGACAGGTTCGGGGACAAAGTTATCCACAGATGTGGATGAACCCATGCCTTTCCGGGGATATCTACCGTCCTGACAAGCCGCACAGCACTCTGACGAGCTAACTACACGGATGTAAGTTACACACACTGTGGACAACGGCTGTGGATAACGTCATCAACGCCGACAGTAGGGGAGTGGGATTACTTGCCGATGAAAATCGACTTCAAAAAGCAGATCGAAACGTACAACGCTTCACATGGCAGGTTTTCCGTGGTGACGGTTCCAGCCCTGCAGTTCCTCATGATCGACGGCCATGGTGATCCAAACACCTCCCAGGACTACAAGGACGCGCTGACCACCATCTATCCGGTCGCTTACAGGATGAAGTTCTTCAGCAAACAGGAGTTGGGGCGCGACTACACGGTGATGCCGCTGGAAGGGCTCTGGTGGGCGGACGACCTGGATACCTTCACAAGCGCCAGGGATAAATCATGCTGGGATTGGACCCTCATGATTATGGTCCCTGATTGGCTCACCCAAGACCATTTCGAGGAAGCGCGTCAGATCGTAGGCAAAAAAGACCAAGTGCCGGCAATTGACGGTGTTCGGTTGGAAACACTCGATGAAGGGCTCAGCGTCCAAACCCTCCATATCGGCCCCTACGATGACGAGGGTCCAGTGCTCGCGGAAATGCACACCAGCTTCATTCCCGGGGAGTCATTGATGATGTTGGGGAAGCATCACGAGATCTACCTCAGCGACCCACGTCGTACCGCACCGGAGAAACTCAGGACGATACTGCGGCAACCGGTCGCGGTTGCAGGAAGCGCCAGAGCTAGCCGGCAGTGATGCGGAACCACGCGACCACGGCCAAAAGGCCTGCCACGAGGATGAGTCCGCCTGCTTGCAGCAGGGCCTGGTTCTTGCCCCGCGGCGCATAGGCGATGGCGGCGGCAGCGAGGCCGCCGGTGATCAGGCCACCTAAGTGGGCTTGCCAGGCAATGCTGGGAACAAAGAAACCAATGGCGCCATTGATCGCAATGAGGATCCACAGTTGTTTGGTTTCACCGCCGCGATGACGCTGCACTACGAGCATGGCACCGAACAGACCGAAGATGGCGCCGGAAGCTCCCACAACGCCAACCACGGGAAACGTGGGAGTCAACAAGAGGTAGCCCACGGATCCGCCAACGGCGGAGAGCAGGTACACGGCCAGGAACCGGATCCGCCCGAGCAAAGGCTCAAGGGCTTGTCCGAAAATCCATAGCGTGTACATGTTCAGGACGATGTGCAGCAGGAACCCTTGCGAATGAAGGAAGGCCGCAGTAAGCATCCGCCAAGGCTCGCTGGCAGCTGCATAATTTGCGAATGCAAAATTCTGGAATACAGCGTCGCCAGGAACAATCCATTGAAGGACGTAAACCAGCACGCACAACCCGATGATCGCAAACGTCACCAAAGGCCGGCCGGTTGCCAAGGCACCGCCATAGGGAGAGCGGTAGCTCGGCGTCGTACGTTTTTGTTCGTTGACGCAATCGACGCATTGGAACCCGACGGCGGCCGCCCGCTGGCACTCGGGGCACGCGGGGCGCCCGCAGCGCTGGCACCGCACGTAGGAGGGCCTGTCCGGGTGCCGTGGGCACACCGGAATTGTGGCGGACGGCTCTGCCGACGGGATTCCGTAGCTCATGGGCTCTGATTCAGCCTGTTGTTAGAGCTGTTCGATGTCGATGCTGTTGATGACGACGTCCTCAACGGGGCGGTCGCCCATGCCAGTGCGGACGCCCTCAATGGCGTCAACAACCTTGCGGGATTCCTCGTCAGCTACTTCACCGAAGATGCTGTGCTTGCCGAACAGCCAGTCGGTGTTGACCGTAGTGATGAAGAACTGTGACCCGTTGGTGCCCTTGCCCATCTGGATACCGGCGTTGGCCATGGCCAGCTTGTACGGAGCGTTGAAGGTCAGCTCGGGGTGGATTTCGTCGTCGAACTTGTAGCCCGGTCCGCCAACACCGCGGCCCAGCGGATCGCCGGCCTGGATCATGAAGTCCTTGATGATGCGGTGGAAGATGGTGCCGTTGTAAAGGGGCGTGCCGGTCTTGTCTTCGCCGGTTTCCGGGTGCGTCCAGGACTTTTCGCCCGTGGCCAGGCCAATGAAGTTGGCGACCGTCTTGGGGGCGTGGTTGCCGAAGAGGTCAACCTTGATGTCGCCGAGGCTCGTGTGGATCGTTGCTTTTGCGGTTGCGATGGTCATGGCCCCATTCTTTCATGCAGGGTCAACGCCGGTGTGGCTGTAAAGCCGGTTCCGCGCTCGGTGAAATCCGGGAAGAATCCTGCAGATGAATAGCCGGTGTTCCTCAAGGCACGTAGGCTAACTTCAAACGAGCATGTGTATCGGGAGGTAGTTGTGAAGAAATCAGACCGTATTGCCCGCGACCTTGAACACTCCGTTGCGGCTGGTGTGGATAACGCCCGCGACTGGGCGGCACCCCGCGTGGAAGCAGCCGTCAATTGGGCTGTTCCCCGAATTCAGCACGGCATTGATACCGCTTCCCCCAAGATCCAGGAGGGACTGAAGTCGGCGGCGCACAACCTCGCCGACGGCGTGGCAACAGTTACGCCGCGGCTTCAGGATGGACTGGCGCACCTCGCGCCGAAGATCCATGACGCTGTGGAGGACGCCACGCCCAAGATCCAGGAGACCCTTAATAAGGCAACTCCGGCGCTTGGACTCGCCCGGGACAAGGTAGTTGAGGAGTACCTGCCCAAGCTGTCCGAGCAGTTGGGCCAGGCTTCAGTAGTTGTCCATCATGTCCTTGAGAACGCGCCCGCCCAAGTGGACGCCGTTGCTCAGAAACTGGTGGACTCGGGTGTGGTTCACAGCGTTCAGGAGCAAGCGCAGGCCACCAGCAAGCAGATCAAGGCCGTGGCGGACCAGACCAGCAAGGCTGTTTCCCAGCAATTGGCTGTCCAGCAGAAGCCGAAGAAGCGCGGATGGCTGGTTGTCACAGTCATCGCAGCCGCGGTTGCTGCCGGTGTTGCTGCGTGGAAGGCCTCCAAGCCAGTGGAGGACCCTTGGAAGACGCCGGCCCCAGTCAATCCAACCCCGGCCCCGGCTCCGGCCCCGGCTCCCGCAGACACTGCAGCCTCAGCTACAGCGACGGCAACCTTGCCGGCCGAATCCAAAGCTTCTGACATTACGCCCGAGGAAGCGGCTGCCGAAGTGGAGCAGGCAACCAAGGATGCGTTCGAGAAGGGCAAGGATTCGACGAGCAACGTCGCTACGGATGCCAAGACCGCCGTCAGGAACATCGCGGCAAGCGGCCACAAGGACGCCAGCGCCACTTCCACGTCCAAGGACCCCCAGCTCTAGGGTTCTGATTGGCCGGGTTCGTAGCGGCCGTCATTGAAACATCATCTGAAGGGATCCCGGCCAGCCCGGGATCCCTTCAGTGTTTGCCACCTTGTAACCCAACAGTCCGCTGGAGACGCTCTGCCGGGTGTTAGATTTGAAGTGATGTCAGCCGATAGACCCGTTGCGGGTGCCCTCAAGGAAGTCCCGGAGCCTCCGGGGGTTTCAATCGTCATCCCGGCGTATAACGAGGAAAGCGTCATTCGCCAGTGCCTCATCGCGGCCATCTACCAGTCTGTTCCTGCTGAAGAAATCATCGTGGTGGACAATCTCTCCACTGACCGCACCGCCAGGATCGTGCGCCAGATGCAGCAGGAATACCCGGAAAGTCCCATCGTCCTTTTACGGCAGGACGCCACGCAGGGGCTCATTCCCACCCGCAACTTTGGCCTCAACAGCGCCAACGGGGAAATCGTGGGGCGCATCGACGCCGATTCCGTCTTGGAACCTGACTGGGTTGAGCAAGTCCAGAAGGCCTTCATGGACCAGTCCGTCCAGGCGGCTACCGGACCTGTGGTCTACTACGACATGCCGATGCGCCGCTTTGGGCTCAAAGCGGACGACAAAATGCGCCAGCTGATGCTGCGTCTGGCCAAGCACCAGTACCACTTCCTGTTCGGTTCCAACATGGCCCTCCGGCGTACCGCGTGGGAGACCATCCGGGACGAAACGTGCCTCGATGAGAAGGATGAGATGCACGAGGACATCGACCTCTCACTGCACCTCGCCGAGCACGATCTCCACGTCCGCTATTGCCCGCAAATGGTGTCCGGCATGTCGGCCCGACGCCTTGAGGACTCTCCGCGGGACTACCGCTATTACGTCACGCGCTTCGACCGGACGTACAAAGCGCACAACGTTAAGAAGATGGCCCTGAAAGCGCCCATGGTGGTCTTCTTCTCCGTCTATTTCCCCGCCAAACTCCTGCGGGCCATTCATACGGCCAACACGGCGCAGGGCATTCGACGCAGCAGCCTGTAGGCCCCCGGCCATACACGGACAGGCCAGGCAGCGTCAGGCCACGCAGCGGCACACCAGGCAATAAAAGCCCGACGGCGGAAGCTCAGTCAGTTCCCAGCTCGGCCTCGCGCCGCTCTGCTTCGCCTTTGCCACGCCGTTGCCCGGCGACCACCACCGCGAGTCCAACGAGAATGAGCGCAAGGCCGGCGTATGTCCCGGCCGGCAGTGTCTCGTTCAGGAAGATGGCCGCCAGGATCGCTGCCCCCGGAATTTCCAGCAGGATGATCATGGAAACCAGCAAGGGGCTCATTGTGGCCAGCAGGTGGTTGAAGGCGGTGTGCCCTACCAACTGTGCACACACGGTGATGGCGAGAATCCCAAGCCAACCTCCGGCGTCGAACCCTGCCAACGGTTGGCCACTGAGCAAAGCCAACACGGCAACAATCGCGGCACACATTCCATAGCAGAGCGTGGTGTACGTGCCCGTTCCCATGGATTGGCGGGCCTTGCCGCCAGCCAAGGTGTACAGGCCGGCCAGGGCTCCACCAGCCAGCGCCAGGACGTCGCCCAGCAGGGCCTGCGGTGAGGAGCCCATATCGAATCCTGTGATGGCCACGACTCCGCCAAAGGCTATCCCCAGGCCCACCAGAACCGGCCAGCGATGTCGGGCGCCCCTGAACAACTGGAAGACCGCGATCCATGCTGACTGGAGGCAGACCAAGGCAGTGGCTGCGGCCACCGAGGTCAGCTGCAGCGCCGTGATGAAGCAAGCGAAGTGAAAGGCCAGGGCGACGGCGGCAACCGTGGACCAGCCAAACTCGCGCCGGTTGATCTTCCCAAACTGTTTGGGCTCCCGGATGGCCACCGGTGCGGCCATCACGACTGCGCCAATCGCGTTCCGCCAGAAGGCGATCGCCAACGCCGTCACTGACGTGGCACCCAAGGTGCCGGCGATCAGTGGTCCTGAGGAAGCCACGCCCAGGACTCCCAGCGCGGAAATGAGAAGGTTCACGGATCAACCTTAGTTTGGTGAGGCACCGGTCCTGCCCTCTATGTGCGGCGCGGACAGTGTGGTTGTCTTGATTCAACATTCCAGACAGTCGGCGACGGCTTTCCCAAGGGGACACCTGATTGAACACAACGCCCGTCCGTGGAGCTAGACGGAGACGATCAGTACTGCTGCTGTTCGCAGTTGCGGCTCTGGCTGTCGCTCTGGTCGTTACGGGCTGGTTGGTGGTTTCCCGGGAACGGCCCGGTGGCCAAGGGACGGGCAAGACCCAAATCCCAAGTATCCTCCCGGTCCCACAACATCTCCAGGCCGGAGTGGGGGATCCCATCCCTCTGAACGGCCACGTTTACATCGTGGCTTCCCCTGGCACAGACCGAGCGTCCATCGCCGCCCTCCAAGACCTGGTAACAGGAGCCGGGGGCACTGCAGAAGCCGTGACGGCCCTGAACAGCCCAGCGGCCGGCAGTTCGGCCGTCTTCCTTGGCACTGCAGCAGATCCCACTGTCAGCCCGGTGCTCAAAGAGCTGGGGAAGGACAGCGCGGCGGAGAACCAGGATGCAGTCAACCGAGCCGAAGGCTACGCCATAGCTACCGGAAAAACTTCAGGGATGCCGACGGCGGTACTCGCCGGAACGGATGCCGACGGCGTTTTCCATGCCGTTGAGACCGCGCGCCAATTGCTCAAGAACGGGGCAATGGCGGCCGCCCGGGTCAGTGATTGGCCGCTGATGGAAACCCGTGGCGTCATCGAGGGCTTCTACGGCACGCCATGGTCCCATCAGGCTCGTTTGGATGTCCTCAAATTCGCAGGACGCCAAAAAATGAACACCTATATCTACTCCCCAAAAGATGATCCACTGTTGCGGGAGAAGTGGCGGGCACTGTACTCGAACGAGGACCTCAAGGAACTACAGGAGCTGGTGGATACCGCCACGGCCAACCACATCCGCTTTACTTACGCGCTGTCCCCGGGCATCGATAGTTGCTACTCCCGCGAGGCGGACCTGAACTTTGCAGTGGCCAAGCTTGAATCCCTGTATTCGATCGGTGTCCGTTCGTTCGTGATTCCGCTCGATGACATTGCCACCAAGGTCCAGTGCGCCGAAGACCTCAAGGAGTTCGGCGCCGGTCAAGCCAACCTGGCCAAAGCGCAGGCTTCATTTCTGAATGACGTCAATGACCGGTTCATTTCGACAAAGCAGGACATCGAACCCCTGCAAACGGTTCCCACCTTTTACAACGGTTCCGGCAGCAATCCCTACAAGAGGGAACTTGGCCGGTCCCTGAACCCTGGAATCGTGGTCCAGTGGACCGGTGAAGACGTGGTCTCCCACAGGATCAGCGCCGACTCAGCCGAGACCGCCCGGCTGACATACGGGAGCCAAGGTTCTCCACGGGACCTGGTCATTTGGGATAACTACCCCGTGAACGACTTTTCCCAGGACCACCTCTTTATGGCACCGGTGATCGGACGCGACCCAGAGCTGTACAAATCTGTCCGCGGAATCGTGACCAATCCAATGATTGAGCCCTACCTGTCTTTCCCCGCCATCTTTAACTACGCCGACCTCTCATGGAATGGACCAGCGTACAATCCTGGCAAGTCAATGGACGCGGCCCTCAAACAGGTTTCCGGCTCGGATCCGGAGGTCCGCGACGCAGTAAAGGCTTTCGTGGACCTCAACCAAGACTGGCAGGACGACGAGCTCACGCCGTCCGCTCCGGAGCTGCGGCGGGATATAGACCAGTTCTGGTCGGATTACGACGCCGGAAGGTCGTCTTCAGGCGGCTTGAAGGCTCGAGCTGAGCTGCTGCAGAGGTTGCCGGAACTGTTACCCAGGATGGCAGTGCCGGGGTTCGCAGCGGACGCCACCCATTGGGCCACTGCGGCAGCCAATTACGGACGAGGAGTAGAAGAGTCCCTGATTATGCTCGAAGCTGTCAAGCGCGGGGATTCCTCGGCTGTGGCTGAAGCACGCCGGAATGTCCAGGCCGCGTTGGCGGCCGCCGATGCCAAGACGCAACCGACACTGGAGCTCGGGGTGGTGACTCCCGTGCTGGGGGATAGTGAACTGAAGGAATTCCTGGAGCGGGCGCTGAAGAGAGTCCCGCCCAACTAGGTCGCATTAGTGCGCGTTATGAGCCGTCAAAACGAGCTCAACTGCGACTCACTTGGGAGCCCCAGATGGGTGAAGGGGTTAAATGCAAAAGTCCCGGTCATTTCTGACCGGGACTTTTCTTATGGTGGAGGCACGGGGACTCGAACCCCGAACCCCCTGCTTGCAAAGCAGGTGCGCTACCAATTGCGCCATGCCCCCATAAGAAGCAACCCGTCAATCATACCCCATGTCAGGACCGGCTTTTGCCAGTTCCAGACCGGGCTCCGTGGCTAGTCGACCTTGTCGGTTGACTTGCTCCAGAGATCCTTCCGGGCTTCGGATTCCTGCGCCTTTTTATAGACCAGGACGCCTGCGATCGCCGCTGCGACTACTACCAGCAACTTCTTCACAAGCACCTCATTCCGGTTCAGTGTTACCTGAACCTGCTAGGTTCCGTGGGCGTACCAGGACTTGAACCTGGGACCTCTTCGTTATCAGCGAAGCGCTCTAACCGCCTGAGCTATACGCCCCGATGCCTCATCGGGCCGAGATATGACTGTACAGCACATCCCGGCCCGATCTCAAATCGAGGCATTCTGACCGCTGAATCTCACCGTTTTCGGCGAAAATTCGCGGTTTTTTGCTAGTCGTCCGTCAGGGTGACGCCGATGCCGCCAACCAACGTTGCCGAAATGTTATAGAGCACGGCAGAGAGCATCGACAGGGCGGTCAGCAGAACTACGTTCACCACGGCAATAATCGTGGCGAAGGAAGCCACCTGACCGAGCGAAGCAATCTTCTTCAACTCGAAACCACTGCCTTCGGAACCGGCCAAGGTCCCCAGCAGGCTGTCCACCTGGTTGAAGATACCCGTGAGATCCAACACAGTCCACAGCACAATCGCGGCGACAACGGTGACGATGCCCAGCGCCACAGACAGCAGGAACGCCATCTTCAGTACTGACCACGGGTCAACCTTGCTGACCAGGAGGCGCGCACGGCGCACCTTGGCCTTGGGGGCCGGCTTTACAAGTCCCGGCCCGCCCTGGGCGGGGCGTTGACCGGGCGCACCAGCCGGCCGCTGGCCGGGCTGTGCGGGACGCTGGCCGGGGGCTCCGGCGGGACGCTGCCCGGCTGAGGCGGGGCGTTGTCCAGGAGCTCCTGCTGGTCGCTGGGCCGAATTGGTTGCCGTTGCCGGCCGGGCCCCGGTTGCTCCGGCACCGGCTGAACCGGTTCCCGGGCGTTGCTGGGGCCTTGCAGGCGTTCCCGCCTGCGTGCTGCCCGAGGGCTGCCGGAGTCCGCCGGGGACACCTGTGCTCGGCTTGGGATATGAGTCGGAATTACTCACTCGTTACCTCCGGTGTTGTCTTCGTTCAGCTCCGCGCCCGATTCTGTATCCGGGTCCGCGTCGTTTTCCGTTTCTGACGTGACGGTTGCCTCAGTGGCTCCGTCTTCTGCAGCCAACGTTACGTCATCGTCCTGTCCGTCCTCGGACTCTTCGCCTTCCAAACCGCGTTCGCTGTTGCGGGCGACCTCAATAATGCGGTCATTCTTGTCCGGCTTCGCAAAGATGACGCCCATGGTGTCACGGCCCTTTGCCGGGACGCCACTGACGGCAGAGCGGACAACCTTGCCGCCCTCCATGACCACCAGGACTTCGTCTTCTTCCTGCACAATCAAGGCGCCGACAAGGTCACCGCGATCCTCCGCGAGCTTCGCCACCTTGATGCCAAGGCCGCCACGGCCCTGCAGGCGGTACTCATCCACGGCGGTCCGCTTCGCATATCCGCCCTCGGTCACGATAAAGACGAAGGAGCCGTCCTGGACCACATCTGCGGCCAGCAGTTCGTCATCTTCACGGAACTTCATACCCGTCACACCGGACGTTGCCCGGCCCATCGGACGAAGTGCATCGTCCGTGGCGGTGAAGCGGATGGACTGGCCCTTGCGTGACACCAGCAGGAGGTCATCAGTTTCACTGACCAGCTGAGCAGAGACGAGCTCGTCACCGTCGCGCAGGTTGAGGGCGATGACACCGGCCGTGCGGTTGGTGTCGTAGTCCTCAAGCCTGGTCTTCTTGACCAAACCGTTCTTTGTTGCAAGCACCAGGTAGGGAGATTGCTGGTAATCGCGCAGATCCAGGACCTGTGCGATGTGCTCGTCGGGCTGGAATGCCAACAGGTTGGCTACGTGCTGGCCCTTGGCGTCACGTCCGGCTTCTGCCAGTTCGTAAGCCTTGGCACGGTACACGCGGCCCAGGTTGGTGAAGAACAACAGCCAGTGGTGCGTGGTTGTCACGAAGAAGTGCTCCACGACGTCGTCGCCACGCAACTGGGCACCCTTGATGCCCTTTCCGCCACGCTGCTGGGAGCGGTAGTTGTCACTGCGTGTGCGCTTGACGTAACCACCGCGGGTAATGGTGACAACCATTTCCTCTTCAGGGATCAGGTCCTCCATGGACATGTCCCCGTCGAAGCCCATGAGAATGTGCGTTCGGCGGTCATCACCGTGCTTTGCAACGATCTCAGCCAGTTCCTCGCTGATGATCTGGCGCTGACGCTCCTCCGAAGCCAAAATCGCGTTGTATTCCTCGATCATGGCTTCGAGTTCGGAGTGACGGTCCTGGATCTTCTGGCGTTCCAAGGCAGCCAAACGGCGCAGCTGCATGTCCAGGATGGCACGGGCCTGGAGTTCATCGATCTCCAGGAGCTCCATGAGTCCCTCGCGGGCTGCCTCTGTGGTGTTGGACGCACGAATGAGGGCGATAACCTCATCCAGCATGTCCAGTGCTTTCAGGAGTGCACGCAGGATGTGCGCTTCTTCCTCAGCCTTGCGTAAGCGGTAACGGGTCCGGCGGGCGATGACGTCCATCTGGTGGGTCACCCAGTGCCGGATAAAGGCGTCCAGGCTCAAGGTGCGGGGAACGCCGTCGACGATTGCCAGCATGTTCGCTGAGAAGTTGTCCTGAAGCTGGGTGTGCTTGTACAGGTTGTTCAGGACGACCTTGGCCACAGCATCGCGCTTCAGCACGATCACGAGGCGCTGACCCGTACGGCCCGAAGTTTCATCGCGGAGGTCCGCGATGCCTTGGATCTTGCCATCCTTGACCAGTTCGGCGATCTTGATGGCCAGGTTGTCCGGGTTGGCTTGGTAAGGCAGTTCGGTGACCACCAGGCAGGTGCGGCCCTGGAGTTCTTCCACGTTGACCACGGCGCGCATGGTGATGGAGCCACGGCCGGTGCGGTAAGCGTCCTCGATGCCCTTGTGGCCGAGGATGGTCGCTCCGGTGGGAAAATCTGGTCCCTTGATGCGCTGCAGAAGTGCCTCAAGCAGTTCCTCGCGGGAGGCCGTGGGGTTATCAAGCGCCCACTGCACGCCTTCGGCAACCTCGCGAAGGTTGTGCGGCGGAATGTTGGTGGCCATTCCGACGGCGATACCTGAGGAGCCGTTGACCAGCAGGTTCGGGAAACGCGCCGGCAGGATAGTGGGTTCCTGGTTCTTGCCGTCGTAGTTGTCCTGGAAGTCGACGGTTTCTTCGTCGATGTCGCGGACCATTTCCATGGCCAGCTGGGCCATCTTGGTTTCGGTATAACGGGGAGCAGCAGCGCCGTCGTTGCCGGGGGAACCGAAGTTGCCTTGGCCCAGGGCCAATGGGTAACGCATGGTCCAGTCCTGGATCAAGCGGACCAGGGCGTCGTAGATCGCCATATCACCGTGTGGGTGATAGGTACCCATGACGTCACCCACAACGCGGGCGCACTTGTTGAAAGAGCGGTCAGGACGGTAGCCGCCGTCGAACATCGCGTACAAAACGCGGCGGTGCACCGGCTTGAGGCCGTCGCGGACGTCCGGGAGGGCGCGTCCTACGATAACGGCCATGGCGTAATCCAGGTAGGAGCGCTGCATTTCAGTCTGCAGGTCCACCTGCTCCACGCGGTCAGTCAGCACATCGCCTTCAAGGATGAGGTCGTCGACGCTGGGTTCCGCCGGGACTTCGGGAGTTTCGTCACTCATAATCTAAGTTTTCCGTTTCAGGTATATGTCAGTTATGGAATATCTATCGCCTTGTAAGGCACTAGATATCCAGGAACCTGACGTCCTTGGCGTTCTGCTGGATGAAGTTACGGCGCGATTCGACGTCCTCGCCCATCAGCACCGAGAAGGTCTGATCGGCAGCCAGGGCGTCATCCATGGTGACCTGCAGGAGTGTGCGGCGGTCAGGATCCATGGTGGTGTCCCACAACTCGGTGTAGTCCATTTCACCCAGACCCTTATAGCGCTGGATGCCGTTGTCCTTGGGAAGGCGCTTGTTCATAGCCGCACCCTTACGGATGGTGTCGTCGCGTTCGCGATCGCTGTAGACGTAGTCATGAGCGGCGTTGGACCACTTGATGCGGTACAGCGGCGGCTGCGCAAGGTACACGTAACCGTTCTCGATCAGCGGGCGCATGTAGCGGAACAGCAGCGTCATCAACAGCGTGGTGATGTGCTGGCCGTCAACATCGGCGTCTGCCATCAGAACGATCTTGTGATAGCGGAGCTTGGCGATATCGAAATCTTCGCCGATACCAGTGCCGAAAGCAGTGATCATGGACTGGACTTCGGTATTACCGAGCGCCTTGTCCAGGCGTGCACGTTCCACATTGAGGATCTTGCCTCGCAGCGGCAGGATCGCCTGGGTTTCCGGATTGCGCCCACGCTTGGCCGAGCCGCCTGCGGAGTCGCCCTCCACCAGATAGACCTCGCATCGCGAAGGATCCTTGGAGGAGCAGTCGGACAATTTGCCGGGCATGCCGAAGGATTCCAGCGGGCTCTTGCGTCGGGCATTATCGCGAGCCTTGCGGGCGGCCATACGTGCCTGGGCAGCGGAAATGGCCTTGCGGATGACGTCACGGGCGGGCCCGGGGTTGCGCTCCAACCAGTCGCCGAGCTGGTCCGTGACAACGCGCTGGACGAAGCCCTTGACCTCGGAGTTGCCCAGTTTGGTCTTGGTCTGGCCCTCGAACTGTGGCTCGGAAAGCTTGACCGAGATGACCGCCGTCAGACCTTCACGGATGTCATCACCGGTGAGGTTGTCTTCTTTTTCCTTGATGATGCTCTTCTCCCGCGCGTAGCGGTTGATCAGCGAAGTCATCGCGGCGCGGAACCCTTCTTCGTGGGTTCCGCCCTCGTGGGTGTTGATGGTGTTCGCGTATGTGTGGACGCTTTCCGAGTAAGCGGTGGTCCACTGCATGGCAACCTCGACGGCGATGTGCCGCTCGGTGTCTTCGGTTTCGAAAGCGATGACGTCCTCGTGGACGATCTCCACCTTCTTGCTCGAGTTCAGGTGCTTGACGTAGTCCAGCAGGCCGTCCGGGTACTGGTACACGACGGTGCGGTGCTCGGCAGCAACTTCGCCTTCGGTCGCGATGGCATCGAGGTCCAGATCGTCCTCACCCTCCCGGGCGGCGGGACGTTCGTCAGTCAGGGTGATCCGCAGGCCCTTGTTGAGGAAGGCCATCTGCTGGAAGCGCGCGCGAAGCGTCTCGAAGTCGAACTCGGTGCTCTCGAAGATGGTGCCGTCAGGGTAGAACGTCTGTGTAGTCCCTGTTTGGTCCGTCGCTTCTCCCTTGACCAGTCCGCCTTGGGGCTTGCCGCCGTCCGCGAATGACATACGCCAAACGTGGCCCTGCCGCCGGACTTCCGTGTTCACCCGACGGGACAGTGCGTTAACCACCGAGATACCCACGCCGTGAAGGCCACCGGAAACCGCGTAACCGCCGCCACCAAACTTACCGCCGGCGTGCAGGATGGTCATCACGACTTCAACGGTGGGCTTGCCCTCGGTGGGGTGGATGTCAACAGGGATGCCACGGCCGTCGTCAACAACCTGGACACCGCCGTCTGCGCGGAGCGTAACTTCAATGTGGCTGCAGAATCCGGCCAGAGCTTCATCGACAGAGTTATCCACCACTTCATAGACCAAGTGGTGCAAACCGCGCGGACCGGTGGAACCGATGTACATACCGGGACGCTTGCGTACCGCCTCAAGGCCCTCCAGGACAGTGATGTCGCTGGCGCCGTACTCCCGCGGGGTCTCCGCGGGCGTGTCAGGCTTAGGAACAGTGTCCTCTTCGGGCTCTACTGCCAAGGTCTCTGCATTGTCGTTAGCCACAGGCGCTTTCGACTCCTCTGTATTCGATGACGGCCGTTCCCGTTGAAGACCGCGGCAAACCGAGGCCTTCAACGAGCACGTGACTGATTGCGCCGTTTACTCCGACGAAGGGGGTCCTGGAAGCCATGAAAGTGTTTCCAGGACCCCGACGACGTTTCACCGGCGCTCAGTGATCTACGCCAATTCTATCGTGGAAATGCCGGAATCCTTGCAAATACGGGGGCAGCCGAGAGCTGAATATGCCTGTGGGAGGCCACTGGCCCTATCTGAAATGGCCCTACGGTGGTCCTGATGGGGGCCTATACGACTCAGGGGCGTTGAAACGCCCTGCACGCCGTTCAGCCGTACGTGTCCCGGGGGCCCCGACCGTTGACGCTGCGCCCACCCTTGCGCCAACTTGGCGCAGACGGACCGAGTACGTGGATGCTGGTCACCACACCTTCCCCGAGTTCATTCCGGAACATCTCCAGCAGGCTTGTACTCAGCAATCGCAGTTGGGTTGCCCATGCTGTGGAGTCGCAGCGGACATGAAGTGTGGTGTCGGTAAAGCTCTCCGGCGTGCAGTGTGCAGAGATGTCCGCGCCCACCAACGTTTCCCATTCGGCCATGACCGAGCCAACGGCCACGGGAGAAGTCCAACCACGTTCTGCCACCAACCGGCCGACGACTTTCCCGAGGCCCAACGGGTCACGTCCGGTCCCATGAAACTGGGTAAAACCCCTCGTGTCTCGAAGGCCCTTGCGTTTAGGCGCGGATCCGGGACGGGGAGCCCGCTGCCTGACTTCGCCTCGGGCTGCTGCGGCCTCCCGCATGCGGTTCAGCGCGGCTTGGGCAGCATCGATTTCGTCCGGATCGCGGCCGGGTTGAAGTCCGTCGCGGCTATCCTTCGCCATCGATGCCTCCCGGAACAACGGTTATACGCCGCCCGGCCAGCTCCTCGGGAATATCGGCGTCGACGGCGGCCGTGACCAGTACCTGTTCGGCGCCGGCCACTATTGCTGCCAGTTTACGCCGGCGCTGGACATCGAGTTCTGCAAACACGTCGTCAAGAATGAGGATCGGCGCTGTACCGCCGGTACGGGCATCATCGAGCATGACGTAGTAGGAAGCGAGGCGCAGCGACAAGCACATGGACCACGTTTCACCGTGCGAAGCGTAGCCCTTGGCCGGTGCTTGGCCGAGCACGAGCTCCAATTCGTCCCGGTGCGGGCCCACCAGGGAAATGCCCCGCTCCAGTTCCTTCTTACGGGATGCGGCGAAAGCCTGGACGTAGCGATCGGTGAGTTCGTCCACCGACAACAGCCTGAGGTCCTCGCCCGACGCCGAAGGTTCAGTTGGGCGATCGGCTGGCCCGCCGTCGTCGTCGAGTACGCCCTGGATGGTTGAGCGGTACACCGCGCCGGCATCTTTAGAACCGTCAGTAAGCTGTGCGTAGGCACTGTTCAGGTGCGGGCGGAGCCGTTCCACAAGTTCCAGCCGTGCATGCAGGAGTTCGGCACCGGCGCGGGCCATATGCTGGTCCCAAACATCCAGCGTGGCTTCGTGGCCTGCGGTGAATTTGCCCGTCCGCGCGGATTTCAGCAGGGCGTTGCGTTGCTTCAACACTCTGTCGTAGTCGCTGCGGGTGGCAGCATGACGCGGAATCAGGCTGACCAGGAGCTCATCAAGGAAGCGCCTGCGGTTGGAAGGATCGCCCTTGACCAGGGCCAAATCCTCAGGAGCAAACAGGACAGTCTGGCAGATGCCCAAAATGTCCCTGGCACGTACTGGGTTTCCGCGATTAATCCTGCCGCGGTTTGCCCGGCCTGCATTAATTTCCACCTCAATAACCGTGGACTGCTCGCCGCGGACCAGCTTGGCCCTGATCATTGCGCGTTCCGCGCCGAAGCGAACGAGCGGAGCATCGGTGCTCACCCGGTGCGAGCTCAGGGTTGCCAAATATCCGATGGCTTCCATGAGGTTGGTCTTACCGATCCCGTTCGAACCCACAAGGACAGTAACCCCGGGGCCAAGCTTCAGGTCAACCTGAGCGTAGCTGCGGAAATCGGTCAGCGAAAGATGTTCAAGGTACACGCCGTCTGCTGGACTCCTGCGGCCTAGTTGGACGGACGTGTGGCGTGTCCGCCGAACTGGTGGCGCAACGCTGAAACCATCCTCATGGCCGGAGAGTTGTCTTCGCGCGAAGCGAACCGGGCAAACAGTGCGGCGGTGATAGCCGGCGCCGGGACAGCGTTGGCAATTGCCTCTTCCACAGTCCATCGGCCTTCGCCGGAGTCTTCCACATAGTCGTCGATCGAGGCCAGACCCGGGTCCTCGTCGAGTGCTTTGACCATGAGATCCAGGAGCCAGGAGCGCACGACCGTCCCTTTTTGCCAAGCGCGGAAGGTTCCGGGAAGGTCCTTTACGATGTCCTTGGCGGCCAGCAATTCGTAACCTTCGGCATAGGCCTGCATGAGCCCATACTCGATACCGTTGTGCACCATCTTGGCGTAGTGTCCTGCGCCCACTCCGCCGACGTGGACGAAGCTATCGGCTCGTTCCCCCTCGGGACGCAGGGCATCGAAGACGGGCAACGCCAGCTCGATGTCTTCGTCAGCGCCCCCGGCCATCAGGCCGTAGCCGTTCTGCAATCCCCACACGCCACCGGATACACCGCAGTCCGCGAAGCGGATTCCCTTCTCGGCCAATGCCGCAGCGTGCTTCTGGTCCTCGGTGAAACGTGAGTTGCCGCCGTCGATCACCAAGTCACCAGGGCTGAGCTTTTCGCTGAGTTCGGTGATGACCGCGTCTGTGATCCCGCCCGATGGAACCATGACCCATACGAGCCTCGGGGAGGGCAGGCCAGCGATGAGTTCGTCCACGGAAGAGACGTCCGTGACGTCGGGATTCCGGTCAAATCCAGTTACTTCAATGCCGCCGTTCCGCATGCGTTCCCGCATGTTGAAACCCATTTTTCCGAGGCCGATCAGTCCGATGTGCACGCGTTGAACTCTTTTCTGCGCTAGTGGATGTGTGGCGGATCGCTAGTTTGGCAGGCGAACCGGCATCACGAGGTAGCGGTAATCGTCCTGGTCTTCGCCATCAGCCTCAGCCTGGGCCGTGATCATGGCCGGCTTGGGAGCTGTGGTGAAGGAGAAACGAACGTATTTCGTCTCGATGACGCTCAGGCCTTCAACGAGGTAGTGCGGATTGAAGGCGACAGTGATGTCTTCGCCGGAAAGCTGGGCTTCCAGTTCTTCGGAGGCCTGCGCATCTTCACCGGTACCGGCGTCGAGGTTCAGCAGACCTTGGCTGAAGGCTAGGCGGACAGGTGTGTTGCGCTCGGCCACAAGCGACACACGACGAACGGCTTCAACGAGTTCCTGGGTTTGGACCGTTGCGTGAATGGGGGTGGAATCCGGGAAGAGCGAGCGGATTTTGGGGTAGTCGCCATCCACCAGCAAGGACGTAGTGGTGCGGCCTCCGCTTTCGAAGCCGATCAGGCGGCTGTCGTCGTCAGCGAGGGCAAGGTTGATGTCGCCACTGCCACCGAGGGTCTTTGCCACCTCGTTCAGGGTCTTGGACTTGACCAGGGCGCTGGTGGAAATGCCTGGAGTGACGGGCTTCCACGGGACTTCGCGCATCGCGAGGCGGTAGCGGTCCGTAGCGAGGAGGGTGATCATGTCATCCTCGATTTCCATGCGCACGCCGGTGAGGATCGGCAGGGTGTCGTCCTTGCTGGCAGCGATGATCACCTGGGAAACAGCCTGGGCGAAGGCGTCACCTGGCAAAGTGCCACTGATGGCTGGCAACGCCGGAAGAGCCGGGTACTCGGCCTCAGGCATCGTAGCAAGGTGGAAACTGCTGCGGCGGCAGGTGAGGGTGACTTTGCTCCCGTCGGTCTCAACTTCCACGGGAGCCGAAGGCAGGCTTCGGCAAATGTCTGCCAAGAGACGGCCGGATACCAGAATGGTGCCTTCCGTGGCGATATCCGCCGGGATCTCCAGACGGGCTGATGTCTCGTAGTCAAAGCTCGAAAGGCTTACCGTTCCAGCCTCGGCTTTGAGGAGGAGGCCGGAAAGCACAGGTACGGGCGGCCGCGGAGACAACGACCGCGCGGTCCACGTAACGGCTTCTGCCAGGACGTCGCGGTCGACTCTGAACTTCACGGAAGGGTGCCGCCTTTCATTGCTGCTGCCAAGTAGTAGC
The DNA here is from genome assembly GCF_056395565.1 of Paenarthrobacter sp. 10L412. Taxonomy (NCBI): domain Bacteria; kingdom Bacillati; phylum Actinomycetota; class Actinomycetes; order Micrococcales; family Micrococcaceae; genus Paenarthrobacter; species Paenarthrobacter sp. 10L412. The sequence goes on along the minus strand of NZ_JBFTJT010000004.1, from coordinate 180,132 downwards.
TGCGGATTCCTGCTTGGAACCCACCAAACCTTTGCTGTCCGATACCGGAACCTGCATGGTCCGCACTCAAGCGAATTACAAACAGACCCAAGGATGGGAGCGCTGCTGACAGCTTAGCCGGAAGATCCGCGATTAACCCATCCCCGGCAGCACTCACCCCTCGTATGTGGACAGCCGCAGGCTGGCCAATGATCTGGCTGATCGGTCTGCCGCTGGCAGGACGATGGGGTGCAGAACGAGATTGTTATTTGAGGGATTTCAATTTTTTGGGATTCGTAGTGTTAATAACTGCTGTGGAAACTGTGGATAACCGGATCTGGCCGCGCAGTTTCGGGGTTAAGCCCTGTTCATGGACTGTGCGTTAACTGGGTTTTAAACAGGGTGTGGATGGGGACAACTCCCAACCCGGTTTTTGACGATCCACAGATGCCTTAAGGGTTTTAAGCCCATCAACCGCGCTTGTCCCCTTAAGTATCCACAGGGTTATCCACACGCACCTGTTAATAAGGTATGTAGTGCGCGGCGGGATGTGGATTCAGGAGTCCCGTTGCTGCTGCTTGATGCGGTTTGTGAGCTCCGTGACCTGGTTGTAAATCACACGACGCTCGGCCATCAGCTCACGGATCTTGCGGTCGGCGTGGATGACCGTGGTGTGGTCGCGTCCGCCGAGCTCCTGTCCAATCTTTGGCAAGGACATGTCGGTGAGCTCACGGCAGAGGTACATGGCGATCTGTCGCGCAGTGACGAGGGTGCGCGTACGGGACTTGCTGCAAAGCTCTTCCATGCTGAGCTTGAAGTAATCAGCCGTCTGGTCCAGGATCTGCTTCGCGGTGATCTCCTGGGCGCCGTCGTCGGTGATGAGGTCCTTCAGGACCATCTCGGCGAGGGCCACATCCACCGGCTGTCGGTTCAGGCTGGCAAAGGCAGTGACGCGGATCAGGGCACCTTCAAGTTCCCGGATGTTGCTGGAGATCTTGGAAGCGATGTATTCCAGGGCGTCGTCCGGTGCAGACAATCCTTCGCTGAGGCCCTTCTTGCGGAGGATGGCAATGCGCGTTTCCAGTTCCGGCGGCTGGATGTCCGTCAGCAGGCCCCACTCGAATCGTGAGGTCATCCGGTCTTCGAAGCCCGCCAGCATCTTGGGAGGCTGGTCGGAGGTAATGACCACCTGCTTGTTGGCGTTGTGCAGGGCGTTGAACGTGTGGAAGAACTCTTCCTGGGTCCGGTCTTTGCCCGCCAGGAACTGGATGTCGTCGATCAGCAGCACATCCACGTTTCGATACGTGGTCTTGAAGCTGGTGCCTTCGTCATCGCGGATCGAGTTAATGAAGTCGTTGGTGAACTCTTCGGAGTTGACGTAGCGTACGCGGATTCCGCTGTAGAGGCGGCGGGCATAGTGGCCGATCGCGTGAAGCAGGTGCGTCTTGCCGAGCCCGGAGTCGCCATAGATGAACAACGGGTTGTAGGCCTTGGCAGGGGCTTCGGCTACTGCAACCGCGGCCGCGTGGGCAAAGCGGTTGGAGGAACCGATCACGAAGGTGTCGAAGATGTACTTCGGGTTTAGCCGGCCGAATTCATGTGAGGTGCTGGGCGGTGTCGGCTGAGGCTTCGGCTCTGCGGCCAGGTCCGGCATCGCGGAAAGCTCGACGGCGGGTTCCGGCTCTTCGTGGATGGGCACCAGATCGGTGTCAACGTCGATCGCGCAACGGATGTCATCGGAGAAAACGCTGCGCAATGCGTCGTCAAGTGCGTCCTTGACCTGCGTCTGCAGGACTTCTCGCGTGAGCTCGTTGGGAACGGCGACCAGAAGCGTGGAGCCGATGAGGCCTTGGGCCTGGGCGAGGATGACGAAACCGCGCTGGCGGGGTGTGACCCGGTCGTCCTGTTCCAGAAGGCTCAGCACCCTGCGCCAGGAACTTCCGACAGTATTGGCGTGGTTGGCTTCGTCTACTGTCATCAATCAGTTCCTAAATACTTGCTTGCCGGCGTTGCTGGCAGCCGAAGGTCTCCGACTGGCGATGTTTCCGGGGTTAATCCACAGAGTTATGCACAGCGGGTGGACAATGGGCTACTGAGCCACTCTAGGGGATGGAATCGCTAGAAGATAGCTGGGAAGTTGCTTGTGGATAATTACACCGTTGTGGTTCTGATTTGGGCCTTGTGAGCCACTTCATCCACAGGCTGTGCGGCGTCCGTTGACACAGCTGTGGATAGCTGTGGGAATGGCTCCCGGTTTGACTGAGGGTGCCTTTTTGCCCTAACGTTGTGAAGTCCTTTGTGTCCGCTTTTGTGATCAGTTGCATCGACGTACGTTTATCGTGCGGCAGGCAGCGGCGGCAGGCACATACAAAACTTAGCGTCGGCCAGTTCTTCCCCTTTTGATCGGGTGGGCGCACCTTTGATCCACTGGAGTAACTAACGTGAGCAAGCGGACTTTTCAGCCGAATAACCGCCGTCGGGCCAAGAAGCACGGCTTCCGCCTTCGTATGCGCACCCGTGCCGGCCGCGCCATCCTGGCTGCACGTCGCGGCAAGGGCCGCGTCGAACTGTCGGCGTAAATAACTGACTTGTCGGTCAGGGTCTTTTTGCGGGTTCGACGGTGCTAGCCACCCCTAACCGTCTGCGGACGTCTACCGACTTTTCAACAACTGTACGTTCCGGCGTCCGCAATGGACGCCGGAACTTAGTGTTATATACGGCCCCTATTGGGGCCGCGGAGCCGAGTCGAATCGGCTTCATTGTCTCCAAGGCCGTCGGGAACGCCGTGACCAGGAACCTCGTTAAGAGGAGACTGAGAGAAGCAGGCGCACTGTCCTTGCATACGCATGGAACGGGCCTGGCGGTCGTGGTCCGGGCACTGCCCGCAGCTGCATCTGCCAGCTGGGAGCAACTGCTCTCGGATTACAACGCCGCATTGGCAGTGACGACGAAGCGACTGGGTGGATCAGTTCCACGCAGCGCTTCGCCAGAACACAACGGCACCACAAGGGAAGGGACACCGCGTGCATGACATAAGCACCGCCGTCGTTCCTTCCTCAGGTGACCCCGCTGGTTTAAGCGACCCCGCCGGCAAGGTTCCCCACGGGAACCTGTTGGCGGCGGTAGGCAAGTTCATCTGGGACCTGCCCCGAAACATCCTGATTCTCCTGCTGAAGATGTACCGCAAGGTCATTTCACCCCTGTACGGCCAGGTTTGCCGGTTCTTTCCGTCCTGCTCGGCATATGCCCTGGAAGCGGTGACGGTGCACGGCGCCACGAAGGGTAGCTGGCTCGCAGCCAAGAGGCTCGCCAAATGCCATCCTTGGAATGCCGGCGGAGTGGACCATGTCCCCGCCGGCCATCGTCATTGGCCCGAAGGCCAGACGCCCACAATTGTTGTACTGAACAACCCGGACCAGTTCCTGGCTGCTCAGGCTGATGAAGAAGGCCGCACTGCGGCCTGAGGAAAATAGGGATATCTTATGGATGACTTCTTTGGGACAATCATGTTCCCGTTCAAGTGGTTGGTGTCGGTCATCATGGTTGGCTTCCATGACGGGCTGAGCTTCATCGGCATGCCCGCCGCCAACGGCTGGACGTGGACCCTCTCCATCATCGGCCTGGTGTTGGTGATCCGTGCCGCCCTGATTCCTGTGTTCGTCAAGCAGATCAAAGCCCAGCGGGGCATGCAGCTGCTGCAGCCTGACTTGAAGAAGCTGCAAACCAAGTACAAGGGCAAGACCGATCAGCTCTCCCGCCAGGCCATGGCACAGGAGCAGATGGCCTTGTACAAGAAGCACGGCACCAACCCGTTCTCTGCATGTTTGCCCATGCTGATCCAGATGCCCTTCTTCTTCGCGCTGTTCCAGGTGCTGTCTGGTATCTCGACCGCCAAGAACGCAGGCCAAGGCATTGGCGCGCTGAGCCACGAACAGGTCATCGAGTTCGATCAGTCGAGCATCTTTGGTGCGCCGCTGTCTGCATCGTTGCTCCACGGTGGGGTACCTGGTACGGAAGTTGCCGTCTGGACCCTCTCCATCATCATGATCCTCGCCATGACTGCCTCGCAGTTCATTACGCAGAAGCAGATCATGGCCAAGAACATGTCCGAAGAAGCTCTGGCAAGCCCGTTCATGCGCCAGCAGAAGATGATGCTCTACATCCTGCCGCTCGTGTTCGGTATCGGTGGTATCAACTTCCCCATCGGTGTCCTGATTTACTGGACCACCACCAACCTCTGGACCATGGGACAGCAATTCTTCGTTATCCGCCGCATGCCCACTCCGGGCTCGCCTGCCGCTAGGGCACTGGAAGAGCGCCGCGCCGCGAAGGGCCTGCCGCCGCTGCTGGGTGGAAAGAAGAAGGACGACGACGCCGAGGCTGCCGCGGCTGCTGCTGCGGCCGAGATCAGGGCCCAGCGCGTCCAGCCACAACGTAAGAACAGGAAGAAGAAGTAATGTCTGCTGAGAGCACTGAAGATGTAACTGCCGCCGAGACCGAGGAGCAGGACGACACGCAGGAAGAGTCGCTGTCCAAGACAGCGAGCCGCCTCGAAGAGGAAGGCGACATTGCTGCCGACTACCTCGAGGAACTTCTTGATATCGCTGACATTGATGGCGACATTGACATTGAGGTCCGGAATGGCCGTACCTACATCTCCATCGGAACTGACGAAGAGTCCGCTGCCCTGGATAGCCTCGTAGGCCGGGACGGCGAAGTTCTCGAAGCGCTGCAGGAACTGACCCGTCTGTCCGTCCTTTCGGCGACTGAAAGCCGGTCCCGTTTGGTATTGGACATCAACGGCTACCGCAAGGAACGTGCCGGCGTGCTTCAGCAGATCGCCGAAGACGCCGTTGCCAAGGTCAAGGAATCCGGTGGGACCGTTGCACTGGAACCGATGAGCGCCTATGAGCGCAAGATCGTTCACGACGCCGTCGCTGATCTCGGATTCGTCTCCGAATCCGAGGGCGAGGGCGCTGGCCGTCACATCGTGGTCTCGGCTGACTAGCGGCTCATGGTTGAAATTACCGCAACAGAACTGCAGGCAGCAGAGAAGATCTTCGGAGAGCGCCTGGATCTCGCCAAGCGCTATGTAGAACATCTGGCTACGTCCGGGACCGAACGTGGCCTGATCGGTCCTCGTGAGATCCCCCGCTTGTGGAGCCGCCACGTCCTGAACTGTGCAGTCATCGAGTCAGCCATTGCCATGGACAGCCACGTGGCAGACGTTGGATCCGGTGCCGGACTTCCTGGCCTGTGCCTTGCAATTGCCCGTCCAGACCTTGAATTGACTCTGATTGAACCTCTGGAGCGTCGGGTCATCTGGCTTCAGGAAGTCGTGGACGACCTTGGCCTGGACAATGTGACCATTATGCGAACCCGCGCTGAACTGGCCGTGGGATTGGTGGATGCGGACGTAGTTACGGCACGCGCAGTTTCCGCTCTTTCCAACCTGGCGGGCCTGACTATCCCCCTGCTGAATGGCAAGGGGGAGGTTGTGGCTATCAAGGGTCGCAGCGCTGCCGAAGAAATTGAGAAGGCCAAGAAGGTCATCCGTAAACTTGGCGGCGTGGAAACGTCCGTTGTTGTTTGTGGACAGGAGCTTTTGGAGGAACCCACCACCGTGGTGAGGATCATCGTCAACAAGCCCGGAAAGACGGGCTAGTCACCGCTCGGTTTCCCGCGTGTCGGCGGCTGAGCAGTTAGGCTAGAGAACGGCAGCAAGCGCCGAATGAGAGTGAGAGTGTGACCAGTGGGCAGTAGCGAAACCTCCACGCAACGGATCCCCCCCTTTATGTCCTTGGGGTCCGCGCGGGCCATGGCCACACCCTCGGCGTCACTTCAATCTGCCATTGTGCGAACGAATTCAGTTGATAATGCTGCCGTTTCACGTGAAACGCTGACGGATGAGGTTCACAACGTGATGGACTCCATCGATGATTCGAGCCCTATCGCTCGCCAACTGGCCAATGAGACGCGTCGACGCGAGCGGCTGATTGGACGTGAACTCCCTAAACCTGATCGGACCCGGATTTTCACGGTCTCCAATCAGAAGGGTGGCGTTGGCAAGACGACCACCACCGTCAACATCGCGGCTGCTCTGGCGTCTGCAGGCCTCAACGTCCTGGTGATTGACATCGATCCCCAGGGAAATGCCTCTACAGCCTTGGGCATTGAGCATCACGCAGATGTGGACAGCATCTACGACGTCCTGATCAACGATCTTCCGTTGAAAGATGTAGTGGCTCCGTGCCCTGACATTCCCAACCTCATCTGCGCCCCTGCGACCATCCACTTGGCGGGCGCCGAAATCGAGTTGGTTTCATTGGTGGCCCGTGAACAGAGGCTTCGCCGCGCCATCGACGTCTACTCCAAGGAGCGGGAGAAAAATGGTGAGGCACGTTTGGACTTCATCTTCATCGACTGCCCTCCCAGCCTTGGCCTGCTGACTGTCAATGCTTTCTGCGCCGCCAGCGAGGTCCTGATTCCGATCCAGTGCGAGTACTACGCCTTGGAGGGCTTGAGCCAGCTCCTGAAGAACATTGAGATGATCCAGAAGCACCTCAACGCTGACCTGGAGGTTTCGACGATTCTCCTGACCATGTATGACGGTCGGACCAACCTCGCAGCACAGGTGGCCTCCGAAGTTCGCCAACACTTCCCTGAGCAGGTTCTAGGTGCTGTGGTTCCCCGCTCGGTACGCATCTCTGAAGCGCCGAGCTACCAGCAGACTGTCATGACCTATGATCCTTCATCGAGCGGCGCGTTGTCCTACATGGAAGCCGCTGCCGAAATCGCTGAACGCTAGAATTCTTGAAACACTGCAACAGCCTGTGCGGGTCCGCACTCGGCTATTCCATCGGAGGGATGAATCAATGAGCGAAAAGCGAAGGGGCCTCGGCAGGGGTCTTGGGGCTCTCATTCCTAGCTCGCCCGCGGCTGCCCAGGGAAACGGCGCTGCGCCCTCCCGCCCAGTGGATCTGTTCTTTCCGGAAGCCCGGAAGACAGCAGAGCCGGTGGAAGCGCCCGATGCGACGGCTCCTGCACCTACGGCCGACTCTGCGACGTCGAGTGGAGCCGGCGGTTCGCGTGGCGGCGCTGCGAAGGAAGCATCCCAGTCCGCTTCCACGGCATCTGCTGCAAGCAAGTCCAGCGACCCGAAGGTCCCGGCATCCAAGCCATCCACTAAGCGCTCTTCATCTACCTCGGTGAAGACCGCAGGTGCAGAGACGAGTTCGACGGCGTCTTCCGCTCCAGCTGGACCTACTCCACCCGAGGTGGAGTTGGTTGAAGTTCCGGGGGCGAGATTCGCTGAAATACCGGTAACGGACATTCATCCCAACCGCAAGCAGCCTCGATCTGTCTTCGATGAAGACGACATGGCTGAGCTGGTGCACTCCGTCAAAGAAATCGGAGTCCTCCAGCCAATTGTTGTACGTACTTCAACCGAAAAGGGTGGAGAACCGTACGAGTTGGTTATGGGTGAGCGCCGCTGGCGTGCAGTCCAAGCCGCTGGGCTGGAAACAATCCCCGCCATCGTACGTGACACCACTGACGATGATCTTCTTAGAGACGCGTTGCTGGAGAACCTGCACCGTAGCCAGCTGAACCCGTTGGAAGAGGCAGCCGCCTACCAGCAGCTCCTGGAAGACTTCGGAACTACGCATGAGCAGCTGGCCGATCGCATTGGTCGGTCCCGTCCTCAGGTATCAAATACACTGCGTCTCTTGAAGCTTCCACCGTTGGTGCAGCGTCGTGTGGCAGCCAGCGTGTTGTCAGCAGGCCATGCGCGGGCTCTCTTGGCGTTGCCGGATGCGGCCGCCATGGAGCGCCTTGCGCAGAAGATCGTCGCTGAAGGTATGTCTGTCCGGGCCACTGAAGAAGCCGTAGCCCTGTACCAGGACCCAACCGCGCCGGCCAAGAGTGCTATTCCAAAGCCCAACGCCCGGCACGAGCGACTGGACTACCTGGCCTCCTCGCTGTCCGACCGCTTAGATACGAACGTGAAGATTACCCTGGGTGCTCGCAAGGGCCGCGTCAGCATCGAATTTGCCAGCGTAGAGGATCTCAACCGAATTATGGATGTTTTGGGACCAGGCTCTGAAGACTAGTTTTTCCTGACCAACTGAATGGGGTTTGCCTTGTGGGCAAGCCCCATTTTTGTGTCCAGAAGCGTCTTGTTGTTCCCAGCAAAGTTCGTTATGCCTTGGGGCTCAGGCCGCTCATTCGTGTGTGTGGTTTCACGTGAAACATGGCAGAGGTAATCTCAAGGCGGCCGAGGATGCTGGCTTCGGGTCGCATCAAGGTTTGCGGTACGGAAAATAGATCATCCATTCCTTCGCCTCGGGTAGATGCGTGCGGCGACTCAGGCGACCCCTCCTATGCATATCTCAAACGACAGACTTCGCTTGATGTACTCCGTTCACGCTATGTGTGGATTCGTCCCTGAAGATAGGAATTTGCGGCCTGCAGACTCTTGGACGCGCTCCATCTGAGGAACACCCTGGTGTCCGCATGGGCCCGTTCTGAGACCCTTCTGCAGCGCTTTTGAAGACAATCACCCCGCGGCGTGCGGTGATGGCAATGCCTCTTTGATAGGAGATGTTTCACGTGAAACGCGCATGTAGGGAAGCATTCAAATAGGCCTAATCTTGGCCCTACGTTCTGCCCATGGTTCTAGTCTTGTAGGCGTAAATTTCTTCTCTGTAATCAGGGAAGACGGTGCTTCAATCGACTGGATGCGAGCCAAATGGTAGCGAGTCATCCAATACAGACCCCGTGATGCTGTGATGCTGTGGGGCCTCGACTGCTGGATCCCCATCACAGCCTCGACGCAGGTCGACAGTTCCCGCGACTGTAGCGCGGAGGGGTACGAACACTCCTTGGATTGAACGCTTCGAACTCTCGTTTGGGCTGTGTTTACGAACACTGGAGCGGCTTTACTTTACGGTTTCGCAGTCTTCTGCACGGCCATCGCTTGTCCTGTCGCTCGCGTCGACGGTGTCTTGCTGGGACTAGCGTTGTTTCACGTGAAACTGTCCCTCTGTCAGAATCCCGGTTGGATGGAACACCCTCCCCTAGGCAGCCAATACGCTGGGTGCGTCAGTTGAAACATGCAATGCAGAGAACCACCAGTTCCACCTGAGAATGTGATCCCCGGGCCATGGACCCTTGAACTGTTTCACGTGAAACGCGCAGGTCCGTACCGGATTGAAGGAGGCAGAGGGTAGGCATCGACGGAGGCGCGGGGTGGAACATCTGATCGAACTACAACAATGTTATTCGAGCCCTTGGTTGGTCTGAACACCGCATCGGGTGGAGGTGTCCTCGACGAGTGCCGAATCCAGGACTCTTCACGACAGGCGAGTTCTACGTGCCGGTAAGGATCGGTTTCCCCTCCGGGACGAGCTTTCTGAGAGATGACTCCCTGTTGACTTAGATCACTACTTCACGGATTAGTCATCCATTTCAGCGACGGGGTTCCCGTGACGAAACGATGCTTTCTGTTCCAGTAGCTGAAGCTGGGTAGTGTGTTGAGACGCAACGGGCTAGTGGCGATGCGGCTCACCTTATCGCTCCTTGACCTGCTGTCTGATGGCGTCTAACCGGTAGTAGCGCCGAAACCAATCCCATTTCTCCAACGCACCGGCGGGTCGGAAGTTGGGGATTTCAGCTCTCGCGTCAATCTAAGATGTTGTCCTAACTCCGGGGCGCGCTCCAAGAATGTCCTCTTCCTCCGCCTGCTGCGTCGATTTGGCAGCCAGACGCACTGCTGCTCGCGCTGTACCGGTCCGGCGAACAGACTATGCAGATGAACCGCTGAGTCCCCGGACCTAAAAGAGAAGAAGGTGCCGATGTTCAATGAGGCCAGGCCAGAAGGACGATGGAGGCCAGGCGGGCCGGCGCGCCGTCGGGAAGAAGCCTCCGCTGCTCGGTCTCCCTCATGCCGACGCTCTTCCTGCCGTGATTGCGAAGCACGATGGCCCGGAGCTACCGACGGGCGAAGCTGTGCTCGTTGGCCACCTTACCCCTTCGTTCAGAGCAGGAATTTGAGCTTTCTGGCTGTTCCAAGTAGACCGCTTCCTTCGGCTGGCACACAGCCAAACCAGGACGTGGAGGCCCTGAGTAGCCCTTGACGTCCTCGTGCAGCCTGGGGGCCCTTGCTCCGCGGGTCATGGACGCCGAGCTGTTTTGGTGGTCGATGCCGTCCCCGGCCCCTTGATTCCATTGATTAGCCTGCCACTCGATAGATCTGATGTTGTACGTTTCCCTAAATCCGGTCGTTGCTGCTTCGTGTCTCGGCCATAGTTCGAGTTGTGCTGGTCCAGTCCCACCGCGTCTTCAACACCAACCTCAACGAACAGAGCTGAGCCGTTGCCGGGACTCAACGGCGCAGACTATTTGTTTCACGTGAAACATGGTCCAACGTCTGCTGGACGTTTACTGGCGGAGGCAGGCACAGAGAGAGCATGTGAATTTGACTATGTTGGCAGTGGATAAGCCTGTGGATAACTTTGGGGATAAGTCTGTTGTTGGTTCGGGCGGGCCCGCTTCCAGAAGCGTGCAGATTTCTTGGGAGCAAGAGCTACGATGGGGCGGCTCCATCCCGACCTCCTGCCACATGTTCCACGTGAAACGATAGGCCGCTGGAACGGGTGTATTTCATGTCACATGATCACAAAACCCTTTGATTTGCGGGAATCTAGCGCACTTAGGGACGGGCGGGGAAACCTATCAGGTCACCGCTTTCGATGTCGCACCCCTGGGCCGAAATTGGGAGAACGCTAGCAGCCGTACGAGGAGGTGTCGAAATGATATGTGGATTGCCCAGTGGCCGGTGGATAAGCCTGTGGATAACTTTGTGAATATCGTGACCAGCCCTTCCAGCCTATGTCTCGTTGTTGTCTCCACGCGACATGGTGCTTGGGCACCTCCTCTTGATTAGATGGCATCCAGGGTGACCCAGGAAGCGGCTGCCGTGCAAGCGAGTCAGCCCGTTCGATGCCGAAGGCCTCCCTGTCAGTCTTTACACTGGCGCGTCAGCATCACAGGAGGCTCGCGGTCCATGAGGAGTGATGCTGCAGAACGGTCAGATTCAAATGTCGACTCCGAGTAGGGGGTAACTTTGATCCGACGTCTGTGTGCAGGACATCGTTGGAGACTACGCAGAGCGCACCGAAATTCGTAGCCTGCGTGGTGGCTTTTCACTGGTCCCGGGACCACTAGGTGCTGCCCTGTGCAGGTTGCTGTATCGCCACTCCCTGGTAGTTCAGAGAAGAAGAGCATCAACGACTTACTGCATTCGCGATACTCGCCCGGGGAGGGAAGAACCAGGGTGGAGGTTTGAGAAGGGCGGGGCTGGGTGCCGCAGTCCTCAAGATTGGTGCTGACGTCGGAGCAGGTCGCCATCTGCCCATCCAGGTTCTTGGGTTGGTGGCATGTGAGCCTTACTGCCTGACAACATGCAGTCGGACGGTCAGGTTCCTGACTATCTCCCTTCGGCTCGGCTCGTGTTTCACGTGAAACAGCGCACTCTCCACGTGCTTGACGTTGCCATGAACTAAAGTCGAAGGCTTGGTTCCCGAGAGTGAATCCCCAGTGCTGTCGAGTACTGCCGGGCGCCACTGATTCCCTGGCTTAGATAATAGAGGAGGGTAGCAAGCCTCCAGCGCCAAGACTTCGTTCGCGACGATAGTCCCGTCTCCTTTGCTGAGCTTCGTCGACGTTGAGTGGAGGCAGTCGTCTGGACCGCGCTACAGATGGCCCGTAATCCCTGGGCTTCGCAAGAGGAATCACGGCCTGTAGGGCATCCGTCTGACGCCAGATTGGACCAGGCTGAGATTCTTGCTCGGAGAAGGCTCATGTTAGATTGGGTCACCATCCCTGGGCCTCTGCTCGTCCTTAGAGGAGCCCCACTATCCCCTGCCCACGGCACTGTTGTACGTGGCCGCGGCCCACGGCGCTTTGGGACGCCTCCGTTCATGTGGGGCTATATTGGGGGGTGCTGGCGTCGACAGCGCAGCTTGGCTACAAGGACGAGAGCCAAGGGACCGAAGATGCAAACACTGAAACTGATAGTTACCGATTCGAATGTTTCACGTGAAACGGATGTCCGCATCAGGAGAGATCGTTGTTCTGAATCGGACTAGGGGCCTACGCCTGCCGAGGCACATGGACGGGAGGCGGAGTTCCCTGCGAGCTGAGCGGCAGTGAGCGCGGCGAACAGTGAGCGGAGTCTGTCATGGCCATCGGCAGTCAGAGATCGAATGCCCGTCACGAATCCAACTTCGACCGAGGGTATTCATGCGTTGTACACGAGAGTTGAAGTATTGCCTGACTCAGACCTCAAATTATCGCGCATCCATGGTCGAGGCCCCAGGCAGAGGAGGGCTGTGTATGGCTTTCTCAGCCCCCGCACGGACTTTGCGAGCCTCGGGTTCCATTGCCCTCCGGAGTGGTTCACACGAAAGCTTGGCGTGAAGGACCGGGGTATTCGTCGGTGGAACGTACCGTGTTGAAGTGAGGCTGCCGCTCTCAGGCGTATGTACATACGCTCGGGCTACTCCCAATTGGGAGGAGCGCAGTCAGCTATTCCTCCAGGAATACATATTCACACGAAGAACAGCACAGATGATACTTGCCGGAGGCTGGCACCATATCCAGGCGGCATGATGTCTGTTCCACTCGCGTAGCCGATTCTCGCACTCAGGTACCGCATTAGGTAGAGGAGCACTTGTCTGAAGCCAGCAAACAAAAGTTGCGCTAACCACGGCAACGTCGATCGCCCCCTGGGCGCCGGCGATTCTGGCTGGTTATTTGTCATGCCGTGAAGACTCACCGGTTATGTTCTTAGTGCGACTGTCCCCCTATTAGGCGGCTTACGCCGAGTTTAGATCCGTAGAATTATCAATTTTCATCTCGCTGCATGAGTGCGTTTCACGTGAAACATAACGATGCTGCCTAGCCCGATGATGAATCCACAATGGATAGCCGCGGCTTAGGTCGTAAGTCAGGGGGCGAGGGAACCACAAGTGAAGCCGAAGCGAAGCCGTTTCACGTGAAACATCTCCAGGGCAGCGTCTCTGGAAGTGAAGAGGGCAGCGATGAAGCAGTCGATAGTTCGCGTGCGGGCGCTTCTTAGAACGTGAGCAGCATGAACTCGCCGTCTTGAAATCTCAATTCTTTCCATATGCGGGGCGAACGATGCAACTAGCAGCAGCGGAAGGAATTGAAAATGTCCCCACTAAAGTGTCTGAGTCTCGCGGCTGTTGCGTGACATGACCGCAGGCTCCGCAGAGGGCATTGAGCTCAGAAACGAGGCTCGGTGCCATCGAGATTAGGACCGCAGCGGTCACAGATTCAAACGATGCTGGGGATTCGGAAGGTTTTGTATGCGTGACCTTGGCAGGTTGTCATCGAAAAGACCTCCGGCCTTGGCGAACATATCCAAAGTCCACAGGCATTGTGGCACCAGATCCAGTCGCTCACGCACGACTGATGGATTCATCAACGGCAACTTCCCCGTCGGTCTAAGAGTGAGCTGAAACCTGCCGCCAGGAGTCGGAGTTGTCTTTGTCCGTTTGAATATGACCCCAGGAGAAACGTCCAACCGGGCTCATCTCTCGCCACGGACGACGTACTCCATGGTCCAGTTGGCCGGAGGTGGTGGGGATGTGAGAGAGGGTGTGGCGGAACGCGTCAGGATGTGAGAGAGGGTGTGGCGGAACGCGTCAGGATGTGAGAGACGGTGTGGCGGGAGGGGGTGGGGATGTGAGAGAGGGACGGGTGGGAGGGGGGTGGGGATGTGAGAGAGGGTGTGGCGGGAGGGGTGAGGATGTGAGAGAGGGTCCGTGATTGCCTACCCGAGGTAAGGGGAAGACGCATCGAGGAGTTCGGCGGACGCGCAAGGCGATTGGCGCAACCAGACCGATAAAAACAAACTCTATTGGGTGCAAAATAGTTAGATGCAAAAAAGCCGGCGACCGCCCACTCCTTGAGGAGGGACTGCCGCCGGCTTTCGCTGACTAACTTAAGGGGAACCTAGGACAAGACGTCCGCGAATTCCTTTTCGAAGAACTGCTTCGGCTTGGCGCCGATGACCGTGCTCTTCACTTCTCCCCCGCTGAACAGGTACACAGCCGGGATGGAGGTGATGCCGTACTCGGCGGCGATGGCAGGGTTGTCGTCGACGTTGAGTTTCACGACGTCAACCTTCTCGCCGTATTCAACGGAGATCTCGTCGAGGATCGGGCCGAGCTTGCGGCAGGGTCCGCACCACTCTGCCCAGAAGTCCACGATGACCGGCTTCTCGGAAGCCAGGACGTCCGTGCTGAAGCTTGCGTCAGTTACGTCTTTAGCGTTGCTCATAACTTTTCCCTTCGTATGGTTGCTGGTCTGGTGAAGCTCAGGAATTCAGGTCTGCGAGGTAGTGCTCGACGTCGAGGGCAGCCACACAACCGGAACCCGAGGCTGTGATGGCCTGGCGGTAGGTGGGGTCGATGACGTCGCCTGCGGCGAAGACACCCTTGATGTTGGCCCGGGAGCTACGGCCTTCTACGGCGATGGTCCCCTCGGGGGTCAGATCAACCTTGCCCTTGATGAGATCCGTGCGGGGGTCGTTGCCGATGGCCACGAACACGCCAGTGACTGCGAGTTCGGACTCGGTGCCGTCCACTAGGTTCTTCAGCTTCAGGCCGGTGACCTTGTCACCGCCGAGGACATCTTCCACAGCCGTGTTCCAGACAAAGTTGATCTTCTCGTGAGCCTGGGCACGGTCACCCATGATCTTTGAAGCCTTGAGCGTATCGCGGCGGTGGATTACTGTGACGGACTTGGCGAACTTGGTAAGGAAGAGCGCTTCTTCCATGGCGGAGTCGCCACCACCGATGACTGCGATGTCCTGATCCTTGAAGAAGAAACCGTCGCAGGTTGCACACCAGCTAACGCCGTGACCCGACAAGCGCTTTTCGTTCTCAAGTCCAAGCTCGCGGTAGGCCGAACCGGTGGACAGGATGATCGCCTTCGCTTGGAAGGTCTCTCCCGTGCCGATGGTGACCGACTTGATGTCGCCGTCGAGATTCAATTCGGTGACATCCTCGAAAAGAATCTCGGTGCCGAAGCGGGCCGCCTGCTTCTCGAAGTTTTCCATGAGATCTGGACCCATGATGCCATCGGGGAAGCCCGGGTAGTTTTCCACGTCCGTGGTGTTCATCAATTCGCCACCAGCAGTGACGGAGCCGGCAATGAGCAGAGGCTTCATGTTGGCGCGGGCGGTGTAAACGGCGGCTGTGTAACCGGCGGGGCCTGAACCTACGATGATGACGTCACGCACCTGCGATGCGCTGTTTTCTGCAATGCTCACGTGGCGTGAACCTCTTCCTTAGTCGATGCTGCGGCTTTCGGGGCAGCCACCTGACTCAACCCCTGCAACGGTCCAAATATTCCGTTGGATTTGGAGGGCCAAAAACCCGCCATCATTCAGGGTACCGTCTGGAGGCGTGGCGCATCGAAGCGGGGACGCCGGATGACTGGGGGCCACATCAGTCACAAAGCCTGCTACCTAGTTGGGTAAGCGCACCGAAAACGGAACTACTGGACCGTGACCTCGGCCAAGCGCAGACCAAATCCGAACTGTGTCTTGGGGGCAGCAAGTTTAGGCAGTGTCTTGATGACCACTATGACGTACTGGGTCTGGGTGGGCGCAGCCAGCGGCATCGTCAGTTCCGGGGACGTGAAGCTGTTGGTGCCCACGAGCTTGGCGCCGTCCATTGCGGGGCGATCGTTGGTGTAGACGCTGATGCTTCCACCTGATCCGCCCAATTGGTTCAGCACCACTGACTTGACCTCTGTGGGCTGCTTGAGCTTCACGACCAAGGGCATCTCACCCGAGAGTCCACCCCAGTTGGCGGAAGCGAACTCCATGTCGGACCAGTAACTGGCCGGGTTCCCATCAAATGCTTTGGGAAGGTCTTTGTCGAACGATGCAGCGAACGGGAAATCGCCGAGGCGCGTAATGCCATCGATGGCCGGAGGCGTTGCGGGAGCAGCGGTCTCGCTGGGCGTCGGTTGCTCGGATTCGGTGCCCGCTGATGGCGATGAGGCCGTTGTTTTGTTTGAGGCCGCCGGAGCGCCGCTCGGCAGGAGGCTTCCCAGGTTGGTGACCGCCAGGACAAGGCCCACGATCAACACGGCAGCAAGGAGACCGCCTACGAGCCAACGCATGGAGCGCGGCTCGCGTTCCGGGGTTTCGTCCTCGTAGACCTCTTCATCCTCGTAATCTTCAGTGGCAGCGGCCGACGCCGGGAAACTGGTAGGAGCACGATCGTAACCCGGGTCTGAGCTACCTCCCGTGGCTTGAGACGCGCCACCGGCAGCGAGGCCGTAGTCCTCTTCAGACCAGAGGGAAACCTTTGGTTCGCCGGCAGGCTCGCGAGTCGGTGCGGGCTGCGGGTTCACAGATTGTGAAGCCACAGGCTGCGAGGTGACGGCTTGGGTAGGCGGCTGAACCGGGGCAACGGGCGTGGTAGCAGGCGAAGCTCCGGACGACGGCGACTGTACAGCTTGCGTCCGCGGCTGGCTTCCCGTAGTAGCACCGGCACGGGCACCGGCAGCGGAACCCCCGTCACCGGAAGCCCCGGCGTCGTGGTTCTTGGATCCGGCGTTCTTCAGCGCGGCAGCGGCAGCAACTCCTGCTGCCCCGGCGCCGGCCGCAGCAGCAGCGAGCTTCCCCGCGAGACCACCCCTGGCCGATGACGGGCTGGATGAAGGCATGGGCGGAAGGTTGCTGGCCTGCGTGGCTGGCGCTTCGTGGGAAGCATCCGATTCCGATTGGACCGGGTAGCCATTTTCGTCGTACTGGATGTACTCGGCTTCGTGCTCATCGTCCTCGTAGAGGCCGTCATAGGTTTCGGGCTCGTAGGTGCGGGGCTGCCCGAAGATCTCACTGCCGAGGGTTTCCGTGAAGAACGGTTCCACGTACGGGGGGTGGGTTGCGACTACCAGATCCAAGAGGTCCGGCGCAGTGCTGTGGTTGGTGATCAGGTACGTGGTGTTGTCGCTGACTCCGAGGTCCAGGATCTGGACATGGCCAGGGCGCTCCCCCGTGGCGACTTCGCGGGCGCTCTGTGCTACCTGCTCGGCGTTTCCGGGACCGGCAACGAGGATGCTGACGGGGCGGTTGAGGACCTGGTCCACGCCGTCGAGCACCAGATCTTGGTCATGCGAGGTCAATACGGTGGCCGTGACCTTATAGCGGCCGCCAAGCACTGATCCGACGTCGATCGGGTGGGACACGTGTTCCTCCTAGGCTGTCCGGGAGCTGCGGGTCCTGCACGCGGTCCGCCCGGCGAGCCGGTTGTACCGCTTTTGCAACTACCTGTATTCATTTCTAGCCTAGCCGATTGGCGCCCGCCGCCCATGTTGGCGCCACCGGTTCACTTCTTCCGCTTCTGCCTGGTGTGCTGTCCGGCGCCCCCGTTGGCGGGAAAGTAGGGATTTTGGCCGGGGTCGCCTTGGTAGGTTCGCCTGCCTGGCAACGGGACCTGCGGGTGGAACCTTCCTCCCTTGGCCGTGCTCGGTACGTCCTCATCCGGCAGATAGTTCGTGTGCGGTTCTTCAGAGCCGGAGGTGTCAGAAAAGTCTGAAGTTTTGGCTGGAGCCTCGGCGGCGGGCTCCGGCTCAAGTGCCGGGCCGGCCCTGAAGGAAGTTGCATCGAACTCGCCCGAGATGCGCGGAATCAGACCGGTATCGTCCGAGACCGTGGCGCGTGCCGCCGTCGTGGGTTCAGCAGCGGCCCCCGTCACGGCAGGTGCGCCGCGGCCAAAGCGGCCCATCAGCGGGCGCATGAGATCCCGCAGCTCGGTGACGTGGAAGACGCGAAGCAGGAGCAGATAAGCCACCAGCATGACGGGCCCGACGACGACCACGGTCACCAAGGCCGCCGGCCGGCTGCTCCACGCGAAACCGTCGGCACGGTAGCTGCCCAGGAGCCACAGGGCCAGAGCACCCGCAATCGCAGAACCAAGGCCCGCATAGCCCATGCGAATGTAGGAGTTAGCGATCCGGGGGCCATCGAGATGGCCCATCATGCGGCGCAGGAACCAGACGCTGATCACCACGGAAAGGATGTTCCCCGAGGTGTAGAGGACAGCGATCGCGTAGATAATCTGGCCCACCGGCAGGAACTGAATGATAAACGCGCCCACCACATAAACGACGGCGAGCAACAGCTGCACATAGAGCGGCGTGCGGGCGTCCTCGTTGGCGTAAAACACGCGCGACATCATGAAGTTTGCGCTCATGAACGGTGTGCTCAACGCCAGGATGGTGAGCGTCTGGGCCAGCATGACGCCGTCCTGGGGCTTCCCGCCGGAGAAGAACATGCCCAGCGGGCCAGCCAGTGCGAACAGCGCCAATGCGCCAAAAACTGTTGCGACAGCCATGGTTCGCAGTCCATGCGACAGCGCGTCACGCAGTTCGGCTTTGTTGCCATCCTGGGACGCCCGCGTCATGCGGTTAAAGAGGACAGTGGCCAGCGACAGCGCAATGATCGAGTGCGGCAGCAGGTAGAGCTGGCTCGCAACTTCAAGGACCGCGTTACCAGGGAGAGTGGAGGCCGCTGTGGTCTGGCCTGAATTGTCCAGCCGGAGCCGTTCGGCACCGGGAATCGTGGCAATTTTCATGACGTACAGGAAGGCCAACTGCCCGACGGCGGCGGTCAGCAACGTCCACACGCTCAACTTGGCTGCCTGGCCCAGTCCAACGCCGCGCCACCCGAAACGGGGCCGCAGGCCCAGTTTCAGCCTCATGACGGGAATCAGCAGGATGGCGGTTTGGGCGATCACCCCGAATGTGGAGAACCCGGCAATCAGGAATGTCTGGGTTGGTCCCCAATTGTCGAGTGTGTGCGGATTGGTGTAGTTGGCTCCCAGGATCCAGATGAACATGCCCAGGCCGGCGATGGCCACCACGTTGTTCAGGATGGGAGCCCACATGGCGGGTCCGAACGCACCGTGCGCATTCAAGACCTGTGTAAGGAGTGCGTAAAGGCCGTAGAAGAAGATCTGTGGAAGGCACCAGAAGGCGAAAGTGACCGCCAGGGCCTTCTGCTGTTCCGAGTAGCCTTGGGTCGTTAGGTCGATGACGATGGGCGCGGCCAGTGTGACAAGGGCCGTCAGCGCCAGCAGCACCAACACAGCCAGGGTGAGGAGTCGGCTGATGTAATCGGCGCCGCTGTCCGCACCCTTGCTGGCCTTAATGATCTGTGGGACCAGGACGGCGTTGAACACGCCGCCAGCCACTAACAGGAAGATCAGGTTGGGAAGGTTGTTCGCATTGATGAACGTGTCATTGACCGTTGAACCCAGGCCGAGTGCAGCGCCGAGCATCCACGTTTTGGCGAAGCCAAGGAACCGGGAAACCAACGTTCCGGCGGCCATGATGGCGCTGGAACGTGCTTCTCCGGATTGAACGGACTGGGTAGTTTTGGCTTCAGACATCGCCCTTATCGTCCCATGTAGCCGGGTCAGAGGTGTTCGGGAAGCACTTCCCGTGCCAAATCGGCGATGCGGCGTTCATTTGGGAAGGACAATTTGCGCGCCAATTCCTGGATCGGCACCCATGCGGCGTCCACCGCCTCCTGGTCCGGGTCATTCTCGATGGTGAGTTCGCCGCCAGTGGCCCGGAGCAGGAAATGGTGGACGGTTTTGTGGACCCGGTGGCCGCTCACAGTGAACCAGTAGTCAATGCTGCCCAGGGGCGCCAGGATGTTACCCTCGATGCCGGTTTCCTCGGCGATCTCGCGAACGGCAGCTTCCTCGTTGTTCTCCCGGCCTTCCGGATGGCCCTTGGGCAGGCACCATTCAAGCCGGCCACCCCTATTAAGGCGGGCGATAATCGCGACCCGGAGTTCGCCGTCGGACGTGTCTACTACGACGCCACCCGCAGACACTTCCTCCACAGTGGGAAGCGAGGCCTGGACCGGGTGCTGCGGGGCAGGCGCGACGTGGGCGCCGATTGCCGACGGCAACGGTGCGTTTGTCCTCCTGCCAGGAGCGCTCGGGATCGGGTTGGCCATGAGGTCCACTCTAACGACTCTTGCCCTCGAGTGATGACCGGGACATGGCCGCAAGATGGACTGCAGGAGACACGCGTTACGGGTCCGCTGGTTTTCGGATGCAACTCTGGCCCAATGCTGCGGAAAAATCTGCCAAGCTTAAGGAACTATGGCGCACGTATTGGACAGCTCTTCAGTTAACTTCACCATCGATCCGGTGGTGCTCGATCTCGGGCAGCGCTTTGTCGACGCCGGCTTCGAGCTGTCCTTGGTTGGTGGACCTGTGCGCGACCTTTTCCTGGGGAGGACCTCCCCGGACCTGGACTTCACCACAGACGCGACGCCCGATCAGACGATCTCCGTCATCAAGAAGTGGGCAGACAACTTTTGGGAAATCGGACGGGCTTTCGGCACGATCGGGATGAAGAAGAACGGCTTCCAGATCGAAGTCACCACCTACCGCGCCGAGGCGTACGATCCCGACTCGCGTAAGCCCGTAGTGGCCTTTGGCAACTCCTTGACGGAGGACTTGCTGCGCCGCGACTTCACCATCAACGCCATGGCCCTGCGCCTGCCGAGCCTGGAGCTGGTGGACCCTTTCGGTGGCGTCCGGGACCTCCACGCCTCCGAACTCGCCACTCCCGGCGCGCCTGAGGCGTCCTTCTCTGATGACCCCCTGCGCATGATGCGGGCGGCTCGTTTCGCGTCCCAGCTTGGCGTGTCGGTTCACGACGACGTCCGGCTCGCAATGTCCCAGATGGCCGACCGCATCAAGATCATCTCCGCCGAGCGGGTCCGCGATGAACTCGTCAAACTGATTAACGGCGCGCACCCGCGCGTGGGTATCGATCTCCTGGTGGATACCGGGCTGGCTGAGTTTGTCCTTCCTGAGGTATCCGCGCTTCGCCTGGAAGCCGATGAACACCACCGCCACAAAGACGTGTATCAGCACTCCCTGCAGGTCCTCGAACAAGCTGCTTCACTGGAAACCGGCGCCGACGGTCCCGTACCAGGGCCGGACTTTGTGCTTCGGTTCGCTGCGTTGATGCACGACGTCGGCAAGCCGGCTACGCGCCGGTTCGAACCGGGCGGCGCGGTGAGCTTCAGGCATCACGATGTTGTGGGCGCCAAGCTGACGGCCAAGCGAATGAAGGCGTTGCGCTTTGACAACGAGTCGATCAAAGCCGTGTCCCGCCTGGTCGAATTGCACATGCGGTTCTATGGCTATGGAGACGCTGGCTGGACGGATTCTGCCGTCCGCCGGTACGTGACCGATGCCGGTCCGCTGCTGGAACGCCTGCATCGGCTCACCCGATCCGATGTCACCACGCGTAACCAGCGCAAGGCCGACCGCTTGTCCTTCGCCTACGATGACCTTGAGCATCGAATCTCTGCGCTCTTGGAACAGGAATCGTTGGCGGCTGTCCGGCCGGACCTCGATGGAGCGCAGATTATGGCGCTTCTGGGGCTAAAGCCAGGTCCTGTCGTCGGCAGGGCCTACAAGTTCCTCCTGGAAGAACGGATGGAACACGGTCCGCTGTCCCCGGAGGAAGCCGAGAAGAAGCTCTTGGCGTGGTGGGAAGCGCAGCCCGAGTCCGCCGTCGTCGAACCTTCAACCGAAACCGCCGCAGAAACCAAGGAGTCCTCATGAACGCCGCGATCTCCCCGCGTCCGCAACTTTGGATCCTTCGCCACGGCGAGACGGAATGGTCCAAGAGCGGCCAGTACACGGGCCTGACCGACCTTCCCTTGACCGTCGAGGGTGAGCAGCAGGCTGTCGAAGCGCGCAAAGTCCTTGAGGGCATCGACTTCGACCTCGTTCTGACCTCCCCACTGCGTCGCGCCCGCCGCACGGCTGAACTTGCAGGTTTTCCCGATGCCGTCCACGAGCCGCTGGCGGTGGAATGGAACTACGGAGACTACGAAGGCGTCAGCTCCGACCTCATCCGCAAGGACAATCCGGACTACCTCATCTGGACGGATGGCGTGCCCAACGGCGAAACGCTGGACGAAGTGGCCGCCCGCGCTGACAAGATCATTGGACGTGTCCTGGAGTCAGGCATGGACAATGTCCTGGTAGTGGCACACGGGCATTTCTCCCGTATTCTCACAGCGCGTTGGCTGGAAATGGACGCCAGGGAAGGCCGCCACTTCATTCTTGGAACTGCCAAAGTTTGCACGCTTGGATGGGATAAGCGGACGCCGGCGATTGTCCGTTGGGGCCTCTGAAACGCGAATTTAGAAAAACTTTGGCCAAATAGCGAATTGCACTGGCCAAGGCTCCTATTCATGGGGTAGCTTATATCTTGTTCCCAGAGCGACCCGCCGGGAACAAGGCGCGCATTACCCCGGTTAATCAGTCGGGACGTAATGCCACAGCGGAAAAGGAGGTTGGGAAAAATGATTACTTTGACTAGCGGATGGAATGTGACCGTCACTGCTACCCCGGCCTCTTGCGCTGATCGACGCCCTTTTTCGAAGCATTTTTCGAAGCGCTGACCACTCCCTGAACCACCGGACCGGCTCCAACGCCGGCGGTCTTCATGGCCACCCGTCAAGGGTGGCATTCTGAGCAGTCAGTTGTAGGCGCAGACCCACGCAACAAGCCGCGGGTGCGCAGTTTCCCCAAAGTTCGGAACCAGCTTCTTGTTGGGGACGGCTGCAGGAAGCACACGCAATTGTGCATGATCATTCGCCGCTCCCGTACAGGTCTGCCTACTCCCCTTATTAGCGCTGGACTATTGTGCGCTCTTTTATGCCTTGATTTCTCCTGAATTCAATTGGCTTTATTTGTTGTGCCCAATTCCGGCAATTTCCTGCAATGAAAGGAGGTGAACCACATGCCAAAGCGCCCCAAGGACCTGCGCTTCTACAGGAGCAGCGATGCTCCCAAGGAACGCACGCTGTTCAACGACCAGTTGCTCAAGCAAGGTCGTGAAGACGTCTTCGTCGTCCTGCACCAGATGGGACTCATCCGTTGATGCCCTTCAGCCCTTCCGAAGGAGTTTCCGGTGCCGCAGATGCATGCTGAACCACAGGAAGCCCACGCGGCTACGCGTGGGCTTCCCCCTTTTAACTGGGCGATCAGAGCTGCTCCGGTGGCGTTACCCAAGCTGCCTGACTGTAAGCTCGATTTATGCAGGAGACGAAGCCGCACCGGCAGCGAAAACGTGCCCGCTTTGTGGTTCCAAGCCGCAGCGACTCCCTGCTTCGTAACTTCACGGAGGTTGTAGGTGGGCCCTTGGGCCGGCACTCGGCACCAG
Organism: Paenarthrobacter sp. 10L412; assembly: GCF_056395565.1. NCBI lineage: Bacteria > Bacillati > Actinomycetota > Actinomycetes > Micrococcales > Micrococcaceae > Paenarthrobacter > Paenarthrobacter sp. 10L412. The sequence goes on along the minus strand of NZ_JBFTJT010000004.1, from coordinate 156,837 downwards.
GACAGATCTCCCACGCACCGTTCACGGTTGAACGCGTCCTCGTTATCCTCACCGTGATAGCTGCTCTGCTGGCCGTGCTGGCGAAGGACTATTGCCGCGTCAATGGCTGGGAGACGCCCACGCAGTTTTACGCCACGTGCTACTCCGACTTCCCCGAGCTCTTCCGCAACCGCGGCCTGGGCGATGGAGTGTTCCCCTTCTTCACGCAAGGCAGCTTGTTTGAGTATCCGGTCCTCATGGGGATCATCGCAGGCTTGACGGCGCTACTCGTGCCAGGAAAAGGGGTGGGCGCCGAACGCATTCTGGGCTACTTCGACGTCAACGCAACGCTGATCGTTGCCGTATGGATAATTACCGTCCTCCTGACCGCCCGAATGAACAAGCGTCGCCCCTGGGATGCCGCCATGGTGGCCCTGGCCCCGGGAATCGTCCTTGCGGGGTTCATCAACTGGGACATGTGGGCGGTGGCCCTGCTCGCGTTGGCCATGTACTTCTTCTCCCGCGACAAGTTGATCCTGGCGGGAATCTGCATCGGGCTGGGAACGGCCACCAAGCTGTACCCCATCCTCATTCTGGGTGCCATTTTGGTATTGGCGCTGCGCAGTGGTCGTCTGCGGGCCTTCTTGATGACTGCCGCGGCCGCTGCCGCGGCTTGGCTGGCCGTCAACCTGCCCATCGCGGCAATGAACCCGTCAGGCTGGCGCTACTTCTTTGAGTTCACCCAGGAACGGCCCGCCGGGTACAGCTCGCCCTGGTTCGCGTTCAACCTCGTGGCCGATCGGCTTCAATGGATCCAACTTAACGCCGCCACTATCAACTCGCTTGCGCTGAACCTCTTTGTTATTGCTTGTGCGTTGATCGGTGCCCTGGCTTTGACGGCGCCCAAGCGCCCGCGCCTCGCCCAGTTGGCCTTCCTGATTGTGGCGGCGTTCATCCTCACAAACAAGGTGTACTCCCCCCAGTTCGTCATCTGGCTCATTCCGCTTCTTGCCCTTGCAAGACCGCGCTGGCGGGATTTCCTGGTTTGGCAGGCCGCTGAAGGCCTGCACTGGGCTGCCATTTGGATGTACTTGGGCATGGCCACCAGCGGTGGGTCCGTGCAGCACAACATAGACATGTCCTACTACGTCCTGGCTGTGGCCCTGCACATGGTTGCAACGGCGTACCTGATGGCAAGGGTGGTGATGGATATCTGGGATCCATCGCAGGATCCCCTGCGCGCATTGGGCGAAGACGATCCCCATGGCGGGCCCTTCGAGGGCACCAAGGATTGGCTCAGGATAAACCTTCTCCATCCGTCCACGTCAGTTCTCCCCTGGCGTTCAAGGGTTGAGCCTGCCGAACCTAAAGCGTCCCGGCAGTTGGAGGTGAGCAGCGATGGCTGACGTCGCCGTCGTTGGTTCTGGTCCCAACGGCCTGGCCGCGGCAGTGACCATGGCCGGCGCAGGGCTGGAGGTACATCTGTATGAGGCCGCCGATGCCATTGGAGGCGGAACCCGGACAAGCGAGCTGATCGAGCCGGGATATCTGCACGATGTATGCTCCGCGGTGCATCCAATGGCAGTGGCGTCTCCTTTCTTCAAGGAATTCAACCTTTCGCAGCGCATTGAGCTGCGCGTGCCTGAAGTCCAGCACGGGACGCCGTTGGACGTGGGCGGAGCCGCCCTCGCTTACCAGTCCTTGGAACGGACCACCATGGAACTGGGGGTGGACGGCCCAGCGTACCGTCGCCTGATTGCGCCGCTCCTTGCGCGCGTCAACGGAGTAGTGGACTTTACCTCCAACCAGTTGCTCCGCGTGCCCAAGGATCCGCTTGCGGCTGTGTTGTTTGGTCTCGCGACCCTTGACCAAGGAACACCGTTCTGGGGACGGCGCTTCCGTGAAGAGGCTGCTCCGGCCTTGCTGACCGGTGTGATGTCCCATGCGTTGGGCTCCCAGCCCTCGCTTAGTTCCACGGGTGCCGGACTTTTGCTCGCCGTCCTGGCCCACGCCGGCGGATGGGTGGTACCGGTGGGCGGATCGGCAGCTATCGCAGGGGCAATGGCCGAGGACCTCATTGCGCACGGAGGGACCATCCACACCGGTGTGCGCGTGGATTCTTTCGACCAGGTCAGGCCGGCAAAGGCCATCCTGCTGGATGTTGCACCTCCGACGCTGGCACGTCTGGGCGGCGCTGAGATACCCGACAACTATCGTCGGGCATTGGATGCATTCCGCTTCGGGAATGCGGCCTGCAAAGTGGACTACATCCTGTCCGAACCCGTTCCCTGGCTGGCCCCTGGCCTGAAGCAGGCGGGGACGGTTCATGTGGGCGGTTCGCGAATGGCCATGGCCGAATCCGAGAACCTCGTGGACATGGGCAAACACCCAACGGAGCCCTACGTGCTGGTTTCCCAACCGTCCCTTGTGGACTCGTCGCGGGCACCGGCGGGGCGACACATCCTATGGACGTATTGCCATGTGCCGGCTGGCTCCGATACGGACATGGCTGAGGCTGTCACTGCACGGATTGAGCGATACGCACCCGGCTTCCGGGACGTGGTGGTGGCCTCGAAGACCACGACGGCGGCCGAACTGGCCGTTTACAACGAAAACTATGTGGGTGGCGACTTCAGCGCAGGATTGTTGGATTTGCGGGGTCTTGTGCAGAGGCCAGTAGTGTCCAGCGTGCCTTGGCGTACACCGATGCCGGGCGTCTACTTGTGTTCTTCATCCACCCCGCCCGGGCCTGGTGTTACAGGGATGCCCGGGTACCATGCGGCGAAGCATGCCCTCAAGGACATATTCCAGCTGCCGGTACCCGGGCTCGGCCTGACTGTCGGTTAGCCCGGACTCAGGCCAGGCTGCTGTTTAGTTTGCAGCCGTGAAGCGTGCGCGGCGGTGGGCCGGGCTCTCGATTTCATCCAGCATGGCAACGGCGTAGTCCTGCGAGGAGATGCTGGTGCCGGCGGGGGAATCCTTGGCCACGTTGTATTCGCCGGTACGCTCACCGGGTTGGATAACGGGAGCGGGGGCAAGTACCGTCCAGTCGACGTCCTCGGGAGTCTGCTTGACGGCTTCCAGTGCCTTCGCAGCGGTGGTGGCTTCCGCCCTGTATGCCTCGGGGAAGTCCGGGGAATCGAGGAGCCGTACGCCGTCTACCTCGAGGGTGCCTGCACCGCCAACGATCATGAGGCGGGTTCCTTCGGCGTTGCTGTAAGCCGTGGCCATAGCATCGAGCCATTCTCCATGATCCCCGCCGGTGCGGCTGGGACCCGTAGCCAGCACAACGACGTCGTGGTCCTTTGCGATGGAGGCAAAGACCTCCGCGTCGGCCAAATCGGCTACCTGGGCAGTTGCGCCGGCGATCTGGGCGCCCTTGCGGGAGATCGCCGTGACTTCATGGCCGCGGGTGATGGATTCATTGACGATTTCACTGCCGACCATGCCCGTTGCGCCGTAGACTGCGATTTTCATGTCTCTCCTTTGGGTTGCTATCCTTGCGATAACACGAAGGTATCTATTGGATACTGATAGCTTCAAAGGAACTGAGTTACCTCATGGATACTAATGCCCTCCCAGGGAACGTCCTGGATCCCAATTGCCCATCACGCGTGATCTTCCAAAGAATCGGCGACAAATGGGCGTCTTTGGTGATCCAAGTCCTCGGTGGCGGGCCCGTTCGGTTCTCGGAGCTGCGCAAGATGGTCCATGTTGTCACGCCGAAGGTCCTGACGCAGACGCTGCGGGCCCTGGAACGCGATGGGCTCATTACGCGGACCGTCCACGCCCAGGTGCCGCCGCGAGTGGATTACGAACTCACACCCATGGGTGAATCCCTCCTGCAACCGCTCACGCTTTTGCGTCAGTGGGCGGAGAGCCACGTCCCCACGATTCTCGAAGCCCGCGACACCTACGACGAAGCGCAGGATGAAGCTCTCCTCGGCTCCCCCTAGTTGGGCAGGGCGGACGAGAGTGCGGCGCGGCTGATTCGTCCGTCACGCATGGTCGCGACGGAGTCTGTCAGGGGAAGGAACTCCGTATCATGCGTGACCATCACAGTAGCGGTGGAGAACTCGTCCGTGATCCGGCGCAGCAACCTGACGATCGATTCGCTGCGTTCGTGGTCCAGGGCTGCGGTAGGTTCGTCCACCAGCAATACGGTGGGGCTGCCCATGAGCGCCCTGGCGATGTTCACCCTCTGACGCTGCCCGCCGGATAGCTGGTGCGGCCTCTTGTTTGCCGATGCGGCCAAACCCACGATCTCCAGGAGCTCATGGGCTTTACCGAGGGCCTCACGGACAGCCTTACCGCGCAGGTGGTCCAGGATTAGCAACTGCTCGACGGCGGTCAGCGACGGAAGAAGGTTTGGCTGCTGGAAGATGATGCCCACCTTGTCGCGCCGCAGGGCTGTGCGTTCGGCGTCCCTGAACGCTGAAACGTCCTGACCGTCGATGACGACGAGTCCGGAGGTGGGCTTCACGAGTGTGGCCGCAACAGCCAAGAGCGAGGATTTGCCGGAACCGGACGGACCCACCAAGGAGAGGAACTCCCCGCGTCCAACTGCAAGGTCTACGGCGTCCAAAGCCTTGAGGGTTGAGTCGCCATCGGGATACTCAAGGGAGATGTTGATGAGATTCAATGCATGGGTCACGATGTATGCCTTTCTGGGAATGTTCAGAACTTAGTTGCCACCGAGGGCAAACAGCGGATCTACTTTGGTGACATTCCGGACCGCGAGGACAGCGCCGCCCAGGCCCAGTACTACGACGCCGACAACAGGTACCAAGGTGGTCAAAGGCGTGACGAGGAAGGGCGCCGCGCTGGCCGCGAGAAGTCCGCCCGCCAGGCCCAGCAGACCCCCACATACGGCGCCTGCCAGCAACACGATCGCCGCCTGAGCCAAGGCATCTCGCAGGACATACCCGGAAGAGCCGCCGAGTGCTTTGAGGACCGCGATGTCGCGCGTACGCTGCACTGTCCAGACCGTAAGGAAGGCCACGATCACCAAGGCAGAGATTCCGTAAAGAAATGCCTGCATGAGCATGAGCGAACCGTTCTCACTCTTGTACGAGGCGAGAGCCTGGAACGAGCCGACGGGATCCATGCTCACCGTGCCAGCCGCAGCGTTGGCGGCATCAACGCCGACGGAGGCACCGGCGTCGTAATTTATGGCCAAGACCGTGGCGGTGCCCTGGGGAGCGTGGGCGGCCTTCCGCCAGGTGTCGAGCGTCGTCCAGACCACGCCGGTGTGCGAGTACCACTGGTCCCGCACAACTTCTGAAACAGTCAGCTCGATCCCACCGACCTGGACGCGGCTGCCGGCCTCAAGGACCAGGTCCTTCGCAAGCGTTTCGCCGACCACGACGGTCCCGTCCTCAACAGGGGCAGGAGCCGTCGAACCGCCAAAGACTGCCACATTTGCGTTTCCGTTCGGAGTGCCACTGCCGGCCAAGGATTGGAAGCGCGTTTGGCTGATGCCCACCGCGTCTGCCGATGAAACGCCGGGTTGTTCCCGCCAGGCCTCGAGCTGGGCATTGGAAACCTCAGACTCGGTGTAGGAGGCCTTCGGCTCCCCACCCGCGGGTGCGCCGAAGACGATCTGCTGTGCGGGCAGTGATTCAATGGCCGATGTCGACTGGTTTCCGAGCCCGGCAGTAAGCCCCGAAAGCATAACCAGCAGCAGTGTAATAAGTGCGACAACGCTCCCCATGAGCGCGAAGCGGCCCTTGGCGAAGCGGATGTCGCGGATGGCAAGAAACATCAGAATCCTTTGCTTGGATGCGGGCTTGGTCCCGGCTGAATCCACTCTTCCGTCCAATGGATTCGTGCACATCGGGAGCCCGATGGATTCGCTCACATCAAGGGGTTGAACCGGCCATCATCCGATTGGTTGATTCCTGCTTCACGACGCGGAATTGTTCAGGGAGCGGCGCAACGCCGGGGATAGGCTGGGACGCATGCAGGAGACTCCTACGGGCACCGCCACAATCCTCCGTGTGCTGCGGATAAGTCTGCATGTGGGCTTCGCGGTGCTGCTGCTGGTGGCAGTGGTGCGGCTCCGGGCAGGCACTGCGGGCAGTCCGTCGCCCGTGGCTGTCATTGCTGGACTGGGATTGTCAGCCGCCTTGGCCCTGGTGTACCTCGTGGGAACCATCCTGGAGAAGCGCCACGCCACCCGAGCCGGCCGCTTCGATCCCACACCTTACTCAGGTTGGTGGCTTGGCGTTGTGATGGTCTTGTGGCTGTTGCTTCTCCTGGTCAGCGGCGATTTCGCATGGGTTGCCTTCCCACTCTTCTTCCTCCAATTGCACGTACTCCCCCGGCGTCTCGCCTTGCCGGCAATCCTGGTGAGCACCGCTTTGCTGGTTGGTGCCCTCTGGTTCCACAGCAGGGGCTCGGCCGACGGCGGCCTGCAGCTTGCGATGGTCCTGGGACCCATGTTTGGGGCTGGCTTTGCTGTGGTCACCGGACTGGCATACCGTGCCTTGTTCCTGGAGGCCGAGAATCAACGCATTGTTGCTGATGATCTCCGACGAACACGGGCTGAATTGGCCAAAACCCAGCACGACGCCGGGGTTCTGACGGAGCGCGAACGGCTGGCCCGGGAAATTCATGACACCTTGGCACAGGGGTTTTCCAGCATCGTCCTGATGGGCAGGTCTGCTGGGAAAGCCTTGGACGAGGGTGACGTGAACGCCGCGAATGAACGGTTGAGGATCGTACAGGAGACCGCGTCAGCCAACCTTGCGGAGGCCCGGAGTTTTGTCCGTGATCTCCGGCCACCCGCTTTGGAGGAGTCCGATCTGGTGGACACGTTGCGGAGGCTTTGCGCGAAGACTGAGACGGAAGCAGCCGCCCGGGGAACCGCACTGCGCTGCCGTTTCGAACTTGTGGGCACCCCCTTGGACTTGCCCAATACCTACCAGACCACCCTGCTTCGGGCCGCCCAGGCCTCCCTTGCGAACGTGTGGGCGCACGCCCGCGCAAGTGCCGTCGTCGTGACTTTGTCCTTCCTCGGCTCGGAGGTAACTCTGGATGTTTTTGACGACGGTGTGGGTTTTGAGCCGTCGGCCGTGGGGGTCAACGCGCGCGGGGACGGCACCGGCGTCGGGCTTCAGAGCCTGCGCGAGCGGCTGACTGCACTGGAAGGCAGCCTGGATATTGAATCGGCGCCTGGCGAAGGAACCGTAGTTGCCCTTCGGGTGCCGCTGCCCGCCCGGGAGGGTGGGGCATGAACGACATCCGCATCCTCCTGGTGGACGACCATCCTGTTGTGCGGGCCGGCCTCCGGGCGATGCTCGCTGATTTTCCTGGTGTCAGCGTTGTGGCCGAAGCGGCGGACGGTGATGCGGCGCTGTCCGAACTGGGCAGGTTGAACACCCTGGGTGAGGCTGTGGACCTGGTGCTGATGGACCTGCAAATGGGTAACGGTATGGACGGCGTGACGGCCACGGGCAGGATCAAAGCCGGCGAGGCCGGGACTCCCCCGCCGCCTGTCCTTATCCTCACCACCTACGACACGGACGCTGACATCCTCGCCGCTGTTGAGGCGGGTGCCAGCGGCTACATGTTGAAGGACGCCCCGCCTGAACAGATCCAGCAGGCTGTGTTATCCGCTGCCGCTGGTCAAACCGCGCTGGCCCCGGAGGTGGCGGCCCGGCTCATGGGAAGGATCCGGAATCCGTCGCCCGCATTGAGCCCCAGGGAAGTCCAGTTGCTGGAACTCCTGGCCACCGGAATGGGCAACCGCGCCATGGCGAAGCAGTTGTTCATTTCCGAGGCAACAGTGAAGACACACTTGGTGCATATCTACTCCAAGCTCGGCGTGGACAACCGAACAGCGGCGATTGCGGTGGCGGCGCAGCGCAGGATCCTTCGGCAACGTTAAGTCATTTTCGATTGGCACGCCCGGAAGGTCGTGTCGGAGGACCCGGTGTGGGGCGGGTCCGCGTTGTGGTCGCGGCGAGAAACTGTCAGGGGAACGGGGCATAATGTCGCAAATGGGGAAAATGAAAACACGGAATCTTGTTCTTGGCCTGGTAGCGCTGGTGATGGCTGGTTCGCTGACCGCGTGCGATGACGGTCGCGCCGGTGCCGAGGATGCAGCGAAGCAGCTGGCCTCCTCCCTTGCCGCGCTCGACGTCGGTTCACTCACCGTGGAGGGCAAGGACGCTTCCGCGGCCAGCGATCAACTCAAAGCGGTGTTCGAGGGACTCGATGCCAAGCCATCGGTTCAGTCGGGTGACGTGAAGCTCGACGGCGAAACCGCCACCTTCCCTTTGAACTACAGCTGGAACATCGGCTCAGCCAAGTGGGAGTACAGCTCCGAGGCTACGTTGAAAAAGTCCGGTGACAAGTGGGCCGTTCAATGGAATCCCCAGCTCCTTGCCCCGGAACTTTCGGATGGCGAGACGCTCTCCGTTAAGACGGTTCCTGCCCAGCGCGGACAGATCCTCGGCGCAGGGGATGCCCCGATTGTGGAAGACCGCCCTGTTTTCCGCGTTGGCATCGACAAGACCAAACTTGCCGCTGATCAGGCGGATGCCTCCGCGCGGGCAATGGCAGCTTTGCTTGGCCTTGACGTTGAGGAGTACGCCAAGCAGGTGGCAGCCTCGGGTCCACAGGCTTTCGTGGAAGGCATCGTCCTCCGCGCCTATACCCCCGAAATTACCGAAGCAAAGATCACTGCCATTCCGGGTGGCGCGAGCATCCTGGACTCCATGGCGCTGGCACCAACACGCACTTTCGCCCGGGCGCTCCTGGGAAGCGTGGGCCAGGCCAGTGCAGAGCAGATCGAAAAGTCCAATGGTGCCTTACGGGCCGGGGACACCACAGGAACCGGCGGCCTTCAACAGAAATACGATTCGCTGCTCCGCGGGAAGGACGGCGTGGAGGTGGTCGCCAAGCAGGAAGCGAAGTCGGAAGGGGAGACCCCTGCAACCAAAGTATTCTTCTCGTCCCTTCCTGTGCCCGGAACAACCCTCAAGACCACGCTTGACCTGAAGCTGCAGCAACTGGCCGAAGAAACGCTTGCCGGAGTAGGGCCAGCGTCCGCCATCGTGGCACTTAAGCCTTCTACTGGAGCTGTCCTGGCGGCCGCATCCGGTCCGGGCAGCAACGGCTACAACACAGCGATGCTTGGCCAATACGCGCCGGGCTCCACGTTCAAGATCGTCGATTCCCTGGCGCTCTTCCGCGACGGCGCCACGCCTGATTCCAAGGTCGAATGCACCCCGACCCTGACCGTTGACGGCAGGACTTTCAAGAACTCCGAAGGCTACCCGGAAAGCTCCTTGGGCTCTGTTACGCTGCGGGACGCTTTTGCCCACTCCTGCAACACCGCTTTCATCAACGCCCGTGACACAGTCAGCCAGGACCAGCTTGAGTCTGCCGCCATGGCATTGGGCGTGGCCGTGGAAGCGCCCAAGCTGGGAGCCGACGCCTTCCTGGGTTCCGTCCCCGGCGCCGCAGAGGGAACCGAGCACGCGGCATCCATGATCGGCCAGGGGAAGGTGCTTTTCTCCCCGCTGTCTGCGGCGATCATGGCAGCCTCTGTCGGCAACGGCGCTCCGGTGTCGCCTCAACTCGTGCTGAACCCTGAAGCCCAGAACTCCAGCGCGACAGCTACACCCACGGAAAGCGGCAGCGCGTCGCCGTCATCCTCTTCCGTTAGCGCGGCGCCCGCGTCACCGCCCTCAACCAAGCCGATCACCAAGGAAGAAGCCGCCGCGCTGTCCGACATGATGCGGGCGGTGGTGACCTCCGGGCACGCAGGATTCCTCGCCCAGGTACCGGGAGCGCCCGTCGGGGCAAAAACGGGAACTGCTGAGTTCGGCAATGACGACCCGCCCAAGACTCACGCATGGATCGTTGCGGTCCACGGAGACCTGGCGGTTGCTGTGTTCGTGGAAGACGGCGGGCTGGGTGCGACCACCAGCGGGCCGTTGTTGAAGTCGTTCCTCACCGCCGCCAGCTAAATCGGGAGAAGCTATGCAAAGCAGCACGCAGTGCGTTGTGGTTGGCGGAGGACCGGCCGGGATTGTGCTGGGCTTGCTCCTTGCCCGGGCCGGAGTTGAAGTCACTGTGTTGGAGAAGCACGCCGACTTCCTGCGGGACTTCCGTGGCGATACCGTGCACGCCTCCACCGTTCGCCTCCTCGACGAGTTGGGGTTGGGCGAAGGGTTCCGGCAGCTACCGCAGAGCAAACTCGGTAATTTCCAGCTGCCTGCCGGGACCGGGGATTCAGTGATCCTCGCTGATTTCGGGCTCCTCAAGGAGCCGTACAACTATGTGGCCATGGTGCCCCAGTGGGACTTGCTGAACTTTCTGGTGGAGGCAGCCAAGCAGGAACCCACCTTCACATTGCGGATGAACACTGAGGTCACAGACCTGCTCCGCGACGGGTCCGGTGCGGTATCGGGTGTGGCGTACAGAACCCGGGATCCCCTAACCGGCGAAACCGTAGGGACGGGCGAACTGAACGCTGCATTGACGGTAGCGTGTGACGGCCGTAGTTCGGTGCTTCGTGCACGGGCGGGTTTGGTCCCACGCGAATTTCCGGTGCCGTTCGATACGTGGTGGTTCCGGCTTCCGAGGAACGCCGATGAGAGGGATCCCGTGGCGTCGATTGCGCCCAGTTTCGGGACTTCGGACGTTCTGCTGAGTTTGACCCGCAAGGACTTTTACCAGATCGCCTACCTCGCGGCGAAGGGACTGGATCCGAAGTTGCGGGCAGAAGGCGTGGAGGCGTTTCGCGCACGCGTCGCCAGGTTGCGGCCAGACCTTTCAGACCGCGTGGGCAACATTCGCTCCGTGGATGATCTCCACCTGTTGGATGTAAAGCTCAACCGCTTGTCCGAGTGGCACAAGCCGGGCCTCCTGCTTATTGGCGATGCTGCCCATGCGATGTCCCCCGCCGGTGGCGTGGGGATCAACCTGGCGGTGCAGGACGCCGTCGCAGCGGCCCGGATCGTTGCTTCCCCGCTGCTGAGCAACACGCTCGACGACGGTCACCTCGCCGCCGTCCAGAAGCGGCGCTGGCCGCCAACCGTGATTGTGCAGACGTTTCAGCGAGTGCTGCATCGCGTCATCTTCGCACAGGTCATGGCGGGCAAGCAGCCAAAGCCGCCCAAGCTGTTGCTCTTCGTCCTCCGTAACTTTCCCGGCTTCAGGAAGTTGCCTGCACGGATGATTGCCTTCGGCCCATTGCCCGAGCATGCACCGCAGTTTGCCCGGCGAAAGCCTGACGCTTAGCCCGCTTGGGCACCCACGCCCAGTTCCGCCGTCGAGCCTTAATACCTGGCCATGGGAAGATTGGGCGGTGGCCCATATTGACGTTTCCGGCATCGACTACTTCCTCTCCGACGGCACCCAGCTGCTCAACGGCGTGACCTTCAAGGTGCCGGACGGCACCAAGACCGCGCTGATTGGACCCAACGGAACCGGCAAAACGACGCTGTTCAAGATTATTTCCGGCGACCTCACACCCGACGAAGGCGTCGTAGGAAAATCCGGGAACATGGGCATCATGCGGCAGTTCGTGGGGCAAGTCCGGGATGAATCAACTGTCCGGGATCTGCTGGTTTCCACGGCCCAAGCCGGACTCGCGGCAGCTGCCAAGGCGGTAGAAGACGCCGAGCTCGCCATGATGGAACATGACGACGAACCTACCCAAATGAAGTACGCCCAGGCGATCGTGGATTGGGGAGACGCCGGCGGTTACGACGTCGAGACGGTCTGGGACGAAGTCTGCATGGCGGCTTTGGGAATTTCCTTCGACAAAGCGCAGTTCCGACGTGCCTCCACGCTGTCCGGTGGCGAGCAGAAGCGACTCGTATTGGAAGCCCTGTTCGCGGGTCCGGATGAGCTCCTGCTGCTGGACGAACCGGATAACTACCTTGACGTTCCCGGTAAACGCTGGCTGGAGTCAAAGCTCAACGAATCCAAGAAGACCGTGCTGTTCATTAGCCACGACCGCGAGCTGCTCAACAACGCCGCCGGACGAATAGTGACGCTTGAACCAGGCATTAATGGCGCCGGAGCATGGATCCACGGAGGGGGTTTCGGCTCCTACGTGGAGGCGCGTTCCGACAGGAATGCCCGGTTCGAGGAACTGCGCAAGCGTTGGGACGAGGAGCACGTGAAGCTCAAGGAACTCGTCAACATGTACAAGAACAAGGCTGCGTTCCGGTCCGACATGGCCAACAGGTACCAGGCGGCGCAGACCCGTCTTGCCAAGTTTCTGGAGGCTGGGCCGCCCGAGGCACTGCCCATTGAGCAGAACGTGAAGATGCGCCTCAAGGGTGGGCGAACAGCCAAACGCGCCGTCGTGGCGGAGAAGCTTGAACTGACTGGGCTCATGAAGCCGTTCTCCACGGAAATCTGGTTTGGCGACCGTGTGGGCGTACTGGGTTCCAACGGTTCCGGGAAGAGCCACTTCCTGCGCTTGCTGGCTACCGGTGGCACCGACCCCGAGCGGGAGCACTTGCCGGTGTCGGACGTTGTCATTGCTGAAGTGCCGCACGAAGGAACTGTGAAGTTGGGTGCCCGTATCCGGCCCGGATTCTTTGCTCAGACGCATGTCCGCCCTGATCTGCTGGGCCGGACCTTGTTGGAGATCCTGCACCGCGGCGACGAACACCGATCGGGCCTGCCCCGCGAAGCTGCGGCAGGTGCCCTGGATTCGTACGGATTGGCCGGCCAGTCGGAGCAAAAGTACGAGTCCTTGTCCGGTGGCCAGCAGGCGCGGTTCCAGATCCTCCTGCTGCAGCTGTCCGGAGCCACCCTCTTGCTCCTCGACGAACCCACTGACAACCTGGACCTGCACTCCGGCGAGGCCCTGGAGCGTGCCATCGATGCTTTCGAGGGAACGGTCCTGGCTGTCACCCATGACCGCTGGTTCGCCAAGTCCTTTGACCGCTTCCTGATCTTTGGCTCCGACGGAAAGGTCTACGAGTCCGAGGAACCCGTCTGGGATGAGAAACGCGTGGAGCGCGCCCGCTAGTCCGCACGCTCTCTCACATCGTTGCCCTTTTCGCCCGATGCTCTCTCAGTTGATGAGAGAGCATCGGCATTTAAGGGGTGGGATGTGAGAGAGGATCCGGGGTTGAGGGGTGGGATGTGAGAGAGCATCGGTGATCAAATGATCACAATGCATGATTAAGTGAGCGTCAGCCTGATACCGTTGAACTATGGGAACTCCTGACCGCCATCGGCTCATTGGCGAGCTGCTGCGCAAACGCGAAGAAGTATCAGTGGACGAGCTGGTAGCGGCTACCGGAGCCTCGGGCGCCACGATCCGCCGTGACCTCGAGATTCTTGCTGCCAATGGAGTACTGAAGCGGGTCCACGGCGGCGCCCGCAGCCTGCTTGCGCGCGGTGACAACCCCGGCTATGGGCAGCGAGAACTGGAAGACCACGAGGCAAAGCTCAAGATCGCAGCGGCTGTTGACGCACTGCTGAAGGACCGCGAGCATGTGTGGTTGGACAGCGGATCCACCGCCACGGAAATCGCGCGGCGACTGAGCCAGCGTGAACTCACAGTGATGCCGATGTCCTTGCACGGCGTCGAGGCGCTGACCCACGCCAAGGAAGGCGGAAGGCCGCAGCTCATTCTCCCCGGAGGAAGCCTCATTCCCGGCGAACAGTCTTTCCGCGGACCCATGACCGAAGCGAACATCCGCTCACTGCGATTCGACACCGCTGTGGTCACGCCCTGCGCCCTCAACGTCAAGGACGGGCTGCTGGCCCATGACCTGGACGACGCCGCAGTGAAGCGCGCCGGCCTGGAATCGGCGTCGCGGGTCATCGTTGCCTCCTCCGGCAGCAAGTGGAATGCCAGCGCGGTAGCCCTGGTTGCCGCGATGGAGACTGTGGACGTTATCGTGACGGACCTGAAGCCATCCTCCGAAGATCTTGCCCGGCTCGACAAACTCTCTGTGGAAGTTGTGATTGCATGACCACCAGCACAAGAAGCGCCACCAATGTCAACGCGGCGGCGGTGGCGACGTTCCTGATCTTCGCCATGAATGGCTTGGTGTTTGCCAGCTGGGCGGCACGCATTCCCGCCGTCACTGAGGCTCTCAGCCTGACCTCCGGCCAAATGGGCACCCTGCTGCTTTGCACCGCCGTCGGGTCCTTGATGGCTTTGCCATCGGCAGGTTGGGTGGTGGGCCGAATCGGTACCGCCGGAACGGTTCGTCTTGCCGGCATCGTGGCGGGTGCCGCAGGTGCGGCGATCGCCTTCTCCCTCATGGCTGCATCGGTTCCGGCCACAGCCATCGCCCTCTTCTTCTTCGGCATCGGCATCGGCCTGTGGGACGTAGCCCAGAACATCGAAGGGGCCGACGTCGAACACCGGCTCAAGCGGACCATCATGCCGCAGTTTCACGCAGCGTTCAGCGGCGGGGCGTTTGTAGGCGCTTTGATCGGCGCGGGGCTGTCGCAACTTGGAGTTGGCCTCCCTGAGCATCTGCTCGTGATCGCCGGACTTGCTGTCCTCCTCGCGCTGACCGTGCCGCGCTACTTCCTGCCGCACGCGGCGTCAGTGGCTGAAACGCTCGACGACGGCGCGCCGGCTCCCAAGGGACCCACGGCTTGGCGGGACGGCCGCACCCTGCTGATCGGTGTGGTGGTTTTGGGTGCCACCCTCACGGAGGGCGCTGGCAATGACTGGATTGCCAAGGCAGCAGTTGATGGACTCGGTACCTCCGAAGCGACCGGCGCACTGCTCTTCGCGCTCTTCGTGGCCGCCATGACTGCGATGCGGTTCCTCGGCGGCAAGGTTATCGACAGGTTCGGCCGCGTCGCTGTTCTCCGTGCCAGCATGGCAGCGGCCGCGCTGGGCCTGGCGTTGTTCGTCTTTGCCGGCAACGTGGTGCTGGCCGGACTTGGTGCTGCTCTTTGGGGCGTTGGTGCGGCGTTGGCCTTCCCCATGGGCATGTCCGCTGCGGCCGACGATCCCAAGCACGCAGCGGCACGCGTTTCCGTGGTCTCCACGATTGGCTACGTCGCGTTCCTGGCTGGCCCGCCGCTTCTGGGTTACCTCGGCGACCAAACCGGAATTCACATGGCACTGCTGGCGATCGGATTGCCTATTCTTGTTGCCCTGCTTCTTGCTGGCGTTGCAAGGCCCTTGCGCGCCAAATAGTCGCCCGGCCAGCGGTTTCATTCTCCTGGATGCATATATTGCAGAACGGCCACCACAACAGCAGGACCACGCCAGCGGCGAGGCAAGCACCACCGAGGACATCACTTAACCAGTGAGCAGACAGGTAGGTTCTGCTGATCATCATCGCGAGTATGCCAAGAACGGCCACCGCTTTCGCCCAGTGCCGGCCAATCAGCAACGCCAACACGACGAGGAACGCGGTTGTGGCAGAAACATGCCCCGAAGGGTATGAGCCGGTATCCGAGAGGACCCTTGCGCCTTGCGGCCTGTCACGGCCGACAACAGCCTTGGTCAGTTGGGTGAGACCCAGGGCAGCAAGGCCTGCCAGTGCAGTGAAGATGGCAGCCTTGGGACGCCGCCCGATGAGTAGGGCGACTGCCAAAACAAGGTGCAACACCAGCATCCCCACATAACCAACCCCGTTCAGCACTACGTTTACTGCGTCCCAGAACGGGGCGTGCAGGGTGAAGGAATAGGCCTGCCATGTTGTATCAATTCTGCTGAAGGCGGGTTCCCCTTGACCGGCCACAAGCATGGCTCCCGGGACCACGAACGCGCACAGCAAGAACAAGGCTGATGCAATGATCTGCCAGCTGGGACGTTGGCGTGGACGCAGGACGCGATTCATGCACTTATCGTAGTCACGCCGGTTGGGCAGGGTGGAGGGGTGTTCTGGAATGCCGCACGGTCCTGCCCCATGGACTCGCGCTAGTGTGGTGGAATGCGAGGTTTCCTGGGCAAAGGACCCAAACACGTGGCAAGGTTCGATCATTTCCTTGTCCGTGCGGTTTCGCGTCAGCCTCACGGCGAGCATGATGATCTCTTCCGGCGGCTTTCAGCAGCGGCCACCAAGGGGAAGCTCTGGTTCGGCATCGCGGGAATCATGGCCACTGTTCCAGGAAAGCCGCGCAGGGCAGCCCTGCACGGACTCCTTGCCTTGGGCGTCGCCTCCGGGGTCACCAACGTCATCTTCAAGACGGCACTGCCCAGGACGCGACCCCTGCCCGAGCATTTGCCCGTCTTCAGGTTCGTGCATCCGCAGCCGGTTAGTTCCTCCATGCCCTCCGGCCACTCAGCCTCAGCCGTAGCTTTTGCCGTGGGAGCGGGGATGGTCTCTCCCGTCTTGGGGGCCGTACTCGCGCCTATCGCCGTGGGCGTTGCCTATTCCCGTGTGCACACAGGGGCTCACTGGCCGTCGGACGTGGTGTTTGGTTCTGCACTTGGCGCGGGTGCTGCCCTCCTGACGCGCACGTGGTGGCCAGCCAAGCCTGCCGAACCTAAACCCCGCCGAACGCCGGCAGATGCCCCAGCGGTTCCCGACGGCGAGGGGCTGAGTATTGCCGTCAACGTCCTCGGTGGTTCCTACTCCCCCGAAACCAGCGAACTGCTGAAGGATGTATTCCCCAAAGCCCATATTCATGAAATCGCTGAGGGCGAGGATGTGGCCGCTGAGATTGAAGCAGCAGCTGCACGGCCGGGCACCGTAGCGCTTGGCGTGTGGGGTGGTGACGGGACGGTTGGCACCGCGGCGGCTATCGCCGTCGAACATTCCCTGCCTCTGCTGGTATTACCGGGTGGAACCCTCAACCACTTTGCCCGCGACCTTGGGACCAATTCCATTGACGCCGCCATCAAGGCAGTCACCCAGGGTCAGGCCGCGCTTGTGGATTTCGGGCATGTTGCCGTCCATCGCGGTTTGCCTGACAACCCCGAGACCAGCGAGATCGCCATGCTGAATACGGCAAGCGTGGGCGTTTATCCGAACCTCGTACGCCGCCGGGAGCGGCTGCAGCCTGCCATGGGAAAACCCTTGGCGAGTGTGGTGGCATCGCTGCGGACTTTCGGCGTGAACTCGCCAACGACGCTCACCGTTAACGGCGTGAAGCACAAGCTGTGGATTCTGTACCTGGGACGTGGACGGTACTATCCCAGCGACCATGCTCCGCTTCGACGTCCTGTGCTGGACGACGGCGTCTTCGATCTCCGCATGATCACTGCGGATGAACCCTTTGCCCGTGGCCGACTGCTTTGGGCCGTCGTTACAGGCACCGTTGCTGCTTCCAAAGTCACGCATCTGACCGAGGCGACTACCATCACCATTGAGGCGATCGGAGAGCCGTTGGTCCTTGCAGTGGATGGTGAGCCTAAGCCCGGGGTGCGCAGCGCCGTCTTCACTGTCAAGAGCCGTGAGCTACGCGTGTACTGTCCACTGCCGGTGGACCCAGGTTCATAGCGTCATCCGGGAGGACTACCCTGACTGGACCCTGAATCATCCCTGAGACAGGCGATTTCCGGACCCTCGGTGACTAGCGTTGTCAGTACAGTCAACAACTCATCTGCACGCACACGTGCTCCGAGGAGGGAACGCTTCCATGATCGAAGCAAAAGGCCTGACGAAGGTCTACGGCGAGAAGACCGCCGTCGGCGGTGTCAGTTTCACTGTCCAAGCCGGACGGGTGACGGGCTTCCTGGGCCCGAACGGTGCCGGCAAGTCCACCACGATGCGCATGATCATGGGGCTGGACACTCCCACCGCGGGTTCGGTGACCGTGAACGGTGAGCCGTTCGCCAAGCACGTTGCGCCGTTGCGTGAAATCGGTGCCCTGCTTGATGCCAAGGCAGTCCATACGAGCCGCACGGCGTACAACCACCTGCTCGCCATGGCCGCGACGCACAGCATCCCCAAGAGCCGGGTGCGGGAGGTCATTGAGATGACCGGGCTGGGAGAAGTCGCCAAGAAGAAGGTGAAGGGTTTCTCGCTCGGTATGGGTCAGCGCCTCGGCATTGCGGCAGCGCTGCTTGGCGATCCGCAGACCATCATCCTGGACGAGCCCGTCAACGGCCTGGACCCGGAGGGCGTGGTCTGGGTTCGGAACCTGGTCAAGTACCTCGCTTCCGAGGGCCGCACCGTG
Organism: Paenarthrobacter sp. 10L412; assembly: GCF_056395565.1. Lineage (NCBI taxonomy): Bacteria > Bacillati > Actinomycetota > Actinomycetes > Micrococcales > Micrococcaceae > Paenarthrobacter > Paenarthrobacter sp. 10L412. The sequence continues at coordinate 138,774 of NZ_JBFTJT010000004.1, read as the reverse complement.
TTCCTGTCCAGCCACCTCATGAGTGAGATGGCATTGACGGCAGACCATCTGATCGTGATTGGCCGCGGCAAGATCATTGCGGATGCACCCATCGCAGAGATCATCACCGGCAAGGGCCAGGCCCGCACCCGCGTCCGCACGGACCAGCCGGAGCGGCTCATGCAACTACTCGCCGGCACGGGTGTCTCCGTGGAGGTCCACGAACGTGAGCTGCTGGAAGTTTCGGGCCTGGATCCTCGCGGAATCGCCCGGACTGCCCTGGACAACCAGGTCATGGTCTACGAGCTGACCCCGCTCCAGGCAAGTCTCGAAGAGGCTTACATGGAGTTGACCAAGGACGAGGTGGAGTACCACTCGCACATCACCGCCGGGGCGTCTGTTCCCGTTCAGGCCGGAGGGAAATAGACATGAGCACCACCACTTTGGACCGCAAGTCCATGCGTAACTCCGTCGGTCCAGGACCGGCCTTCCATCGCGTACTGAACTCCGAGTTCATCAAGTTCCGCACGCTGTTGTCCACGCTGATTCTCTTGGCTTCCACGGCGCTGGTCATGGTTGGCTTCGCAGCACTTTCGGCTTGGGGTACAGGGCAGTTCGCCGAGCAAGCTGCCAGGGATCCCGAAGCCGCAGCAGCCATTGCCGCGCAGGGCGGGGACATCGCAGTTACCATCCCCACCTCCGGCATCGCATTCGCCCAGCTGATCCTCGGTTCGTTGGGCGTCCTGCTCATGAGCTCCGAGTTCACCACGGGAATGGCGCGCTCCACCTTCGCCGCGGTCCCCAAGAGGCTCTCGCCGTTCCTGGCCAAGCTGATAGTCGTGATGGTCAGTGCCTTCCTGTTGACGGCGGTGTCCACCTTCATAGCTGGCCTCGTGTCACTCCCGATCGTGGATTACTACGATCTCAAGCTGGATCTCAGTAGCTCGCAATCGGTCAAGCTTTTGCTGGTCAACAGTATTTACGTGGCAGCCGTGGCAGCGATTGGTATGGCACTTGGAACCATCGTCCGCAACTCGGCCGGAGGCATCATGAGCCTCGTGGGTCTGTTCTTTGTGGCCCCCATTGCTTTCCAGCTCATTCCCGGCGATTTCTTCGTGGAGGCCCGCAAGTACCTTCCGGGCAACACCATCAACCCGATGACCGCCGTCGAGCATGTTCCGGACACCCTGGAAGTCTGGCAGGCCGCCCTGGTTCTCGGCGCTTGGGTTGTAGTGCCGGTTGCCTTGGCGATGGTCCTGTTGAAGAAGCGGGATGTCTAGGCCGTCTAGGCTCAATCCATGACTGAAGTTCCACAAGTGAAGGACGCGCCGGCTGTCACAGCCGACGCGTCCTTCGCTGAAATTGCCCAGCGTCGCAGAGGCCGTATCCGTCGGTACTTTTTCGAGCGTCCCCGTGCGATGGATGCCGTGGTTGTCCTTTGCTACGTCCTTTTGGCCCTGCCCACCATCATCGCCTCGATCATCGAGGGCAAGTGGCTCGTCGTCGGGCTCTTGCTGCTGATCGCGACTGTCCTGATATTCCGGCGGCGCTACCCGCTTCAGGTGGTTGCCGCCGTCGCGGTTCTGGAAGTCCTGGCCACCGTGCTGAACCCGTGGGGCTCAAACGTTTCCGCGGGTCTGTGGTTCGCACTCTACGCGGTAGCGACGACCCGGAAGCGGGCGACTTCACTGGTGGTGTTTGGCGCTGCCAGCCTGCCGCTTAGCCTGCTGTACCTTTTCATGTGGACAAGCCCCAGCAGTATGAACACCCTGCAGGACGTCCCCGAGAACTTCCACCTCATCAACAACATCGCCACTGCTGTGACCATCATGTTGTCCAACCTGCTGGCCACGGGCATTGGTATCTCGGTCCGCCAGCGGCGGGAGCATGAGGCCGAGATCGCCGCTTGGGCAGCGCGGACAACCCAGTTGGGCAAGGTCACCGAGCGCAACAGGATTGCGCGGGAAATGCACGACGTCGTGGCTCACTCCCTGACGGTAATGATCAGTTTGTCGGACGGTGCGGCAGTCGTGGTTAAGAAGGACCCCGACCGCGCTGGCGACGTCCTGGGTGAACTGTCCCGAACGGGCAGGGCGGCACTTGCCGACATGCGCCGGGTGCTGGGAGTCCTGCGCGACGATTCCGGCCGCCCGGCGCCACTGACGCCGCTCGAGTCCGGGCTTAATCTGGCCAAGCTGCTGGATGGATTCCGTACGGCCGGCCTGCCGCTGCACTACGCGCACACGGGGCCCGCGCTTCCGGCCGATCCTGCCTTCGAGCTCACCGTTTACCGGATTGTGCAGGAATCGTTGACCAATGTTCTCCGCTATGGGCGCTCGCTCAGTCGCGTGGACGTGCAGGTAGCCCGCGACGGCGACCTGGTCACCATTGACGTGCTCGACGACGGCCGCGGAACCCGGGAGGGTGGCGAGTCAATGGACAGCCTGGGAACACGGCAAGGCATTGCCGGGATGCGTGAACGGGCGGGAATCTATGCTGGAATCGTTAGTGCCGGTCCGAGCAAAAGGGGAGGCTGGGCGGTCCACGCCGAGCTGCACTGGAACGGCGAAAAGGGGGAATAGTGGTAGATCAGGGCGTCATCAAGATCCTGCTGGTGGATGACCAGCCACTGCTGCGGATGGGCTTTCGACTCATCCTTGAAGGTGAAGAGAACTTCCATGTGGTGGGCGAGGCATCGGACGGGAACGAGGCTGTCCGGCAGGTTGAGGAGCTGCAGCCGGATGTGGTGCTCATGGACGTTCGAATGCCCACTATGGATGGCATAGAAGCCACGCGCCGCATTTCGGAAGCCGGTTCCGAAGCCCGGGTCATCATCCTCACCACGTTTGACCTTGACGAATACGCCTTCTCGGGACTGCAGGCGGGCGCTTCTGCATTTCTGCTTAAGGATGTGGCCCCTGTTGAACTCGTGCATGCTGTGCGGCTTGTGGCCAGTGGTGACGCAGTCGTGGCCCCCCGCGTAACGCAGAGGCTGTTGGAGACGTACGTACGCGGCGGCAGCGTACCCGGCCAATCGCCCAGCCCCCATCGCGATCCGTTGTTGGACGATCTCACACCACGCGAGACCGAGATCCTCACGACCATCGCCGAGGGGCTGTCCAACGCGGAGATAGCCCACAAGTTCTTCCTGTCCGAGGCCACAGTTAAGACCCATGTCCGCCGGATCCTCAGCAAGCTGCAACTGAGGGATCGTGTGCAAGTGGTGGTGTACGCGTACGAGACCGGACTTGTTGTGCCGAGCAACCCGGACTACTAACCCCTAATCCCCTGACAGGTAACGTGCAACATATGCATTAACAAATGTTTTTAATGACCACGTGCGGGGAAACTGTGTTACCTTCGTCACTACAGACGCCCTCCTTGGCACCCTCAGTCCGGATGTCCTCAGGCGTACCGTTCGCATCTGTCATTAACCGGAGACACCACATGGAACCTTCAGCACCCCTGCAATTGGACCATCTACCTGATGCTCCCGCTTCTCCCGCCTCGTCCATCGCCGCCGAAACCGGCCTCCGCCGAACGATGGGTCCGCGGCACCTCATCATGATCGCGATGGGAGGTGTTATCGGATCGGGTCTGTTCCTCAGTTCCGGATACACGATTTCCCAAGCAGGTCCCCTTGGCGCCGTCATTGCCTACCTGGTGGGGGCATTCGTGGTCTATCTGGTGATGGCCTGCCTCGGAGAACTCGCCATCGCCTATCCGGTGTCAGGCGCCTTCCACATTTATGCTGCACGATCCATCGGTCCGGCCACGGGCTTCGCGACGGCCTGGCTCTATTGGCTTTGCTGGGCAGTTGCTATCGGGTCCGAATTCACGGCGTCGGGCCTGCTCATGCAGCGGTGGTTCCCTGACGTCGAAGTGTGGGTCTGGTGCGTGGTGTTCGCAGCAATCCTCTTCGGACTCAATGCCATCTCCTCCAGGTTCTTCGGAGAATCCGAGTTCTGGTTCTCCATTGTTAAAGTGGGTGCGATCATCGCGTTGATCGTGCTGGGCGGAGCCGCACTCCTCGGGTTCCAGCCGCTCTCGGAATCCGGCAACCACCCGTTCCTTTTTGAGAACTTCAACACCTCAGGGGGCCTCTTCCCCAACGGTTTCTCGGGGGTCCTTGTTACTGCTCTGGCAGTCTTCTATGCCTTCTCCGGATCTGAACTCATCGGCGTCGCTGCTGGAGAAACTACCGATCCCGCGCGAAACATCCCCAAAGCCATGCGCAGCACCGTAATCCGCCTCCTGATCTTCTTCGTCGGTGCCATCGCCGTCATCGCAGCAACTGTTCCTTTCGATCAGGTGGGCTTGGATGAGAGCCCGTTTGTCACCGTGTTCTCCTCGGTGGGCATCCCCTACGCGGCGGACATCATGAACTTCGTCATCATCACGGCACTGTTGTCTGCCGGCAACAGCGGACTGTTCTCCTGTGCACGCATGCTGTACTCGCTGTCCGATGAGGGGCACGCGCCAAAGGCTTTGAAGCGACTGACGCGGCGCGGGATTCCCCTTGTTGCCCTCTCCGTCAGCATGCTTGGCGGGTTGGCATCGCTGATCAGCAGTGTGGTTGCTCCCGAAACGGTTTACCTTGCCCTTGTTTCGGTGGCCGGATTCGCGGTGGTAGGGGTATGGATGTCAATCACGGCATCCCACTTCTTCCATCGCCGGGCATTTATCCGAAACGGTGGGCAGGTGGCCGATCTTGCCTACAAGGCCCCGTTCTTCCCGCTGGTTCCCATCCTGGCATTCACGCTTTGCCTGGTCTCACTGGTCGGCATTGCCTTCGATCCAAACCAGGTTGCTGCCCTGTACTTCGGTATTCCGTTCGTGGCCGCCTGCTATATCTACTTCCACTTCAGGCATGGACGCGCCGCGGTTAAGCAGATCGCCTGATCAATCCAGCGCAGGGCTTCACGGCCGGACTCCACAGAGAGTCCGGCCGTGAAGCCTTTCATCGTCCTCACCAAGGGGACCTGATTCTTGCCGCTGACATGGGCGTGTGAGAATGGCGTGAGCGCTTGGCGGAAGGAGGGGGATTCTTGGAGGTGTCACCGGAGGCGTCGTCGTTGGCGCAGGGGCTTCGTCTCGTTCGGTTGGTTACGGACCGCGAAAAGCAGGGCCGTCAGCTGCTTGGCGTATCCCAACTCGCGGCTGAGCTGGACATGGAGCAGAGCCGGGTTTCGCGCCTGGCCCAGGAACTGTGCGACTTAGGGCTGCTTGAGCGGCTGGAGCGCGGTCCTTTCCGCGCGGGACCACGGTTCTTCAACCTGGCCGCTTCCCTCAATGTTGGCTGGGTTCATGATTCCAGGGCAGAACTGGAAGAGCTGGTCTCGTCCCTGGGGCTCAGGTCCCGGCTGTCAGTGCGCGACGGTGTCAGGGTTCTGCTGCTGCGTTCCTCTACCAACAATTCAGTCCTGGGCGGGTTCGCAAAGCCGGGAATGGTCACACCTGTCTGGTGTACGGGTTCCGGGCGGGCATTGCTGTGGGACCACTCCCGGAACGAACTGGAAGCCCTGCTCAAAGATGTCAACTTCATTGGCGTCGGCGGGCCAGCCGCAGCGCATTCTCACGCGGAAGTCGACGCCCTCATGGAGCGCGACAGGCCCCAGGGTTTTGTTTTGGCGGCCGAGGAGTTCGAGCACGGTGTATGGGAGCTGGCCGTACCTGTTCGGGATCCTTCAGGCTGCATCCTTGCTGCGCTCAGTGTGCTGGGTACCCGTTCCGATGTTGAGAGGGCCGCGCCGGAGCTGGCCCCGCTGCTGCATTCGGCAGCGCACCGACTCGGTTCCGCATCCGGGACTGCCTGTTCCGCATCCGGGACTTAAGTCCGGGGGCGGCTATTGAGGCCGCCCACCCACCATGGATTCGAGCCATTCCTGCCAGGAGTGGAGTGCGACTGCGTAAGTTTCGCGGTGGGGCTCAATGCGGGACTTCGGGCCCACAATTTGCAGGGCTGCAGCAACCTCCCCTTTGAAGTCGCGTATGGGTGCAGCCAGCGAGTAGAGTCCTGGCTCAGCTTCTTCGTCCACGATCGAGTAACCGCGGACGCGGGCATCATTGAGCCGCGCCAGGAAGTCCTCCACGGAGGAAGGCGTATTGGGCCCATGCTTCACGAACTCAACAGACTCGAAGATCTTGCGGACTTCTTCGTCCGGGGCGTCCCACAGAAGTGCTTGGCCGGCATCACTGCAATATGCAGGATAGGGACGTCCCAGCCACGATCCCACGAGGTTGGCGCTGGCAGGCACTTGTTCACCGATGGTGACCGTGCTGTTGCCGCTGAGCACGCCAAGAAAGCATGCCTCGTTGGTTTCAGAAGCGAGACCCTCAAGCGCGGTTAGCCCGTCCGTCTTCAGCCGTTGTTCAGCGACCAGTTGCGCGTCCGTCAGGATACTCCAGCCCAAGCTGTATTTCCTCTGATCCCTGCGGGCCAGGAATCCCTCCTGTAAGGCGCCCTTGAGACTCCGCGATACCTGGCTGCGGTCCTTGTCCAGGTCGGCCGCGACGTCGGCCACCGTACCGCCGTCGTATCCTTGCGCGTGACGGGCACCGACCGCAAGGATGGCCATCATGCCGCGGCCCATGCTGGAGGTCTTTGACATGGATTGATTCTAGCTACCTGCCGCAGGCACGAGGGACAGGCAGTGGGGACGTGCCCGACGGCGGACACCAGTGGTCAGCTCCTAGTGGATGGCGAAAACCCTGGCCGGAAATCCACTGCCTTCCAAGGGTTTGGCCCAGGTAGCAACCAGGACGGCGCCTGCCTCGGGCACGTTGTCCAGATTGGCAAGAAGTTCAATCTGCCATTTGTCGCGGGCCAAGACATAAGTTTCCAGGCTGAAGTCCTGTTGGGAAGTGGCGACGCCGGGATCAGTGTCCGTTTGTTCGTGGCCCACCGCAGCCACGGCACGGTTCTCGATCAGGTATTCCAGAACCTCGCGTGACCAGCCTGGAGTGTGGCTGATGCCCGCTTGGTCCTTGTTCGCCATTGCCTGCGCATCGGGCCATCGCTGGCTCCAACCAGTGCGTAGCGCCACAAAGGAACCCGCCAAAATGCGCCCGTTCCTCTCCTCCCAAGCCTGAACGTCGGCGAGTGTTGGAGTGGCATCTTCATCGTTGCGAACGCGGTCACTGATATCCAGGACAACCAAGGGCAACAGCATTTGTTCCACAGGTATCTGGTCGAGCGTTCGGCCACCCCGGACAAAGTGCGACGGCGGATCCACGTGGGTTCCCCACTGGCCAACTATCGAGTACCGGTGGGCCGTAAATCCGTCCCCCTTTTCCATGTCAAAGAGGGCTTCGCGGGACTCATCCGGAAAGGCAGCAAAATGGGGCTGACCCGGACGGAACGCGTGCGTCAGATCGGTGTACGTCCTGCCTTCGAGCAGGGGCGCGAGCTGCTGCCATAACTGGGAATTCATCAAGCCACCCGGCTTTCAATGGCGGGAGCATGCGCGCTGCTGGAGACGCTCAGTGGCCCGGAGACTTCAATGACGGGAACTTCCCACGGGTGGATATCCACGATCCGCTGGACGAGCTCATGAACGGCCTGGTCAGAGAGCGAGTCATCAAAGTAGGTGGTGAACACGAATGTCGGCGAGATGGTCCTCTGCCCCACGCTTCCCAATGTGGGGTTGGCACCTTCCGCGACGGTAAAGCCCTCGAACCCTGCCGAGGACTCGAAGACGTGGTGGTAATTACCGAAGCCACCCAGCTCCGGCGTTGCAGTGAGCGCTTGCAGCAGCGAGGCGATGCCTGGGTCAGACTCCAGGGCCCCCAGATCGCCACTGGCCAGTTGGGTCATCGTGTCCAGCGGGATGGGCCAGTGGATGCGGAGCTTCCGCACTGCTTTCAATTCAATGTTCATGGGGCGATGCCTTCCGTGGGTGTGCTTGGGAGCAATCGTGACACAAGGTGACGAGCATTACAAGCATATAGAAATGTTTATATTGCACATACGACCTGAGAACCCTTAGTCCACAGCTTTCACAGCTCCACCATGGTTTTGGCATATACAAGGCACAGTCCATGTGGGTTTGATGGACGCATGACATCCCCGCAGCCACATCCAAACCACGATCGCGGCCTCGAATTCGATCTCTCCACACTCCTGACCCGTCGGCGATCGTTGGGAGTCCTGTTCGGCGCGGGGACGGCAGCGGCCTTGGCAGCCTGCACGCCGGGTTCCGGAGGGGGCGCCGCATCGTCGTCGTCTTCCAGCGCTACCCCAACCGGGACAGAAAGCACGACGGCGGCCGGAACGCCTTCCGCCACCAGTACGGTGACGCGTGCACTCGCTGAATGCGGAGTCGAGATCCCCGAGGAAACACTCGGCCCCTACCCCGGCGATGGTTCCAACGGGCCGAATGTGCTCGAAGCATCGGGAGTGGTTCGCAAGGACATCACTTCAAGCTTCGGTAACTCCACCACGAAGGCCACGGGTATCCCACTGACTTTCACCCTGACGCTCTTGGACAACGCCAACGGTTGCTCGCCTCTGGCGGGCGCAGCGGTCTATGCGTGGCACTGTGACCAGAACGGAAAGTATTCCCTGTACGACTCGGGGCTGAAGAACGAGAATTACCTCCGCGGCGTCCAGGAAGCCGACAGCAACGGCCAGGTAAATTTCACCACCATCTATCCCGGCGCCTACAGTGGCCGGTGGCCTCATATTCACTTTGAGGTATTTGAATCCATGAGCAACACTTCTGCGGCCGGCCAGGTGTTGGCAGTTTCCCAGATCGCCCTGACCGAGGCCGCGTGCAAGGAGGTCTACGCGTCGGAGGGATATGAATCGAGTGCCCGGAACTTCGCAAAGAGCACCCTGGCAGATGACAACGTCTTTGGTGACGATGGCGGCATATATCAGCTGGCCACCATGTCTGGCTCGGTCGAGGGAGGCTACACGGCCGCGCTGAACGTCACGGTCTGACGCGAAGCGATCGGAGAGCGCAGCTAGACTCGGGGGCATGCCTTCGAATGCCTCCGCAGCAGTTGACCACATCCAGGACCTCGGCGCGTATGTTTCGGCTTCGCCGTCCAGCTTCCATGCAGTGCACGAGGCGGGTCGCCGGCTTGATAGCGCTGGCTTCACCTCACTGGATGAACTGCAGCCGTGGGATGGTGGCGCAGGTAAGTTCTATGTCATCCGTGATGGCGCCCTGATCGCGTGGGTTACTCCCGAAAATGCAGGGCCAACCACAGGCTTCAATATCCTGGGCGCCCACACGGACTCCCCCTCCTTCAAACTGAAGCCGAAGCCCACCGCCGGCAAGTTCGGTTGGCTGCAGGCCGGCGTCGAGGTGTACGGAGGGCCGCTCCTTAACTCCTGGCTTGACCGCGAGCTGCAACTGGCCGGCCGCCTGGTGCTACGCGACGGCACGCAGCACTTGACTGCAACCGGCCCGCTCCTGCGCTTTCCGCAATTGGCTATCCACCTGGATCGTGGGGTCAATGACAATGGCCTCGTTCTGTCCAAGCAGCAGCACATGAATCCAATTTTCGGGCTGGGTGATCCGGCCAACGAAGATCTTTTGGGCCTGCTTGCCCAGCGAATCGAGGGCGCCGCCGTTGATCCAGCAGACATCGGGGGTTACGACGTCGTGGTGGCGGACACGCAGGCGCCCGCGGTTTTCGGCGCCAAGGGTGAGTTCTTCGCCTCCGGTCGCTTGGACAACCTTTCTTCGACCCACGCTGGCTTGGTGGCATTGATCGAACATGCGAAAGCGGGGCAGCAAGACGGCCCGATCGCTGTCCTCGCCGCATTCGACCATGAAGAGATCGGTTCCAACTCGCGCTCCGGTGCCTGCGGACCCATCCTTGAGGACATTCTGACCCGAATCTCTGACGGTCTTGGCGCTTCGGTGAGCCAGCGGCGGCAGTCCTTGGCGGCGTCGTTCTGTGTCTCGGCGGATGCCGGCCACGCCGTCCACCCGAACTACGCCGAGAGACATGATCCCGTAAATCGTCCCGTACTCAACGGTGGGCCGCTGTTGAAGATCAACGCCAACCAGCGCTACGCCACCGACGCGACGGGAGCTGCGCTGTGGGCGCGTATGTGCAAGGACGCTAATGTGCCGTATCAGGAATATGTCTCCAACAATGACCTTCCTTGCGGCTCGACCATCGGTCCCCTTACAGCGACGCGGTTGGGTATAAGGACAGTTGACGTGGGCATCCCCCTGCTGTCCATGCATTCGGCGCGGGAGTTGTGCGGCGTGGAGGACCCGCTCCGCTTGGCTTCTGTGGCGGAGCTGTTCTTCCGGACCGACGTCTAAATTCCCGAAGGAGGCTAGGAAGCCTTAAGGACTCATTTCAAGGGCGTTTCAAATGTTTCCCCCAGGAAACTTTTGATGTTTATAATCATACTTTTTGTGCATGCTTCCTTTTTTGAGATCGGCAAAATGTACACTCGCACAGGATTTTGACCTTCGCGGATGGCTAGTGTGGAAAAGCCATGTGGCCCGCTGCACATCAACTCGGGCCCCTCTCCAAAGACACTAAGGACGGCGCCGACCCATGCACGCTGACCAACAGCTTTCAAAGTCCCTGAAGCCACGACACCTCTCCATGATCGCCATCGCCGGCGTGATTGGTGCCGGGCTCTTTGTGGGCTCCGGCGCCGCCATCCAACAGGCTGGTCCGGGCATCCTTGTCGCCTATCTGGCCGCCGGCCTGGTGGTCATCCTCGTCATGCGGATGCTTGGCGAGATGGCCGCGGCCAACCCGGAGACAGGCTCCTTCTCCACCTACGCGGACAAGGCGTTGGGCCGCTGGGCCGGGTTCAGCATCGGCTGGCTCTACGCGTGGTTCTGGATCATCGTGCTCGGCATCGAGGCCACCGCCGGCGCTGCCATCATGCATCGCTGGGTGCCGGGCGTCGACCAATGGGTTTGGGCACTGGTTCTCATGGTGCTTCTGACGGTTACCAACCTTGGCTCCGTGAAGTCGTACGGCGAGTTCGAATTCTGGTTCGCATCCATCAAGGTGGCCGCAATCGTCATCTTCCTGCTCGCAGGCATTGCCGCGATCCTTGGCCTGATCCCGGGCGTTTCCGCTCCGGGCGTCGCCAACCTCCTGGATCAGGGCGGTTTCATGCCCAACGGTCCCGGCGCCGTCCTGGCTGGCATCCTCGTAGTGGTCTTCTCGTTCTTCGGTGCCGAGATTGCCACCATCGCCGCGGGCGAGTCCGAAAACCCTGTGGACGCCGTCAAGAAGGCCGTGAAGTCCACCGTATGGCGCATCTTGATCTTCTACATCGGCTCCATTGCCATTGTGGTCACGCTCCTGCCGTGGAACAGCGCTTCAGTTGCCAAAAGCCCGTACGTTGCCGTGATCGAGCTTTACGGAATCCCAGGTGCCGGCACCATCATGGACATCGTGGTCCTCACATCGGTTCTCTCCTGCCTGAACTCGGGCCTGTACACAGCAAGCCGCATGCTCTTCTCGCTCTCGCAGCGTGGCGACGCCCCGAAATCCTGGATGAAGATTTCCAAGCGCGGCGTGCCTGCGGCAGCAGTACTGGCCTCCACCGTGGTCGGGTTCATCACCGTTGGCCTGAACTACGTGGCTCCGGACACCGTGTTCCTGTTCCTCGTCAACACGTCCGGCGCCATCGCCTTGTTCGTCTGGCTGGTCATCGCCAGTTCACAGCTCATCCTCCGCCGCCGGATGGGCGCGGCCGCCAAGGACCTCGACCTCAAGATGTGGTTCTTCCCGTACCTTACGTGGATCGCGATTGGAAGCATCGTTGCGCTCATCATCGGCATGGTGATCCTTGAGTCCACGCGGGAATCGCTCTTCCTCTCGCTGGCTCTGGCTGCGGTCGTCGTCGCCATCGGCGTATTCCGATACCGCAAGCGCGGGACGCCGTCCGCTCCGGTGGGTGATGGGGAAGCCGAGCGTGTGACGTTGGGTTCCGGTCCGGCGTCGTAAGCGTCCTTTTCGTCCGGGGCAGCCGCCGTCAGCGTTCGACGGCGGCTGCCCCGTTTGTGGTTAAGGCACCTCAACGGGGAGGTACTGGATGGGTCCGGGGCATTTTGCGCCGGTGGTGTCCGGAACACCCGGTATCGCAGGGATGTCGAAGACGGCGTCCCGCTGGCGTTTGCCTGTCTCCTTGACCACAACGCGGACCTTGGCCACCACGCCCGGAGTGGAGGTTGACTGCCCGGCGGGTAGGTACGGAGGCTCCTGAGGGACGAGCCAGCGGCCATCCGTCTGCTGCTGGAGGGGCCGCGGCGTGCAGCCGTCTCCGAAACATGCCTGGACGCGGCTTGGCATCGAGGCTATCTTCAACTCGATCGGCGTTGCGTTGCCAATGGCAGGGCACACACGCGACTTGTCCACCGCGAACCACACCAGTCCGCCGATCGCGGCCACCAGAATGATCGCCGCAACCCAAATCAGCCGGGGCTTCATGGCAAGTAGCCTACGCCTGGGCACGCCGCCGGGAACTGAGCGTCGGGCGGTATGGACTACTGGGCCAGGCCAATGACGAGGTTGATGGTGACGGCCAGGATGACGGTGCCGAACAGGTAGGAAAGCAGACTGTGTTTTAAGGCCTCAAGCCGGATCCTGTGGTTGCCCAGGTTGGTGTCCGAGACCTGATACGTCATGCCCAGGCTGGTGGCCAGGTAGGCGAAATCCGTGTATTGCGGTGGCCGAGCCTGGTTGAAGCTGATGCCACCAACTCCACCACCGGCGTCGGCTTCGGGGCTGTAATAGAGCTCGGCGTAGCGCAGGGTGAAGAGCGTTTGGACCAGCATCCAGGACAGGGCTACGCACGCCAGGGAGAGCGCGGCCGAGTAGAAGCGCGTGTCCGTTCCTTCAGTGTGCGAGTTGACGATCACCGCGGCAGCGGCGGCGATGCTGGCCAGGTTTGCGATAAGGATCAGTACGTCGGTGACCCCACGGGACGGGTCCTCGGAGGTCGCGTGCTGCTGGGTCTCGGCGGGATCCATCCGCGCTATCACCAGCCACACCCAGGCAACATAGATCAGCGCTGCCGTTGCCCAGCCCACGGCCGGGGCATCAACCCAACTGCCTGCGACGCCCGTGACCACGAAGGCTGCGGCGCCGGCTGCCACCATGACAACGAAACGCAACCGGCTGCGCCTGACTCTTACGTTGTTCATGGTCACTAATCACCGATGCCCGTGTTGCTGCGTTTCTTGTCAGCCTGAAGGATGCCATCCCTTACGCCCGAGCGGACCACGAAATAGAGGGCGTAGAGAAAGATCGCGGCGAAAACGACTGTGAGGACCAGGGAGTTCAGTGCATCCATGCCCCCACCCTAGCCCGGGTTCCCCGTTTGATCCGGGACGCAGGAATCCACGAAATGGGCATCCTCGTGTTAGTGTCTTTGTCGCTGTTACGGAGAAAAACGAAACACTGTTTCTTCGAATCACCCTGCGCGGGTGGCGGAATGGCAGACGCGCTAGCTTGAGGTGCTAGTCCTCGAAAGGGGGTGGGGGTTCAAGTCCCCCTCCGCGCACAGGAAACCCCTGGAAGATCGCTGATCTTCCAGGGGTTTTGTCGTTTCCGTCGTGCGCCAGCTTCCCCAAGCGCTCACGTTATCCACATACGGCAACTGGCAGGTTTCGGTCCAGGATCCCCACCGAATAGCTTTGAGTGCAGGAGATGCACTAAGATATTGAAGTCTGTGTTGCGCCCTCCTTCCGAGTCTTCGGCGGGGGAGCGAGCCACAGCATCGCAAATGAACCTCCTGTTACGGAAATACCGTAACCGCTTAGCCCAAAGGAGGTGGGTTCACATATGCGTCCTTACGAATTGATGGTAATCATCGACCCCGAGGTCGAAGAGCGTACCGTAGAGCCGTCGCTTCAGAAGTTCCTCAATGTCATCACCACCGATGGTGGAACCATCGAAAAGGTTGACATCTGGGGCCGTCGCCGTCTGGCATACGACATCAAGAAGAAGTCCGAAGGTATCTACGCAGTGGTGAACTTCACCGCTGAGCCGGCTACCGCCAAGGAACTTGACCGCCAGCTGTCTCTCAACGAGACGATCATGCGCACCAAGATCATCCGCCCCGAAGACCAGAAGGTCGTAGCTGAGTAATCAGCCCCTTCCAGATCTTTACACCGCAGGAACGAACAAGGAGGCAGTAGATGGCAGGCGAAACCACTATTACGGTCATTGGTAATCTCACCAATGACCCGGAGCTGCGGTTCACCCCGTCTGGCTCAGCAGTAGCGAACTTCACCATCGCTTCTACTCCCCGGACCTTTGACCGTCAGTCGAATGAGTGGAAGGACGGGGAAACCCTGTTCCTCCGCGCTTCCGTCTGGCGCGAAGCAGCCGAGAACGTGGCCGAGTCCCTCACCAAGGGCATGCGCGTCATTGTCTCCGGCCGTTTGAAGAGCCGTTCTTACGAAACCAAAGAAGGCGAGAAGCGCACCGTTATCGAGCTTGAGGTCGATGAAATCGGCCCGAGCCTGCGTTACGCAAACGCCAAAGTCAACCGTACCCAGCGCTCCGGTGGCCAGTTCGGCGCCGGAAATGGTGGCCAGGGTGGCTTCGGTGGCGGTAACGCCGGTGGCTTTGGAGGAGGTGCAGCAGCTGGTGCAAGCCAGGGCGGCAACTCCGGTGGAAACTGGGGCGGCAACCAGCCCGCACAGCAGGATGACCCTTGGGCTACGCCCGGTGTCAGCAATGCTGGCGGCTGGGGCAACGGCCCGGATTCCGAACCTCCCTTCTAAACACCAAGAAAAAGTCCGACGCCGGAACCCGCCGGGACTGCCGCAAGGCATCCGGGCGACTACCGCCGTCGAACACCACCATCCCGTGGATCAATATCCACGGGCTCCATAGAAAAGGAGCTCCACGATGGCTAAGGCTGAACTCCGTAAGCCCAAACCAAAGTCCAACCCCTTGAAGGCCGCTGACATCACTGTCATCGACTACAAGGACGTAGCACTGCTGCGCAAGTTCATCTCCGACCGCGGAAAGATCCGCGCTCGTCGCGTTACTGGCGTTACCGTTCAGGAACAGCGCAAGATCGCCCAGGCAATCAAGAACGCCCGCGAAGTTGCTCTGCTGCCTTACTCCGGCGCTGGCCGCGGCTAAGGGAAGGGATTAACTAACATGGCAAAGCTCATTCTGACCCACGAAGTAACCGGTCTCGGTGCTGCTGGCGACGTTGTCGAGGTCAAGGACGGTTACGCACGTAACTTCCTGCTGCCCCGCGGTTTCGCTCTGACCTGGACCAAGGGTGGCGAGAAGCAGGTTGAGTCCATCAAGGCTGCCCGCGCTGCTCGTGCCCACGCTTCTGTTGAAGCTGCACAGGCACAGGCTCAGGCTCTGTCCTCCAAGAAGGTCAAGCTCGAGGTGAAGGCCGGCGAGTCCGGTCGTCTCTTCGGCACGGTCAAGCCTGCTGATGTCGCTGCTGCTGTTGAGGCCGCTGGCCTCGGCGCCATCGACAAGCGCAACGTTGAACTGCCGAACCACATCAAGTCTGTCGGTTCGTACCAGGCCAACGTTCGCCTGCACGAGGATGTTTCCGCTGTTATCGACCTTGAGGTCGTTGCAGGGAAGTAGTCTCTGACTGCTAAGAAGGACCCCTGCCGCCGGTTTCCGGTGGTGGGGGTCCTTTTGCTTATGAGGGCGGTGTGTGGAGCTCCGACATGACGTGTTGGTAGCCCGTCCGGATCATCTCGGCGAGGACCTTACGGTCCACGTCCTCCAGCCTATTGATGTATAAACACGCGGCTCCGGTCTTGTGCTTGCCCAATTCCGGAAGCAGACGGTCGGCGTCGGGGCCGTACGTGAGGCCGTAAAGCGCCAGGTTCGCCTTGCGTGGTGAGAAACCGACGGCGGCAGACTCACCTTCCCGTCCGCTCTCGTATTTGTAGTGGTAGCTGCCGAATCCCACGATTGTAGGCCCCCACATCACGCCTTCCTGGCCAGTGATCCCCTGCATCATCCTCCGCAGTTCCAAGCCATCGGCGCGCCGGCCAGGGTGCTCCACGGAGGACAGGAATTCATCCACGGACATGCTTGTGGGCTGGGTCTTGTTCTCTGCCATGCGCGTAGTCTTGCAGACGCACGACCGGCCAGCCACCCAGTGATAGCCTGCAGCGGTGACTTCAGAATCCTTGCGCATCCGCCCGTTCCACCAGGTTGACGTCTTCTCAGCTCAGCCATATCGGGGCAACCCGTTGGCAGTTGTGGTTGACGCAGAGGGACTGAGCAGCGAGACGATGCAGCACTTTGCTCATTGGACCAACCTCTCAGAGACCACCTTCCTTCTCCCTCCAACAGATCCGCGTGCCGATTATCGTGTGCGCATCTTCACGGGCAGCGAGGAGTTCCCTTTCGCTGGGCACTCAACCCTCGGTTCGGCACACACTTGGCTGCAGGCCGGGGGAGAGCCCAAGGAAGACGGTGTGGTGGTGCAGGAATGTGGCGCAGGTTTGGTCCGGGTGAAGCACGACGCCGGCCGGCTGGCTTTTGCTGCACCACCACTGACCCGCTTCGAGGCAGTGGATGCTGCCGTTCGTTCCCGGCTGGCAGCCGGTCTTAGGCTCCCGGAGGATTCCTTACTGGACGCATCATGGCTGGTGAATGGCCCAGAGTGGGTTGGTGTCCTGCTTGAGTCTGCGGAACAAGTCCTGGCCATCGAACCGGATCTGGTGGCGATGGGTGACCTCAAGGTCGGGGTAATTGGCCCGCACGAGCCCGGTTCCGACGTCGACTTTGAAGTGCGCACGTTCATTCCGGGCGACGCCATGGTGGAAGATCCCGTGACCGGCAGTTTCAACGCGGGTGCAGCGCAGTGGCTGATCGGCAGCGGCCGGGCCCCTGAAGAGTACGTGGCTGCCCAGGGCACGGTACTGGGCAGGGCGGGTCGCATCCATGTGAAGGCCACGGACGGTGACATCTGGATCGGCGGGGCATCGGCTACATGCATCCAGGGCACTGTCCTGTTGTAGCTCCAACCGGCCGGGGGATTGGCGTCCCTTCCGGCGAGCGTTTAGCGTGAGACTTATGTCAGCATCCGATGCTTCCGCGAAGGCCAACGGCAACCCTTTGCTTGTCCTTGGCAAGATCACGTCCATCCTGGACGCCTTTTCCCTATCGAAGCCGGTGCTGCAGCTGAGCGACATTCGCGAGTACACCGGGATGCCGACATCCACGGTGCAGCGTCTCGTCACCAACCTGACGTCCCAAGGATTCCTGGACCGGGAGGGCGACGCGTACCGCATTGGCATGCGGATGGCCTATTGGGCGGCTCCGGCCACCCGTGGCATGGAAGTGGTGGACATCCTCAGCCCGCTGCTCAAGACGTTGCGCGATACTACCGGTGAGACTGCGTGCTTCTTCAAAGCAGAACAGCACTACCGCGTGTGCGTCGCCATGGCAGATACCCGTCACGCGCTCCGCCGCGAGATGCACCTTGGCAAGATCATCCCGCTTCATGCGGGTTCGGCGGGCAGGGTCCTGCTTGCTTGGTCTCCTGAATTGATGGAGGCTGTCCTTCGCGACCCGTTGGAGCCCATTACCGACTACACGATCACGAGCTCCGAGGAATTGGAGATCGCTGTCAAGAAGACTCGGGCCGATGGCTTTGCGATCACTGTAGGGGAGCGGGAAGACGGTGCCTCCGGGCTCTCGGCGCCGGTGTTCGATTCAGCGGCTGCCCTGGTGGGCGCAGTCACCATCAGCGGCCCCACGCTCCGGATGCCGCTGGAAACGTGCCAAGCGTGGGTGGAACCTTTGCTCGCGACTGCCGAACATATGACCAGACTCATTGGTGGGCGGTTCCCGGGGGAGTCGTAAGGACTAATAAGAGCTAACGGTATTAACCAAACGGGCGTACACGCAAGGAGCACATTATGCATTCTGCACGGACTTTTGAATCGATCGCCATTGTTTTCAATCCCAACAGCACGGGTAATGCACCCGAACTGGCTGAGCAATTACAGGTCAAGCTGAAGGACATGCTCCCCTACGCGCCAGAGATCACCCTGCAGCCCACTGAACACGCTGGACATGCTGTGGAGTTGGCCCGGACGGCGGCAGCAAAGGGAGGCGACGTCCTTGTTGTTTCTGTGAGCGGTGATGGTGGCTATAACGAGGTTGTCAACGGAGTGATGCAGGCGGGAAACCCGCAAGCGGTGTGTGCGGTCATGGCCGCGGGCAACGCCAATGACCACCGTCGGATCACGGGAACCAAACCCTTGGACGAAGCTATTGCTGAGGGCCACGTCCGGAAAATTGACCTCCTGAGCATTCACACGGGCCAACCAGAAGGCGAGCCTTTGGAATACGCGCACTCCTACATCGGCTTTGGTCTCACGCCTGTTGTGGCCACCGAACTCGAAAAGGGCAGTAAGGGAGCCCTGACTGAGATGGTCTCCGTCATCAAGACTTTCTCGAAATTCGAACCCTTCGCCATCCGCACATCCGATGGCAAGCGCCGGAAATTCGATAGCCTGGTTTTCGCCAACATCCCCGAAATGGCCAAGTACGCCACGCTCAGTGAGGCCGAAGATCACCCTTCGGACGGCAAATTCGAGGTCATCGTCTTTCCGCACATGCCCAAATGGAGGGTGTTGCTGACTGCCCTCCGCGCAACCACACAAGGCCTGGGCGATCAGCCGAGCGTGAGCAGCTACGAATTCACTACGCTCAAGCCCCTGCCGTACCAGATGGATGGTGAAGTGAAGACGGTGGAAGCCAACGTGAAAGTTAAGGTGGAATGCGCTCCGGCCGCTCTGGCTACGGTGGGCTAAGTACAGCGGGCGCGGTGAGCCTCACCGCGCAGAGATTTGCGTCACGTTTCCCAATGAACACTCACATAGCAAGTATCGGCACGTCACCTGTCATGGCGGACAGGCATCCAGACAAGGCCGCATAGTTATAGTGCGAGGGGAAAATGAAATCTTTATTCAAGTCCCGAACAACAACTGTCCTCCTGGGAGCAATTCTTCTCGGCAGTGCCGGAATCGGAGTTGCCAGCGCTACATCCCAGCCGACGGCCAAGCCCCAAATAGCGCCGCATGCGCCAGCTGTCGTGTTAGGTGACGCCACCTTCGAGAAGAATGCCGCTGGCCAAACGTATGGCCTTCCAACTGAGGTCGATGGGGTTTCCCTTGAACCGGACCTGATTCGGGCGTATGCAACCAACGATCGAATTGGGTATGTCAAGAACGAGGAACGAAAAGTAGCAACTGGCGATCCATCGCTGTTCAAGTCGCCAGAAGAGGCATTGCATTGGCAGGCAAGCCGGGCCAAGGGTCCGGTGAGTATCCCGGTTTACGACCTCGACGGCGTCACCGTCATAGGTGAGTTCGTCTTCTCGGAGGGGACCGTCACGTCGAGCACTGACGAATAGAAACGCCCTAACGAGCGGCTCCACCACAGGCCGCTGTCACGAAGTCGTAGATACGCCCGCGCAACTCATTTGGTGCTGCAATTTTCAGTACGCCATCACGTGCACCCACCGAAATCCTCAGCGGCAACAGCGTTCCCACCTTGTCCTCGGCCACCGCATGCGGGTCGCAACGCGCTGGACGGATCGTCAAGGGCACCTCTTTCGGGGCGGCGCCGGATGATATCGCGATGTCCCGCGGCCAAGGATCCGCGGGGGATTCGGCCAGCAGCGTGGTTCCGTCGATGGAGTTAATCGTGAGCTTTTGCGGTGACTCACCAGGAGTGCTCGCAGGAGTAATGACAAGACGCACGACGGCGGTTCGACCATCCGGGGCCACCTCAAGTTCGGGGTCCAAGACGATGGCAGCTACGGCGGCAGCGTCGGCTGCCAAGCACAGCTCGTCGGCGTTTCGGGGCAGGACGTTGAACGGATCCTGCGCCTCAACCGAGGTTTCTGCGGGTCCCTTAGACGGCTCCGAATATTGAACGATGGCCTTGAGGGGTTCACTAGGCGACTGCCTGCAATGCGGCGCAGGCAAAGTGGCGGGAAGGCTTTTGGGCTGCCGGGGCGGTAGCTCCAGGACGCCGCCTGTTGGCTCCCAGATGATGTCGTTCTCAAACAACGGGGAGTTCAGCCGCGCACCGCTCACGGTAACGGGAGTGTCTGTGGTGTTGGTGAGCTGTATAAGGATGGCTTGCTTGCCGTATTGATCCCGGGATTGATTAACCTCGACGGAGATGGGCTGTGCTTCGGAGTTGATGGGCTGTTCTTTGCGGGGGGAGCCGTCACATGACGCCAGCGGCAGTATGGACATCAGAGCTACGCATGCCGCCCAATAACGCCGCTCCCTGCTCACCATGGCAACAGTGTAGGCGGCCTATGGCGGACAATTTATAAGCATGCTTAGCTTAGTCTCACGACAGATGCCGAAGGCACACAGAAGGGAACTCCATGTCCACCGTTACCCAGCTGTTCAAGTCTTCTGCCGCGGACGTCTGGAACGTCATTGCCGACGGCTGGCTTTACTCCGGGTGGGTTGTCGGCGCCTCAAGGATCCGCGCGGTGGATGACCAGTGGCCCCAGGTCGGTTCCAAACTCCATCACTCCGTGGGAGCCTGGCCGCTCCTCCTCAACGACAGCACCAGCGTCACCGCCGTCGAACCTGGCCGGAGCCTGGAACTCTTAGCCCGTGGCTGGCCCGTAGGTGAAGCAAAGGTCCGCATCACTTTGGAGGACCTGGGTGGCAACCAGTGCCGCGTCTCTATGGCCGAAGACGCGATACGGGGCCCGGGCAAGGTGGTGCCAAAGGTACTTAGGGATCCCATGATCACCGTCCGCAACCGCGAAACTCTGCGTCGCCTGGAGCTGATGGCGGCTGGCGGAGCGGGGAGGCCCAGCTAGAGCCCTGCAACAGCGGGGTAGCTGCGTAGACGAGCCGCCGGCGTCGTGAATTCCTGCTGCGATGGCGGCCGCAATCTCAGCTGCCGTGAAACTGTCCGGAGCCACCAGAATGCTCATGCTCTGGCCAGCGGACTGACCGGATGTGGCGGTAACCGATTCTCCGCGATAGCGATCGCGTTGAGGGCGCTCAGCCTGGCCATTTCGGCGCGGACGGGGACAGTTGCGCTGCCGACATGCGGCAAGAGGACAGTGTTTGGGAGTTCGGCGAGGCCGGGAGCGAGCCTCGGCTCGTCCTCGAACACATCCAAGCCAGCCCCGGCAATAATTCCGTTGCGCAAGGCTTCCACCAGAGCGGCCTCGTCCACCACAGGACCGCGGGCGGTGTTAATGAGGATGGCGCTGGGCTTCATGCGAGCCAACAGGTCTGCATCCACCAAGTACCTGGTCTGCTCATTGAGCGGTACGTGCAAGGAGAGAAAGTCGCTGCGCTCTACCAGCTCGTTCCAAGGAACTTGGCGGACTTTGCCCGCGAATTCACCGAGTTCCTCATCGCTGACGGGACGATCGCTGGGTGGCCGCGGCGCGAAGAGCACCTCCATGCCAAAACCCAGGGCCCGACGAGCCACGGCGCGGGCGATCCTGCCGAATCCGGCAAGCCCAAGTACAGCGCCGGAAACGTCCCGGCCCAGCATGAACTCCGGCTCCCACCCGAGGAACTTTCCCTCTCGCACCAGCTTGTCCGCCTCCACAACCCGTCGGGCGGTTCCGAGAATGAGCAACATGGCAATGTCCGCCGTCGCATCCGTGAGGACGCCGGGCGTATTTCCGACGAGGATGCCGTGCCGGGTGGCGGCATCGATGTCGATGTTGTTGTACCCCACCGCGAAATTGGAGACGCCCTTTACCCGCGCCTCGGTCAGCAGTGGCTCGTCGATGACGTCGCGTAACTGGGTGAGGACCACGTCGTAGTCTCCCGAAGCGCACAGGCTTGAAAGCGTCGCGTAATCAGGCGGCTCGGGAAGGACGGTGACCTGACCGGCGTCGGAAAGCAATTGCAGTCCCGGGTCAGGGATGGCGGTGGTGACAAGGAAATGGTTCCCCATAGTCAGTTGCCCCCTGTGGAGGAAGGGATGACCCAGTCAAAGGCTGCCGCCCTGGAGCGCGCGCCCTGGGCAGCTTTTGAACGGTTGGGTTCGCCCAGCTCTGCCAGCAGCTTTTCGGACAGGACCACAAGTTCCCCAAAAACATCCGGGGTCAGCCATTCGGGACGCGTGGCAAACAGGATGTCCTCGCTGGAGGTGTTGCCACTGGCACCCGGGGCGAAGGGGCAGCCACCCAGGCCTCCCAAAGCGCCGTCCACCATTGCTGCGCCCGCCTGGATTGCCGCGAGCGTGTTGGCCACGCCCAGGCCCCAGGTGTCGTGACCGTGATAGACGATGCGCCGGGCAGGGGATTCATCCCGCACGCGTGTGATCAGGCCGGACACCTGGGCAGGAACGGCCTGCCCCAAGGTGTCGCAGATGACGATGTCCGTAGTGCCTTCCGCCCGGGGATCGTTGGCAATGGCCAGGATGCGCTCCTCCGGAACGTAGCCTTCGAAAGGACAGGTGAAGGACGTCGCGATGCACAACTGAATCTGACCATTCACTGCACGCGCGTACTCAATGGCCTCAGGCAAAGCGGCCAGGCTCTCGTCCGTGGTCCGGCCGATGTTCGCCTTGTTGTGTGAATCCGAAGCAGACAGGCAGTACTGGAAATTCCGCGCGCCTGCAGCTGATGCCTTGGCGACATGGCCGGGTGTCGCTACCCAGATCCAGCACTTTTCGAGTTCCTCCGGCGTGAGGGCCTGGACCACTTCGAGAGTGTTGGCCATGGTGGGAACGAGGTCCGCGCGCGCCATGGATCCGAGCTCGATCGCCGGGACGCCCAGGCGCAGCAGCTCACGGACTGTTTCGATCTTTTGCTCCGTTGGCAGGAGTTTTCCGGTGAGCTGCAGCCCGTCCCGCAAGGTGACGTCCCTCAGGATGACGCTGCCCAAGGTCGTGGCGTGGGTGCTTTCAAAGCCGTTCATGGTCGGAGAGCCTCCTCGCGGCCGGAAGCCGCATCGATTTGGGCAGCATCCAAGTGAAGGAGCCCGCCAAGGATTTCTTCAGTGTTTTCACCGAGGTCCGGTCCCAGGTTGCGGATGGGCAGGGACTGGTCCCCGATCACGGGCACGATGCCCGGGAAACCTACTCCTGGGAGGACCTCCTCGCCAGTGGAAACGTCGAACTTCTGGATCATGTTGCGGGCCGCGTACTGGCTGTCCGTGCTGATGTCTGCGGCTGTGTAGATGGGTCCGGCGGGAACTCCGGCATCCTCCAGGGCGGCCAATGCTTCAGACGCGGTCAGCTGCCCGGTCCACTCGCCGATTGCCTGGTCCAGTTCCTCGCGGCTCGCCCAGCGCCCGGCATTTGTCTGCAACGCTGGGTCCTCAGCCAAGTCCGGCCGGCCGATGGTCTGCATGTAACGCTGGAAAATCGAGTCGCCATTTCCGGCCACCACAATGCTGGCACCGTCCTTACACACGTACGCATTCGAGGGCGCAATGCCTTCCATCCGGCCACCCACGCGCTGCCGGTCCACGCCGTAGGCCTGATAGTCAGGAATCAGTGATTCCATCATGGAGAACATCGCTTCGTGCAGCGCGACGTCGATGATGCGTTCGGCGAGGGGAACAGCGCCGGCCGAGTTCCGGCGTCGTGCTTCACGCTGGTAAAGACTCATCATGGAGCCGAACGCGGCGTAAAGCCCCGCGATCGAGTCTCCGATGGAGACGCCCACGCGCACCGGAGCGCGGTCCGGGTCACCTACCAGGTTGCGGAAACCGCTATAGGCCTCGGCGACGGCGGCAAACCCGGGCCGCTCGGACAATGGCCCTGTCTGTCCAAAGGCAGAGATCCGGGTGACGATGAGGTCCGGATTGGCTTGGTTGAGGACTTCCGGCCCGAGACCCCACTTCTCCAGCGTGCCCGGGCGGAAGTTTTCGAGCAGGATGTCCGATTTGGCAACCAAGCCAAGAACAGCCTGCTTCCCGGCCTCGGTACGGAGATCCAGGACCACGGACTTCTTGTTGCGGTTCAGCGTGCGGTAGAGCATGGAAGTGTTGCCCTTGTGGAGGCGCCAGTTGCGGAGCTCGTCGCCGGTGCCTGGACGCTCGACCTTGATGACTTCGGCGCCGAAATCGCCAAGCAGCCTGCCAGCCGTGGGAGCGGCAATGTAATTGCCGAGTTCGAGGACTCGGACGCCGTCCAACGGGGCGATTGTTTCGTGTGTCATGGTCTTCTCTCGTGCGTGCTTGGTGATGGGACGGTCGGCAGGGCGTTTTAGAACAGCAAGCTCATGGGCAGGATCAGCAGGATCGCGACCACGGAGGCTACTGAAACTCCCACCGTGACCGATTTCAATGCACCCCTCACACTCTGGCCCAAAAGGGACTGCAGGAGCCAGAACGTGTTGCTGGTGACGTGAACCATGAAGAGCGAGCCAGCGCCGGCAGCGAGGGCCAGCAGCACGGGATCAAGTCCAATGGCGGGTGCGATGGGTGCCAGCAGCCCGGCTGCCGTAATGGCGGACAAGGTGACGGAGCCGACGGCGATGTGCAGCACTGCGGCGATGGCCCAGACCACCAGCAGCGGGGCTACGGTGCTCGCTGAGAAGAAGCCACCAAGGATGTCGCCGAGGCCAGCGGCTTTCACGGTGGCTGCCAGGGATCCGCCCACGCCGGTGAGGATCAGGATCTGCCCGCTTTCCTTGAAGCCGACAGCAATGGCCTCTTCAACTTTTTTCTGGCCAATGGACGCCCGGGTTACAAGGCAGGTGCCGATCAGCCCGATGAGAAGGGCGATGACAGGTTCGCCAAGCAGCTGGAGCCAGGGGAGATCGATCTTGAAAATCTGGAGGATGGCGCCCGCGCCGATGAGGATCAGGGAAGTCAGGAGCGGGGCAAAGAGCATGATCAGCGGTTTCTCTTTGCTCTCGCGTTCGGCAACAACCACTGCACCCTTGGCTGGCTGGGTGTTGGAGCCGGCGCCGGAGTTGCTGGCGGTATTTGTTCCGGGGAGGGAGCCGCTTATGGGTTCCTCGCCCTCGCTGTCTTCCTCGGCCACGAAGGTGTGGTCCTCGTCCTTGGCTTCATTCCAGAAACCGCGGCGAAAGAGGAACGTCATGATGGCAATGGAAATGACGATGGTGGGAATCACCAGCAGCAGGCCGAAGAGCAGCATCTTGCCGAGCGGGACGTTGAGGAGGCCGGCCAAAGCCAGCGAAGCCACACCGGGCACGGTAAAGACAATGCCGCATTCCAGTGCGATAGCCATGGCGGTTGCCATGCGTGCCGTCCCCAGTTTTCCGATCTTGGGAGCCAGCTTACGGGCAAGCGGGGCTGAGATAACCAGGAGGACATCCAGGAAGATGGACTGGAGGAGCGTGCCTATCGCCAGACCCATCGTGTACGGCAGGCGCTTTGGGCCGAAGGTCTTGAGGAGATGCTCCACCAGGCGCCGGATAGCACCGCTCTGGTTGAGGATGGAGCCCATCAAAACGCCGAAGGCGATCAGCAGGCCTACATCCACCATGATCTCGCCGAAGCCGGACGTGATGGTCTTGACGGTCTCTTCGACGCCGAGGCCGACGGCCAGGCCCAAGTACACGGAGGCGATGACCAAGGAAATGACGGGATTGACTCTGAAGCGGACGATCAGCACAACGGCGGCGAGGACCGCTACAGCTGTGTTGATCAGAACAGCAATGTCTGACATGGGGAATCCGATCGTTGGGCCTTCCACTTTGAAGGCTTGGAATTGATGCGCGCCGCGTGAGGCAGGCCACATCACTAATCCCATATTATGAGTTTGAACTCATATTGCAAGCCCCCGCGACAAATTATCGTCGCCAAGGCGTGGCGGCGGCGACGGACTGTTGCTCAAGGTGTCCCGCCCGGAGGTCTAAAGAAGGGGACGTGGGCGATTTCACTGCCTTGCCCTTCGTGATGCAACTCCGGCGACTTAGCATGGTCCACAGATACACCAACTGGGGGAGTGTGTAATGGGGCCACTGGAATCGACTCAAGCCAACATGACTGGCGCGGCATCAGCCCGGACAGGGGCGGGGGGCGATTCCCCTTTAGGTCCCGGTTCCCGGGCAGCTTTGCGGGCCAAACGACGGCGGCCTTCCCGGCTGAGGAAACTGGACCTGGCAATCATCCTGGTCCTGGTCATCCTTCTGGCCCTTTCCGCAACTCCCTGGCCGTCCGCCATGTTAATTCGCAGCGTTTTTGAGCGCGGAGCGCAGTCCACCATTGATGAGATGGAACCATACGTCCCGGACACTCCATTGCAGGAGCGCGCCGGTGTCGTTTACAAGCCCGGTTCCGCCTTTGACGTTTTCAGCCCTGCGGGGACCACCGTTGCGCTCCCCACTATTGTTTGGATTCACGGCGGTGCATGGATTTCCGGGGCACAAGGCGATGTGGAACCCTATCTCCGGATTCTTGCGGCTGAGGGATACACGACCATTGGAGTGAGCTACCCGATCGCACCGGAGGCCGTCTATCCCACGGCCGTACGGGACATCAACGATGCCCTTGGTTATATCAAGGCGCACGCCGCTGAATTGAATGTGGACACCACCCGGATTGTCCTGGCCGGCGATTCTGCAGGAGCGCAGTTGGCCAGCCAAATGACCACTCTCACTGTTAACCCCGAGTATGCCAACCTGATGGGGATCGAGCCCGCGCTCCAGAAATCGGACCTTGCCGCCACCATCCTGCATTGCGGTGTGTATGACCTCCGAGCCATGGCGGACCTCAATGGCCTGGTTGCGTGGGGCTTCAAAACCTCGCTGTGGGCATATACGGGAACGAAGGACTGGTCCTCCACATATGCAGGCAGCACCATGTCCACCATTGATTTCGTGACCAAGGATTTCCCGCCGACCTTCATCAGTGGCGGCAATGGCGATGGTCTGACGTGGCTTCAGTCGGTTCCCTACAGCAATCGCCTGAAGGAGGCGGGTGTGCCGGTGACCGAATTGTTTTGGGCTGCGGACCACGACCCCGAACTGCCGCATGAGTACCAGTTCCACTTGAACTTTGCCGAGGCGCGCGATGCCAGGGACAAGACCTTCGACTTCCTGTCCATGCATGCCTCCAGAACGAATTGAGGGAAATACTGTGGACCGCTCGGAAGAACATATCGACGCCGGAGCCTTCTCGCTGCCTGAAGCCATGACTGGCAGGGCAAGCCCCGCGAAGGCGGCAGTTGGCGACAAACCCGTCTTCGCCTACATCGCCAGCCTTCCGCAACCACAGCGTGGCGTCGCCGAAGCCATCGATGCGCTGGCCGCGAGGACACTGCCGGACCTCCAGCGCTCGGTGAAATGGGGCATGGCGTATTACGGCGTTGGCGATGGCTGGTGCTTCAGCTGCGGTGGCTTCGCCGGCCACGTCAAACTCATGTTTATCAATGGCGTGACACTTCAGCCCGTGCCGCCGGTGACGCCCGTGGGAATGGGCAAAGCGACGCGGGGTGTGGAGCTCGAATCCGTGGAGGACATCGACGAAGACCAAATCGCGACGTGGATGAAACAGGTCACGTCCGTCCCAGGTG
Organism: Paenarthrobacter sp. 10L412; assembly: GCF_056395565.1. Lineage (NCBI taxonomy): Bacteria > Bacillati > Actinomycetota > Actinomycetes > Micrococcales > Micrococcaceae > Paenarthrobacter > Paenarthrobacter sp. 10L412. The sequence continues at coordinate 111,339 of NZ_JBFTJT010000004.1, read as the reverse complement.
TTGGAGGCAAGAAGCGGTGATGGATACCCTGCGGGAATAGTTTGTGATGCTCCCTCGTTCACTCATTTAGATGCATATGCATGTATGCTGGGAATGATCGAGCAACAGGAGAATGCCATGGAAACCCGCCGCATCACAGTCCTTTCCGCCGGACTCGGCGTACCGTCGTCGAGCCGTCTGCTGGCGGACCAACTGGCCGCTTCCGCCGAGCGGCAGCTGCAGGCGGCGGGCTACGAAGCGAGGATCGACGTTGTCGAACTTCGAGACCTGGCCGTGGACATCGCCAACAACTTCGTCACCGGTTACGCTGCTCCGCGTCTCGCAGAGGTGATTGCCGGCGTCGAGGATTCCGACGGTATCATCGCCGTCAGCCCTGTTTTCAGCGCGTCCTACAGTGGCCTCTTCAAGTCCTTCATCGACGTCCTGGACCCCAAGTCCCTCGACGGCAAGGCCGTTCTGCTTGGCGCTACCGGCGGCACCGACCGCCACCAGATGGTCCTGGACTACGCCATGCGTCCGCTGTTCAGCTACCTGCGGACCCGGGTTGCGTCCACCGGCGTCTTCGCCGGGCCGCAGGACTGGGGAAACGACGACGGCGGCTCGCCCCTCTCGGCCCGCGTAGACCGGGCTGCCGGTGAACTCGTGCAACTGCTCAGCGGCCGCCAGCCCGGACGCAAGGCGTCAGCGCTGGAGTCGCTGCCATTCGAACAGTTGCTGGCCGGTATCTCAGCTGGCAGGTAGGCCCATGTCGCTGGAGTCGTGGAAGTAGGCGCATTGCCACTCCTGTGTCTTTCGGGCGGCTCGACTCGTTGTAAGGGCCCACGGAGGATAAACGCGAAAACCACGCTTGCCGCCCGTGCCGTTGACCGAAACTATGCCGTGACGGATCATGGCTGACCGCGGAAAGACGAAGTGACCGGACTTCTCCTCTTCCCTTACTGAGATCACCAGGGTGTCGGCGTCGTCGGCGGAAGGGTGGTCCGCGGGGAAGGGTTCCGTACCTCCGTCAGGCGATCGCCGCCACACGGCGACGAAGAGACCAACCTTCTTTGGCGTGAGCTTGGCGGCACGGAATCGAATCAATGCCCTGCCACTGGTGGCGATGGCGGCTCCATACTCTGCATTATCGGCCTCGGGAGTGGGCTGGGAGCACTCCCTCCCAAGCCGTTTGATGAGCCGCTGTGCTTCGCCAAGGTCCGGATGAATCATCCGTTCAGTATGCACGGACCTGCCAACTCTTCGAATTTCAGTTGTCGGTCAGACCGAACTATTCGCGGGGTCCGGTCGTTGGGGCAAGCATGAAGTGTCCTGTGGATTCCATTGACCTGGTGATGAGCGAACGAAGCGGCGTGGAGATTGACTACTGCCCGCAGTGCAGGGGTGTATGGCTGGATCGCGGTGAGCTGGACAAGATTATTGATCGCGTCGCCGCCGAAACCATGCCCGCCCCTGCCAGGCAGGCACCGGCACCCCAGCAGCCTCCGATCGCGCCGCCGCCCATCTACAACCCCTTTGAATCGCGTCCGCAACAGCCCCGCTACGATGACCGCGGCGATCGCCGCGACTATGACCGGCGGGATTACGAGCGCAGGGGTGACCATGACCGCCGCGATGAGTATGGCCGCAAACGCAAGAAGAAGGAAGGCTTCCTGGGGGACCTGTTCGACTTTTAGTCGCGCTCAGTCGTCCAGGAGTTCGATGAATTCACGGGCCTGTTTGATCGTGATGTCCGAGTGGCGTGTCAAGGCCAGAGCTGCGCCCTCCACATCACCGCTTTTTGCCAAAGTCCGGATTCGTCCGTAGATCTCATCGTTGAGCATGTTGCTGCTCACCTCGCGCGTCACGTCGCCCTTGCTGACGATGGCCCGGTACCGGTACGGGAAGCGCTCGGGCTCATCGTCGTCCTCCGACAAGAGATCCTTGGGCGGGGCCTCTGGCGTGAAGGGTTGCGGGTGGGCGGCCAGAGCTCCGACGGCGTCACGCGACGCCCGTAGCCCCTCCCCGGTGGCCTGCAGATACAGTTTGATCGCTGCCATGCCCTGGCCCTGGGCAATGAGCGAGTAGAGTCGCCTATGCTGTTCCTCGTTCAGCTTCGCAGCCGATTCTTTGGCGAGCTGAACCGGATCCTTGGGGGAGTTGGCTGCAGCTACGCCAGCCTTCGTCTCGGCCGAACGCTTGCTAAAGGAACGCATCAGCAGCAATACGCCCGCAATGACCGCGATCAAAATCATGAGCGGGACAAACAAGGAATCCATGGCGTGGTCAGAGCCGATCTACGTAGTTCTTAGCAGTGAGTAAGTCTGAATGGGTGGCTTGGCGGAACACTTTGATGGCTTCTATCTTGCGCCCGCCGCGAACCAGGTTCTGCAACTCAAAGGCGAGCTGCGGATTGAGCTGTCCATTGGGAAGCACCGCAGGCTGATGCCCCGCCTGGGCGCCTGCCGTCCTGGCGGCTTGGGCCTGATGAGCGGCCCGGCTTTGTTCTGTCTGCTGGGTGTGCTGGGCCTCGTTCTGGCTTGGCTTGGTGGAAGCCTCGATCTTGGCCCGGGCAGCAAGCGCAGCCTGAACTTGTGAAGCTTGATGCGCTGCGGAACGGGCCGCAAGTTCATGTTGATAGCGCTCGGCATCGGAAAGGCCAGTGTCGCGCGGTTTGAAGGCCGCTGAAAGCGCCCACAGCAGGCCCAGGAGGACAATTAGCGGAAGGGCAATCATCAGCACGTCACCAAAGTTCATCCCCATGCTTAGAGCTTATGCCAGAACTTGGTTATCCACAGCACATTCCAGTCTCGGCATAGACTTCTGAGAGGACAGTGTCAAATTAAGGCCCGCTTTGTAAGATGCATCACATTTGCGGCATGTTTAGCATGGATTTCAGGCCCTGGTGACCAACTGGGCCAGCTGGGTCTGTGGATGATTTTCCACCAAAACTTTCTTTGCTCCACAGGCTGTGATGAATGTTTCCGCAGGTCAGGCCGTAGTTACTGCCAAAAGAATTTCTCTATCCACAGGGTAACGCACAGACTGTGCACAACGTGGGGGCGGTATTCCACAGGTTATCCACATGTGCGCTTGACAGTGGACTTTGCGCCCGGACTTAGCACCGCTAACGTGGCTCGGGTACCTGTTTCAGTATGGAATTAACCCTCTCAGTGACCTTCAAGCAGCCGCGCGCAAACATGCTTGGGGAGACTTCTGTGGATAAGTTGTGGAAATTGGGGAAAGCCGAAAATTGTCGGACCCCCATGGATATAACAGGAGCACTCGGCTGGTCCGGAGGCTCGGGCAATCCATCCCAGGTCCACCTGCGCTTTACGCACCACTGAGGGACTAACTCTCGCAGCGGTACACAAATGGAGGACGGCTTTGTCAGTTACGCACTTGGACTCAATCGAGGGCTCACGCGCTTCGGATTCGAGCCGGAAACCTCCGCAGGACATCCCCGCTGAGCAGTCAGTTCTGGGCGGCATGATGTTGTCCAAGGATGCCATCGCCGATGTCGTGGAAATCGTTCGCGGTCACGACTTCTACCGTCCGGCGCACGAGACGATTTACGAGTCCATCATTGACCTCTATGGCCGTGGCGAACCTGCTGACGCCGTAACGGTCTCCGATGAACTGACCAAGCGCGGTGAGATCAACAGGATCGGCGGACCGGCCTACCTGCACGAGCTCATCCAAACTGTGCCAACGGCAGCCAACGCCGGTTACTACGCCGAGATTGTGGCCGAGCGAGCAGTGTTGCGCCGCCTCGTGAACGCAGGCACCAAGATTGTCCAGATGGGCTACGGCCAGGACGGCGAGGTGGAAGACCTCGTCAACCAGGCGCAGGCCGAGGTCTACGCGGTTGCTGAAAAGCGCACAGCCGAAGACTACGTGGCGTTGAAGGACGTCATGGAGTCCACCGTGGATGAGATCGAAGCTTCCGGGCATCGCGGCGAAGGCATGGTGGGCGTCCCCACCGGTTTCTACGAACTCGACGAACTGACCCACGGACTCCACCCCGGCCAGATGATTGTTATCGCTGCCCGTCCTGCTGTCGGTAAGTCCACTTTTGCGCTGGACTTCGCACGCTCCGCCGCCATCAAGAACAATCTGGCCACAGTCATGTTCTCCCTCGAAATGGGCCGGAACGAGATCGCGATGCGCCTGCTTTCCGCTGAAGCCACCATCGGTCTGCAGGACCTCCGAAAGGGCACCATCAAGGACGAGCAGTGGTCCAAGATTGCCACCACCATGGGCCGCATGAACGACGCCCCGCTCTTCATCGATGACAGCCCGAACATGTCACTCATGGAAATCAGGGCAAAGTGCCGCCGGCTGAAGCAGCAACATGACCTCAAGCTCGTGATCCTGGACTACCTCCAGCTGATGAGCTCCGGTAAAAAGGTTGAGTCCCGCCAGCAGGAAGTCTCCGAGTTCTCGCGTGCCCTCAAGCTGCTTGCCAAGGAACTTCAGGTTCCCGTTATTGCGCTGTCGCAGCTGAACCGTGGTTCCGAGCAGCGCCAGGACAAGCGCCCCATGGTGTCTGACCTCCGTGAATCGGGTTCAATCGAGCAGGACGCCGACATGGTCATCCTGCTCCACCGTGAAGACGTCTACGACAAAGAATCGCCCCGAGCCGGCGAGGCCGATATCCTCATCGCCAAGCACCGTAACGGTCCCACCAAAGACATTGTTGTCGCGTTCCAGGGCCACTACTCGCGCTTCGCGAACATGGCCGGCGATGCCGGTGGTGGGGGCGGGTTCTAGCTCTTCAGGCTCAGGGCCCGGCCTCCGGGAACGGGGGAGGACCGACGATTTCGATGCCGCCATTTACCCTTCCGGATTCTCGAATCCGGTCAAAGTCCACCGCCTGAGCCTCGGCTTCCGTGCCGAGAGGTTCGCTGGCGCCGTCGTAAAAGGCCTGCGAGCTGCCGGGCGTGTGGAGGCATAAAACGCGGGTTCCGTCTTGAAGAACTTTGAACGCGTGTGGCACCCCGCGGGGCGCAATGGTGACTCCGCCGGCTGCGACACGATGCTCCTCACCGTCCATGTTCATCAGGATCTCCCCGGCCAAAATGTACATGGTCTCGTCAGAGTCCGGATGCGTATGCATCGGCGTTACCTTATTGAGGGACATCTCGTCTTCAAACAGGAGGAACGCCCCTGCCGTTTCGTCTGCCGTCGCTTTCCAAGTGTGGACGCCGCCACCGAAGAACCAGCGCTGGGCCCCTTCTCCAGGCTGTCGGATGATTGCGGATGCTGCCTTCTTCGTCTCCATGATGCTCGCCTCAATGCGTTGTAGGAAGACTTCATGAGACATCCGTCTCATGACAAGACTCGTGTACCATTAGGTGTATGTCAAGAGCCTACGTTGACGTTGGCCGGACCGGTCAAAAGCGCCGCACGCTGGAGGCGCTCCTCGGGGCAGCCCGTACCCTGATCGCGTCCGGCGTTTCTCCCACTGTGGATGAGGCTGCTCAAGCGGCAGGGATTCCGCGGAGCACTGCTTACAGGTATTTCTCCGGGCAGCGGGAGCTTCTGGCTGCCGCCCATCCTGAAACCGCACGAACATCACTGCTTCCGGCGTCTCCTCCTGAGGGTGTCGCGGAGCGATTGGACGCAGTGGTGGTGGAGTTCCTTCGGATTATTGTTGAAACCGAAGCCCAGCAACGCACCATGCTGCGGCTTTCGCTTGAGCAGTCAAACGGAGAAGGCAACAGCCTTCCCCTCCGGCAGGGCAGGGCAATCGGCTGGATCGCCGAAGCGCTTGCCCCACTGCAGAGGACAATGACGGACCAGGACATCCATCAATTGGTCCTGGCCATCCGGAGTGCCATCGGCATCGAGTCCCTCGTCTGGCTAATCGACGTCGGCGGGCTTAGTCGTGAGGAAGCCGTCGCCTCAATGAGGTGGACGGCAGGGGCCCTCCTATCCCACGCGCTCTCCAGTGGGCTCCCGGTCCGCGCATGAACTTGGCGCTTCGCTAAGGCGATGCTCCAGCAGGACTTTTGCCGCCGTTCAGGGTCGGGGAAGCACCAGCAGGTACCCAGTGGGGAGCGCGCTGCTCCAGCGTCGCGGCTCCCGGGCCACGAACTGCGTCGCCAACTGTTCAGGGGGCAGCAGGCTGTTGGGGGCAGGTGAAGGCCCCCACTGCCCACTGCCGTAGGGATAGAGCGGATCCTGCACACGAATTCCCGTGACGGAGAAGTCCGGGAACTGGGAGGGATCTCCGAGTGACTCGAATCCGCTCATCACCCAGGCGTGGCGGCCACTCCACATGACCAGGCCGACGGGGCGGCCCGTAGTGGCCATAGCTCGCGCGGCAGATCGCACCGCCTCCCCATAGTTGGGGACGCTGACGACTTCGTAGGGTCCCATTCCGACGGCGGTCAGAACCGCTGCCCAGCCGAAGGGGTTCGCGCCGTTGAAGGAGTCGGAGGACCGCATTCGCGCCATTTCCCACAGCTCGGACTGCTGGGCACGGCCAGCCCATGTGCCACCGCCGGTATCGTCGATGAGGTTGTGTGCGATCTGGATGCTCGCTGCGACGCACCAATCAAAGGTGTACTGCGGTACGAAGTCGCCTTCTTGGTACAGGTTGAGGGAATACGCCTGAGGCACCGCTACGGGCGTTGGAACTGGAGCAGGTGTCTGAATCGGAGTAGGGCCTGTTGTTTGAGTGGGCTCCTGAGCTGGACCGGCGACGCCGCCGGCCACTGGCTGCGCCGTGGAAGATGATGGCGGTTGATTCGGGGCGGCCTCGTCTACGCCTATCGGGGACGAACAGGCCGACAGAAGGGTGGCAACGGCGACGAACCAAGCCAAGAGACGGGCACGGGCACCGGTCATGATCCAGTTTAGCGCGGGGCTGTCTGGCTCCCGAAGGCCGGTTGTTGAACCAATTGCCTCGACCACACCACGCTAAATGCGGCGGAGCGTGGAGTATGGGCGACTTGGGAGGGTCCCTGCCACCCATGGCTGAACTGATGGTTCAAGTGGAATCTGCCCGCGGCCGTCGCGGATCACCAACACCACCGCCCCTATCGCGGCGGCAAGGGAAGCCAGACCCAACAGGATTAAGACAACAGCAAAAGCCAGAGACATCTCCATGCACCTCTAGGCCCATTTTACCGGTGTTCGTGCCTGAGGTGATGGGGTTTCAGCTAGTTGCCAGCCGCCTTCAGCAAATGATCCGGCAGCCGATTCCCCGGCGCCCGGCCTCGGATTTCCAACAACTCGCGGGCGTGGGCATGCAACTTCTTGTCCTCTTCCGATACAGGAACCCACTCTGGAATGGGCACAGCCGTTCCCGTTTCGTCCCGGGCCACCATCACGGTGAGGCAGTACGTGGTCAGATTCATCTCGCGGGTTTTCGGATCACCGGAGCGGACATGGACAGCGATGTGCATTCCCTTTGCACCCGTGTAAACGAGACGAGCTTCTACTTCCACCACGTGGCCGATCAACAACGGCCGATAGAAACGCACGCCGCCTGAGAAGACTGCGACGGTGTCCTTGCCGCAGTATCGCGAGGCGCAAACGTACGCGGCTTCGTCAATCCATTTCATGACGATGCCGCCGTGGACCTTGCCGCCCCAGTTCACATCAGTGGGGGCCGCCATAAACCGCAGGACGACGCGCTCGGCGGTCCCGGCGTCGGTATATTCCTGGGCGTTCATCGCATTGACGATCTGTTCACGCACTTCAATGCGCGCAAGCGCGTGATGCCTTTGCTCGATTTCTTCCGGGGTGGAGGGCTCGAATTGCGGCACGGGAATCGGTTTGCCGTCAGGTCCTACGGCCACGAATATCACCATGCACTGGCTGTGCATCGTCTCCGGTCCGCCCTTGGGGTCACGGGAACTGACCACCGTGTGGATGTGCATGGAGGAGCGACCCGTGTACACGATGGTGGAAGTTACCTCCACCATGTCGCCGCTGTTCACCGGATCGGTGAAGTGAATGTTGCCCACGTAGGCGGTGACGCAATACGACTTAGCCCAGCCCACGGCTGCGGCGTACGCGGCCTTGTCCACCCACTCAAGGACTGTGCCGGCGTCGACCGAGCCGCTGTGTCCAATGTCCATCGGAGCCGCAAGGAAGCGGAGGGTCACGGAGTTGCCGGCTGTCTCACTCATGCTGGAAGTTTACTGTCGGCATGTTTCTGTTACGTGAGTAAGTCTGGACCCGCTGTCCCCGTGGCCGGACGCCCGCTGCCTACCCGCGCTGGATTCCCAGGGTTGCGATGAGATCCTCGTGCAGCTCGAACCATGCCCGATGGAAGGAATCACGGTCGGTCGCGGTGAACCAGGCGCTGTCCCTCCGCGCCTGCGCAAGCGCGTCCATCAGCCGCCGGGAGTAGCCCGCGAACCGTGGCAATGATCCCGTCAGACGTTCTTCCAACGGACTCCACGAAGCCAACGCCTCCTCCAAAATCCCGGAGGCAGCCGTGCCCGTTACCTGCTGCAGTTGGATGGCGCCGCAGGCACTGACGACGGTCAGATTAAGGTCCACAAACTCGTCGTGCACACCCATCACCACTGCGCCGGCGTCTTCACGGTCCAGCTCAGCCGCGAGGAGGCGTTCATTCTCGACACGCCCCGCACTGGACAGGGACCATCCGCTGCTACCAGCAAAGGAAGTGTGGGAAACGAACCCGAGCACGCCGGCGTCGATGAGTTCGGATTCGATCAGGCTGTGATCCCGTCTGAATCGATCCGCCACTGCTTGGGTGTCGGCGAACCCGAGGAGTCGGACGGCGTGAAGTGTAAGCAACAAGTCGCCAGTCATTCGGCTGATCCCGCAACGGCAGCGCAGGCAACTGTCCCCAAAGATCCGTTGATCGTCAGAGAGGTTCCGTCCGCGAGCAACGTCATGGCGTCCCGGACACCTACGACGGCCGGTATCCCGAACTCACGGGCGACGATGGCGGCGTGGGACAACATTCCGCCAGTCTGAGTTACAACTGCCGCAGCCATCCCAAAAAGTGGCGTCCACGCGGGGTCGGTGGTGCGGCACACCAACACATCGCCAAGCTGGAACCGCCCGAAGTCATCGGGCCCATTGATGATTCGCGCGGCCCCACGGGCCGTCCCTGCACTCGCCGCAGTTCCCGTCAGTGTCAGAGCCATCGTCACCGCCCACCAGGGTTCGGTCGATCCGAAAGCCGATCCAGTCGTTGCTGTGCGGCCTGGGCGGAGCGGAGCCCGAGGCTCTCTGCGATCTGCGGCCACGTGAGGCCTTCTGCCCGCGCAAGAAACAGAAGCGCAGTTTCGACGGCGTCCATCTCACCACGAGCGGCGGCAACCAGAGCGAGGGCGGCACGTAGATCCGCAGCCTCGACGGGGGTGGGATTTGTGTGTGGGCCCTGACCGGCACCCCTAGACCGCCACAGCACGTGCTGGATCAGGTCCATGGCCGAAGGCGGTTGACCAGGGGCGAGCCATGGCCGATGACTGAGGTCCGAACCACCCCTGACAATGAGTAACCGGACAGCGCTGGTTTCCCGCTCCGCTTCGTCAGCGTCCTCGGAGCCTCCGAAGTTTTCCATGTGCTGCTCCTTGGTTGGTCGGTTCTAGCGCAAGCATCGGATATCAACACTATGTTGTCAACATAATGTTGAGGGCCGCTCGCCTGAAGGTGACACATTCCCGCCTCGAGTTGATACACAAATGAGAATCAATATCATTTAACGCATGCCTCATCATCTCACCCTTATGTCCCCTGCCCCAGCCACCCCGAAACGCCACTTCCCCGCAAAGCCGCTTGCCGCCGTCGGGCTTTCCTCCCTTCTACTTACCGCCTGCGGAGCCCCTGGAGGCTCAGCCGGCAACGCCGCAGAGCCCACCGCTTCGAGCAGCGAGAAGTCCAGTCCGAAAGAGGCGGGCGCGCCAACTCCGCGTCTGGTTTACACGCACGACGCCGGTATTGAAGTTCTGGACGCCACCACCCTCGAGCCTGTGGGAGGGGCGGAATTGTCCGGTTTCAATCGGCTGAATCCCGCTGGCGACGGACGCCACGTGTTTGTATCCACGGGAGACTCGTTCCGCCTGTTCGACGCAGGTGCCTGGACCGAGCCGCACGGCGACCACAGCCATCACTACGTTGCCGAGCCCAAGCTGACCGAGCTGGCGTTTGAAGCGGACAAGTCCGGTCACGTGGTTCGTCATGGGGGCAAGACGGTCCTGTTCAGTGACGGATCAGGCAAGGTCGAGAGCTTCAAGTCGTCCTCATTGGGTGCTTCGATCGAGGATGGTGCCCTGCCTGACACCGACGTCTACACGACGCCGGAACCGCATCACGGTGTGGCAGTCGAACTGGAAGACGGCAAGTTGCTGGTGACCCTCGGGAACGAGGAAGGCCGTTCGGGAATCGCTGTCCTCTCAGCAGGCAAGGGCCAGGAGCGTCAGGAAATCGTTCGCAATGAGGACTGCCCGGGCGTCCACGGCGAGGCTGTTGCTGCCGGAGAAGCTGTGGTGGTCGGTTGCGAGAACGGCATGCTGATCTACAAGGATGGTGTGATTGCCAAAGTTGCCAGCCCGGACGCCTATGGACGTCTGGGTAATCAAGCGGGTTCCGAGAAGTCGCCAGTGATCCTGGGGGACTACAAAGTGGACAAGGCCGCTGAGCTGGAACGGCCAACCCGCATTTCGCTGGTCAACACTGAGACCGCAAACCTACAGCTTGTGGATATTGGAACCAGTTACTCCTTCCGCTCGCTCGGCCGCGGACCTGCCGGTGAAGCGCTGGTGCTCGGAACTGATGGTTCGTTGCGTGTCATCGACCCGGTTTCAGGCTCTGTGACCACGACTATCCCGGTAGTCGCCGCTTGGGAAGAATCCACCACCTGGCAGGACCCGCGTCCCACGCTGTTTGTCCAGGGCTCGACGGCGTTCGTCACCGAACCTGCGACGAGCAGCATTCACGCGGTGGACTTGAAGGCGGGCAAAGTGAAGAAGTCGGCTGAGCTGGAGCACGTCCCGAATGAGCTGACCGGCGTCGAAGGCTAAACGCTCACCGTGGTCATTTTGCCGATCCACTCTCACGTCCAGCGGCTTAAAACCGGATGTTCTCTCACTTTCCTGACGAAAGGGAGGGAACATCCGGCTCAGGGGGTTGTTATGTGAGAGAGCGTCTGGGGTTAGCAGGGCGCTTACGCGAGGACGCGCAGCTTGGATCCCTGCCGGCCGAAGAGTGCGTTGTCGGCGGAGAGCTTGCCTGCACCAGCGAGGGCGAGGGCCAGCGCTGCGCCGGCGAAGAGCAGGACCAGCTCGTATCCACCGTTGGCGACGAAGACGCCGGCCGGTGCGTGAACCAGGAACAGTGCGCCCAGCATGTCGACGGCCAGGAGGGCTGCGAAGACCCTGGTCAGGAGCCCGACGATCAGGGCGATGCCTCCCACGAGTTCAAGGGTTGCAACCACCGGCGCCACTGCAGAAGCGCCGGGGACGCCCATCTGCGCGAAGGAGGCCTGCGTTCCGGCGATGGTGAATTCGTTGAACTTCTGCCAACCGTGCGCGGCGAAAAGAAAACCTGCAATAACGCGCAGGATGGTCAGGGCTGTGGTGCTCAGACTGGACTTGTTCATATCTTCAACCTTTCCCGAGATAAGTTGAAGAGTCAACTAATTAAGAAGTTCCGTGACTTTTCCCACGTGGCGCTGCTTGTAACCATGGCTGGAGAAGGCGCGTCGTGATCGGCAAGAAGATGTACGTCATCAACGGCGTCAGGATGACGATGTTGAGGAGCACCTGGAACACCAGCGGCCAGCTCTGCGTCAAAGGGTGCAGCAGGAAATTAGCCAACAGGCTGAGCGGGAAGAACGGTAGGAAGATGCTGATAGCTTGCTTCCAGCGAGGCGGCACAACGGTTTCGGGGACGATCACAGAGGCGTCACCGGGCTGTGAAAACCAACCCTCGATTCCTGTGCGCCGTTCAACGCGTGTGGTTTCCATCATTTCCCGGGCGCTATCAATCCACCATCGCCGCTCCTCGGACTGCTCCCATCCGTGCAGCGTTTCAGCATCGGCGAAGCGGTAAAGCATGTGCCATTCGTTCGATCCAGCACCATTCCGGACCCAACCCGATCCCAAATATCCGGGCCACTCGCGGGCGAGTTCCTGGCCGGCGTGTGCCCAGGCGTTTGCTTGCCGGGTGTACCCCGGAAGGATGGTGCGGGCAACGGAAACTGTAACGGGATGCTTGTGTGACACGCCCCCAAATTTACCCGCCCCCAACCGGACTAGGCTTGTTTAGTGCCTCAAACCACAACCATCACCACTCGTTCCAATGCCCGCGAGATCTTGCGCCTGGCAGTACCCGCGTTCGGCGCGCTCATAGCCGAGCCGCTGTTCCTGCTGGCCGACTCCGCAATCGTTGGCCACCTTGGCGTCGATCAGCTCGCCGGTGTTGGTCTGGCATCCACGATCATGCATACCGCTGTGGGACTTATGGTCTTCCTGGCATATTCGACGACGCCGGCAGTCGCCCGCGCGATCGGTGACGGTAAGTTGGCGAAAGCTTTGGCAGCAGGGCGCGACGGCGTGTGGCTGGCTTTGGTGCTGGGCATTTCGCTCGCTGTGGTTGGCTTCGTCGCTGCCGAACCTCTCGTCGGCCTGATGGGCGCCACCGGCGATGTGCGTGGGTTCGCGGTCGATTATCTGCGATGGTCGATGCCCGGACTCGCCGCGATGCTCCTGATCTTCGCAGGCACCGGCGTGCTCCGTGGTCTTCAGGACACCCGGACTCCTCTGGTGGTTGCCACTGCAGGTTTTGCACTGAACATCGGGCTGAACTGGTTCCTCGTGTACGGCGTGCATCTCTCCGTTACTGGTTCGGCGATCGGGACCAGCATTGCCCAATGGGCCATGGCCGCCGTGTATCTGGTGATGGTCGGGCGAAATGCACGGCAACACGACGTGTCCTTCAAGCCCGATTGGCACGGTATCCGGGCCATGACCAAAGTTGGCTCGTGGCTGATGCTCCGCACGCTCAGCCTCCGCCTCGCCATCCTCGCCACGGTCCTCGTGGTCACAGCCCAGGGCGCAGTGAACCTCGCCGCGCACCAGTTGGCGATGACCATTTTCTCCTTCCTCGCCTTCGCTTTGGACGCCCTCGCGATCGCGGCGCAGGCCTTGATCGGCAAGGAATTGGGTGCGCGAAATGCTGGCCGCGTCCGGGAACTCACGCGGACCATGATCCGATGGGGTCTCGGTTTTGGGGTGGTCACAGGCCTCTTGCTGGCCTTGGTCGCTCCTTGGGCCGGCTACCTCTTCACCTCTGATGCCGGTGTCCGGGAGGCTCTGACCCTGGCGCTCTGGGTCCTCGCCGTCGGACAGCCGTTGGCCGGCTACGTGTTTGTCCTCGACGGAGTTCTCATCGGTGCTGGCGACGCGCGCTACCTGGCGATTGCCGGCGTCGTAAATCTTGCGGTCTATGTACCGCTGCTGGCGGCCGTCCACGTCATCAGGCCCGACGGCGCGGCGGGGCTGGTGTGGTTGTGGGTCGTCTTTGCGCTGGGCTACATGCTGGCCCGCGGGGTCACTTTGGGGTTGCGTGCGCGGACCGATAAATGGATGGTGCTGGGTTCGCACTAAACTGGACGCGTGACTCTCCCAGCGAATTCTGCCCAGACACCGTCTGCCTCCGTGGCCGAGCTCTGGAAACCCGTGCTGATCCGCGCTGCGGTTGCCTTGGTGTTTGGCCTGGTTACGATCTTCTGGGGATCGCCTTCCGTGCAGGTCCTCGCGTGGGCTATCGGCCTGTATCTGCTGGGGACAGCGGGCGCTTTGTGGATGTCCCGCGTTCTGCCTACGGCCGTTCCGGTGGTCGTCGCAGGAGGGGGTGTGGCGGCTTTGATCACTCAGTCCGATGCCGGCGTCGCACTTTCCGCCACCGCAGCGCTGCTGGTGCTTGGCGTTTTTGAACTGGTCCACAGCCTGCGGAATCGCGACTCGTTGACCCGTGATTGGATTGTTTCCGGCGTTATCGCTGTGGGTACTGCAGTGGCGTTGCCGTTCTTCATTTCGCTCGGGGCGCACGCACTTTTGGGGGTCGCTGGTGGCGGTGCGATCCTTTCCGGAGTGTTGTGGATGCTCTCCGGACTCACCCTCCGGCATGACGCTCAGTCGGGGACCCAGGCCACTGCGCCGGGTGCTTCCCCCGAGGCCGTAAACTAGTAGCTGGACGTTCTACTCGCTGTAGAACTTTTGCAACCGGCGGGGAGCCGAACAGGCCCGCCATCATTGGAGGAATGATCGTGGCAGACCAGACACCAAGAGAGCCGCGCAAGATGCGGACCTCGGTCAAGGGACCCCTCATGTTCTCCGCGTTCTTCGCAGTACTGGCATTTGTTGCGGTGCTGATCTTTGCCTCGGGCGGCAGCGCACGCGCTCCCCGGTTCGACCTCGCCTTCACCGGCGCCGGTATCGCGTTCATCGTGAGCCTCGTGGTGGCTGCGATGCTTTCCATGAGCCACAAGGAGAACGCCGAGCACCTGGGCAAGGGCTCCGGCGTCAATCTCAGTTCGAAGCGCCCCGGGCACGGCGGCACATCAGCGCCCGGTCCGGCTGCTGACGAGCCGGAAACGCCCGACGCCGGCCACTAACCTTCCAGCGCTTCCTCACTTCGGTGGGGAGGCGCTTTTTTCTGGATCTCCGGGGAAAGCCAGCGTTTACGGCGAGGAACGTCTGCGCTGTGAAGGTTCTTATTCGCCCTCAGCAGCTTTCCTTGCCCGATATGCCGCGACGTGGGCTCGGTTGGCGCAGTTGCCTGTGTCGCAATAGAGCTTGGAGCGGTTCCGGCTGAGGTCAAGGACCACGGCGTCGCAATCGTCGGCGGCGCACACGCGCATGCGATCCATTTCCTGGCTGCGGATCACGTCAATGATTGCCATGGCGGCTTCTGTGCCCATGCGATCTGCCAAGGGCGCTTCCGGGGTTGTGGCGTGCAGATGCCAGTCCCAGTGATCGTGCTTGACGAGCTGGGGGAGAGCCTTGGCGTCAACCAGCAGTTTGTTTACAGTCTTTGCGGCCGTGTCCTCATCGGCGGACCAGAGTGATGCCAGTTCACTCCGGAGGCGCTTGATGCTGCGCAATTCAGCTTCGTCATGAGTCCTCGAACCGGAAAATTCTTCGGCCTGCAGAAACGCGTCGAGATCCTCCACGGAGGTCAGGGAATCCTCGCCGTTGGCTGCCGTGTTGACGAGATTGACGACGCTGCGGAGTGCAATCTCGGTGTCAGGCGCAAAATGCACTTTGACTCCTTACATGTTTCGGGAGTACTGTCATGACCATAAGCCCACTTTACTCCTGACAGGAGGCTGCTGTGTCAGCTACAAAGACGAAGGTTGATGCAAAAGGCTTCCTGGCCTCGGGACTCGGCATCGCTCTGATTTCTTCCGCGGTTTTCGGAACCTCCGGCTCGTTCGCCAAATCCATGCTGGAAACCGGCTGGTCACCCGGGGCGGCTGTTGCCGTACGACTCACCGGTGCCGCGCTGATCCTGGCGATTCCCGGCGTCGTAGTTCTTCGCGGCCGCTGGCACCAACTCAAGGACAACTGGCTGACCATCCTGCTGTTCGGGCTCATCGGCGTGGCCGGCTGCCAGCTGTTCTACTTCAATGCGGTGGCCCGCCTGTCCGTGGGTGTCGCACTGCTGCTCGAATACCTGGCTCCGGTGATGATCGTGCTGTGGCTCTGGATAGCCAGCCGACGCCGTCCCCGGGCCCTCACTGCTGCCGGCGCGCTGCTTTCGCTGGGCGGACTGGTCCTTGTCCTGGACCTGACAGGTGCTGTGAAGGTGGACTTCATCGGCGTCCTCTGGGGCATGGCTGCCGCAGTGTGCCTGGTGATCTACTTCTTCATCACAGCCAAGGAAAATGACACCCTTCCTCCACTGGTGCTCGCCTCGGGTGGGCTTCTGGTTGGCGCGCTGGTCATGTGGCTGGCGGGTGCCTTGGGGTTGATTCCCATGACTTTCAGTACCGCTGATACCACCCTCGGCCCATGGACAATACCGTGGTGGGTCTCGGCTGTGGGGCTTGTTATTCTCGCGACCGTCCTCGCCTACGTTTCCGGGATCATGGCGGCGCGCAGCCTGGGGTCCAAAGTGGCGTCTTTCGTCTCCCTGACAGAGGTGCTGTTCGCCGTAATCTGGGCGTGGCTGCTGTTGGGCGAGCTGCCGGGTCCCATCCAGTTGCTGGGCGGACTTCTGATTGTGGGCGGTGTGGTCCTGGTCCGCGTAGACGAATTGCGAGGTGACCGTAAGGCCGCCCGGACCGCTGAAGAGGCGGCTCGCGCCAGGGTTCTGGACCACGCGAACGACGTCGAACCTGTCCCCTCCGGGCCTGTCGCCAAAGTTCCGCGCGACTAAGGGCGGCGGCTCCCGGGTTTGTTCGCAGCACTCCCCGTACAACGGCAGGGGAGGCGAACAACTGCAAGTTTCGATCTGGGAAAAGCGAAAACCCCGGACGCCCTTTGCGTCCGGGGTTTTCCCAACTGTCTTAGTTGGAAGCCTGCTGCTGCTGCTCAGCGTTCTTCTGAGCGCGGTCGCCGGCTTCGCGAAGGGCGTCGGCAACCTTCTTCAGGTTGGAAGCGTGCTGGCTGTCCCACTCGCCGCGGAACTTTTCAGCGTCCGGGCCCTTCCAGTCGGTGCCGTCAAGGGCACCCTTCAGCTGTGAACGCTGCTGCTCGATGTTCTCGGCACCAGCCTTCAGCTTGTTACCGAGCTGACGAAGCTGATCAACATCTGCACCCCAAATAGCCATGAGATTCTCCTTCATTTGTTCGGACCCGAGCTCTTCGGCATCCCCAGCGGCCTCCGGCTCATCCGGAAGATCCAATAGCTAAAACCTATCGTGGGATTCCAAAAAGCGTCGATGGGCACCCCTCCCCATGCAGCGCTGCCCATAGTTAGCATGGGGTTATGTGCCGGAATATCAGGACTCTTCATAACTTTGAACCACACGCTACGTCGGCAGAAGTGGAGGCCGCCGCGTTGCAATATGTGCGCAAGATCAGCGGGTCCACCAAGCCTTCCAAGGCCAACGAGGAGGCTTTCGCTGAGGCCGTCCACGAGATCGCCCACATCACGCAGCACTTACTGGATTCGTTGGTGAGTCACGCCCCGGCGAAGAACCGTGATGAGGAAGCCGCCAAGGCAAAGGCCCGGGCTGCTGTCCGCTTCGGGACGGCTTAGGGCCGAACCCTGCAACCTGAGGAGCAGCACATGACGTTCCGGGAGTCCGGAACGTCATGTGCTGCTCCTAGTTGGTGCTACTTCCCGAACGAGCGCAGCCGCAGGGAGTTTGCCACAACAAGCACGGAGCTCGCTGCCATTGCTGCGCCCGCGATCATCGGGTTCAGCAGTCCAAGAGCTGCCACCGGGATACCAATCGCGTTGTAGAAGAATGCCCAGAACAGATTGGTCTTGATAGTGGAGAGCGTCTTGCGGGAGAGCTCAATAGCCTGGACGAGTTGACCCAGATCGCTGCCCATCACCGTAAGGTCCGAGGCTTCGATCGCGACATCCGTACCCGATCCCATTGCAATGCCAAGATCGGACTGTGCCAACGCGGCGGCGTCATTCACGCCGTCGCCGGCCATGGCCACAGTTGCGCCGGTAGCCTGAAGCTTGCGCACTGCGTCGACTTTGCCTTCGGGCAAGACACCAGCGAACACGTTCTCAGGTGAAATCCCGACGGCGGCAGCTACTTGGGCGGCCACGGCAGCGTTATCACCCGTCAGCAGCATCGGACGGATACCCAGGTCCTTCAGCCGCTGGATCGCAGCAGCGGAGCCGGGCTTGATGGTATCGCTCAGGCTGACGATTCCCGCGGCTTGACCGTCCACAGCAACCCAAATTGCGGTTGCACCGCTGTTCTCCTGAGCTGCGAGTTCGTCCCGCTGGCTGGAATCGAGGGCAATGCCGTTCTTCTCAAGCCAGCCCGAGCGCCCAACGACAACAGTTTTTGCGGTGCCGTCCAACGCCACGGTTCCCCGGACTCCGCCGCCAGGAGCGGAACTGAAGCCACCCACGCCCGGAAAAGTACCGGCGTCGGGCGTTGCTTCCCTGGCCGCCGCTGCAATCGCATGGGCGATGGGGTGCTCCGATGCCGACTCAACCGCACCGGCAAGTGTCAGAACTGCGGCCGGTGAGTGGCCGTTGAGGGCGACCGTATGATCCACGGCCAGCTTTCCGCTGGTCACAGTGCCGGTCTTGTCCAACAGGATGGTGTCCACGTGGCGGGTGTCCTCGAGCACCTGCGGGCCCTTGATAAGGATGCCCAACTGGGCGCCACGGCCCGTTCCGGTCAGCAGGCCAACAGGAGTTGCGAGGCCCAAAGCGCAAGGGCAAGCGATCACGAGGACAGCAACCGCAGCCGTAAACGCCGCGTTGAGGTCGCCGGAGAAGAACAGCCACAACAGGAACGTCACCAGCGCAAGCACCAGCACAATCGGCACGAACACCGCGCTGATCCTGTCCGCCAGACGTGCGATCGGCGCTTTTCCGGTCTGCGCCTGGCTGACCAAACGGCCCATCTGCGCGAGGGTGGTGTCGGACCCAACCCGTGTAGCCCGTACCAACAGGCGGCCAGAGGTGTTGATGGTGGCACCTGTCACCTGACTGTCCGGACCGACTTCGACCGGAACAGATTCGCCGGTAACGAGAGAGGCGTCGACGGCGGACGCGCCGTCAATGACCACACCATCCGTCGCGATCTTCTCACCAGGGCGGACCACAATAACGTCATCTACCAGGAGTTCTTCTGCAGGTATTTTCTGCTCCCGGCCGTCCACCAAAATCGTGGCATCCTTGGCGCCCAGATTCAGCAGGGCTTTCAAAGCGTCGCCGGCCTTTGCTTTCGCATTTGCTTCCAAGTACCGGCCCAAAAGCAGGAAGGTGGTGACAACAGCGGCGACCTCGAAATACAGCCCACCACCGGACATGCTTTCCATACCGGGGTGCTCAGTCATCCGGGGATCCGCGAACAACTGCCACGCGGAGTAGAGGTAGGCCGCGATCACCCCGATGGAAACGAGCGTGTCCATGGTGGATGCGAAATGCCGGGCGTTGATAGCGGCGGCCCTATGGAACGGCCACGCAGCCCAGCTGACCACCGGCAGCGCCAGGGCACCCACAATCCAGCCCCAATTTGTGAACTGCAGGGCAGGCACCATCGAGATTGCGAAGACGGGCACGGTCAGTATGGCTGCCGTGATCAGGCGTGGGCGGAGTGTTGACGCGGCCGGGCCGTGCGACATGTGGTTTGCGTGCTCGGCGTGGTCGGCGGGTGCGGAACCGCCGGCGCCGTGCTCTGCATGCTCGCTCGTTCCTCGCTTAGACGCATGCTGCCGCACGCCTCCGGCGGTTCCGCCGTGGGCGTGGCCGCTTCCGCCGGGCACAAGCAATGTTGGCTCATCCGGCGCAATCGCGCCGTGATGGGTGGACGTATTTTGGTGGCCCTCGTGGGCCGAGTGGTCATTCGTGACCTCGGTGGCGGTGTGTGGGTGGGGGGCTGGGGGTTGGCGGACTTTGGCTTTGTAGCCTGTGGCGTTGACGGTATCGACGATTTGCTGGTCCGTTACCGTGGCCGGCACCGTCACGTGGGCTGATTCCAAGGGGAGATTGACGCTGGCTTCAACGCCTTCAAGCTTGCCGAGCTTCCGCTCAACCCGATTGACGCACGAGGCGCAGGTCATGCCCTCTATGTCCAGTTCGATGACCCGGGTTTCGGGCTGATTGAAGGTCTCCTGGCTACTCAAGAGGACTCCTAGGCTTCGTTGGCTACCACCAAGTAGCCGGCTTCTGCAACGGCTTCGCCTATTTCTGACGGCGAGAGCTCGCTGGTGGATGTGATGGTTACGGTCGACAGGCCACCGGGGTTGAGGTCAACGGAGACCTCTTCCACGCTGTTAAGTGCTTCGAGTTCCTCGCTCACGCTTGAAACACAGTGGCCGCAGGTCATGCCGGAAACGTTGACGTTTGTCTGGATGGTCTGGCTCATGATGCGCTCCTTTGTAGTGAGTTGAATGGTGTGGTCTGTGGTGGCGGAGTTACCGCAGCAGGCGCCCGATGGCATCGGTTGCCTCCTTCACTTTGGCGTCGATCTGCTCGGCGCGGGCTTCTGGATTTGGCTCGGAGGCGGCGCCAACCACACAGTGGCCGATGTGCTCCTCGACGAGTCCAAGGCTGACGGCGTGCAGCGCCTTGGTGGCAGCAGCTACCTGCGTGAGGATGTCGATGCAGTACTTGTCCTCTTCCACCATGCGCGCGATGCCGCGGACCTGCCCCTCAATGCGTTTCAGGCGGCGTAGGTATGCATCCTTGTTGCTGGTGTAACCGTGCGGTGCGGCGTGCTCCAGATCGACTTCGATGATCGGGAAGTCACCGCCCGGTTGACTAATACTCAGGTCTGCATTGCTCATGCTTCGAATGTATACCCCTTGGGGGTATCAAATCAAGTACCCCCTGGGGGTATCTTCTCGTTGGAGAGTCTTCGGCGGACAGGATGAGCGCTTGCCGCCGAATGCCTGCCAGGTCGTCCTCATTCAACTCCAGAGGGGAATCACTGAGGTCGAGTCCCCGGCCACGAATCTCCGCCAGGACTGCCGGGCTATGAGCCCGCCGGTGCTGCGGCCGATGACCACGGCGGGTCCTGCGTGAAGGGCGGCAAGGAGGGCCGCGGCGTCGTCGACGTGCTGGATATGGTCCAAGGTGGCCGGAGGCGGGGCGAGCGCGCGTGACCACCGTGAAGAACGTCAGCTTGTTGCTCAGAAAATGGCGGTCATGCTGTTCCAGCCCTGCCCAATTCGTACAGTGGGAAGCCACGCCCCGCCGCTCGCACTGGGATACAGGAAGAGTGCGCCGCTGCTGTCGCGGGCCACAATGTCCGGACGGCCGTCGCCGCTGAAGTCTCCTGGGGCGACGATCGCGGTCATCGAGTTCCATCCCTGTCCTACCTGCTTGCGGCTCCCCAACCAGCCTCCGGTCCCATCGCCGCTATAGAGCCACAGGAGCCCGGAGCCGTCGCGGGCAAGGACATCGGGCGTACCGTTGCTATCGAAATCGCCAGGGCCAACGATTGCCGTCAGGGCGTTCCATCCCGCTCCCAGATTGGTTCGAGGAAGCCAATCCCCGCGGCCGTCACCCGGGTACAGCCAGAGGATTCCCGACGCGTCCCGCGCCAAAATGTCCGCTGTGCCGTCCCCGTTGAAGTCGCCGGGTGTCACGATGGCGGATATGGTGTTCCAGCCTGAGCCGACGTGTACACGGGGCAACCAGCCGCCCGACCCGTTTCCGGGATACATCCACAAATGGCCAGCGCCGTCGCGGGCCAGGACGTCCCGTTTCTTGTCGCCGCTGAAATCGCCCGGACTTACGACGGCGGTCATGGAGTTCCAAGCCGACCCCACCTGCGTGCGGGGTTGCCAACCAGCCGCGCCGTTTCCGGGGTAGAGCCACAGCAAACCTGAAGTGTCCCGGGCGAGGAGGTCCGTTTTCCGATCTCCACTAAAGTCATTCTTGAGCGGGGACGGAATGTTCCCGTCAATGACAGCCACGGTTCCGGACCATTTGGCGACGTAGATTCTGTTAGTGGTCTCGTTAACAGCAAGGGCGGTTCCGGACTTCATAAATAGCGTGGACAAGGCAAAAGTTGTGCCATCGACGACTGTGACGCCGAGGTAGCTCCCACCGAGGTATACCTTGTTGGTTTTGCCGTTGACCGCTATTTTCTCCGGCGTTTCCCCTGTCCTGATATCAATGGGACCGCCACCTTCACCGCCGAAAATGGACAGGACCCCAGTCCGTGATGACAGGGTGCCGTCCCCGAGCAATGTGCGCCCCAGGTAGATCCTGTTGTTCGTCTCATCGACAGTAAGTCCAGCCGGGCTTGAGTTCAGATCCGAGTAGACGCCTTGGACTTGGTTTGTGGCCCCGTCCAGGACTTCGAGCTCCGTGTAATTGCGAACATGCGAGGCAATGTAGACCTTGTTGGTGACCTGATTAACAGCCATGTTGGTCGCCCAAGCAATGCTGGAGCCCATATCGATTTGAGTCACGCTGTTTGTGGAACCATTGATAACTTTCACGCCACCGGCAAAGACATAAATGCGGTTCGTGGCCTGGTTGAGGGCCACCTGGGACACCCAGCCAGTGTTGATGGTGGTGCTGGCATTTGTGTTTCCATCGATTACAGAGAGGCCGGCCCGGGTACCGACGTAGATCTTGTTCGTGGTTTGGTTGACGGCGATGGCTTGGGGATCGGGACCAACGGAGACTTGGGTCGCGGTATGCGTACTTCCATCAATGACTGCAACTGTTCCGCTCGCTTCGCCGCCTTTGTTGCTCACGTAGATCTTGTTCGTGGCGATATTGACGGCAAGATCGGCCGGGACCCCACCCGTCTTCACCTTGGCAGTCGCAGTGGTTTGCGTGCTCCCATTGATGATGGTTAGTCCGTCGTTCGTCGTGACGTACACGGTGTTGGTGACAGGGTTGACGACAACGTCGCTGGCGCCCTCGCCAACGTTAATGTTGTTCACCACGACGTCGGCCCGCACCGGAGTGCCCGGCATCGCGCAAAGTAGCAGGGATAGCGAGGCGGCGGCCGAAAGCACAGCTGCCCATCGGCGTCGTGGTTTCTCCGAAATGCGATGAAAAGGCAGACCTGAATTACCGGCAACAGTTCCCACTGAAATCCCCCCAAAATGCCACAGGCTTCCCCGCGTCGTGGGCTGGAGTCTACCCCGGGGGCGGCGGGAAAGGGAGGCTCAGCGTACTGTTTGCACTGGCGGAACGAGAATCTCCGCTGAATCCGCTCTTGATAAAGGAGGACACGTGAAAACCTCACCTGCCACCATAAGACTCGATCCTGCCGCCTATTTTCGCGCCAAGTTGCAGTGTGAGATCGACGTCATGGAAGTGGCAGACTCGGAGCCGGGCTCCCTGGTTGTGGTGGACACACGCCGGCAGTCCTCATGGGATCACGGGCATATTCCCGGCGCGGTACATATTCCGACTGCGCAGATTCCGGCGTTGGCTGATGGTTTGATTCCGGCGGGCTCGAAAGTGGTGGTCTACTCCTGGGGTCCGGGCTGCAACGGCAGCACCTTCGCGGCGCTGGCATTCGCCGAGCTGGGATATTCCGTGAAGGAATTGATAGGCGGAATCGAGTACTGGATCCGGAACGGCCTCGCAGTTGAGACTGCTTCCGGCGTCAGTTCCCAGAGGCCCGATCCGCTGGTAACAGCTCACGCGTGATGTCCCTGGAAACTGGGTGAAATCGTGGCCGTTTTTGTACTGATTCATGGTGGCGGTTCCACGGCATGGGACTGGCATCTGGTCAGGCCCCTGCTTGAGGCCTCGGGGCACGGCGTCGTCGCGGTTGACTTGCCCATCGAGGACGCCGCTGCAGGGCTTGAGAATTACGTGCAGGCAGTGACAGCAGCGGTGGGCGATGCTCAGCACACCATCGTGGTTGGCCACTCGCTGGGGGGCTTTACGGCACCCTTGGTTTGCGACGCGCTCCACTCCGAAGGTCTTGTGTATTTGGCAGGAATGATCCCACTGCCGGGCGAGACGTTCGGCGACTGGTGGATCAACACGGGACACAACCGCGAGACCATAGACCCCGACCCCCAGGAAGCCTTCTTCAACGACGTCCCTGAAGATCTGGCGGATCAGGCCCGCGACAGGGACCGCCATCAGCAAGGCGCATGGATGGCCGGGCCTTGGCCTGGTCGGCATCCGGCGGTCCCCACCATCGCAATAGTGTGCCGTGAGGACCGGTTCTTTCCTGCTTCATTCATGAGACGCCAAGTACATCAGCGGCTTGGAATCGAACCGGTGGAAATCCCAGGTGGTCACTACGCAGCCTTGAGCCATCCAGAAGCTGTGGCTGCGGTATTGAAGGATTTTGCCCAAGAGATCGCCCGAACGTCGCGCCACTGATGTGACGATGCTCGGGCGTCAGGCCTTCTTCAGTTCCTCGGCGAGCATGACAAGAATTCCGCTGGGGCCGCGGAGGTATGTGAGTTTGTAGACGTCGCCATAGGTCGCCACGCCGCGAAGCGGATGGAATCCATGCTTCGCGGCTACCTCTAGGGCCTTATCAATGTCATCAACTGAAAAGGCCACGCGGTGCATGCCAATATCGTTGGGACGGGTGGGGTTCGACTCGATCGCTTCAGGGTGGATGTATTCGAAGAGTTCAAGGCGACCCTGACCATCCGGAGTTTGCAGCATGGCGATCTTGGCATGGTTTCCATCAAGTCCTACGGCAATGTCCGCCCACTCGCCGCTGATCGTGTCACGGCCGATGACCGTAAGACCAAGATCGGTGAAAAAGGCGATTGCTTCTTCGATGTCGCGAACAGCGATACCCACATTCTCAAATTTGATGGCCATGCGTTGAAAGCTACCAAGGCGCAGCGGTTAGCTCCAATCACTTTGAAAGGGTTGCGCTGTTCGCGGTGGCAGCAGTTGCTGGGAAGATCATTGATTTGTCGGGACTTTAAACACCGCGGATATAGTCGTGCACATGTTCAAACTTGTTGCACCGGATGCCTCCTATTACCAGTCGTTTGCAGAGTCGCACCGTGAGTGGGATGGAGTCCATCAGGACGGTGCGGGGTTGTTGGCGGACGATGACATCACCAGCCAGGAAGGCTTCGTGGCGTGGGTTCGGCGGCTGGCGGAGGCTGAACAAGCCGCTGAGAAGGTCGGCATTGTTCCCTGCACCTATCGCTGGATCACCGAGGGATCTCGGTATGTGGGGGCAATTGCGTTCCGCCACTACCTCACTCCTGCGCTCCTGCACTCGGGAGGCCATATCGGATATGGTGTTCGGCCGTCCGATCGCGGGCGCGGTGCGGCAGCCTGGGCTCTGCAGGAAGTTTGCGCCCATTTGGCTGCAGAGGGAGAACCTGATCGTGTTCTTTTGACCTGCGATGATGCGAATGCAGCGTCCGCCAAGACCATTGAGCGTTGTGGCGGCCAGCTCGAGGATCTGAGGCAGGCTGAGGACGGACGGTATTTTCGGCGCTACTGGATTGACGTTACGGCCCGGACACGGCTGATCAACCAGCCATAGACCCCGACGTCGGCACTCACCCCTTGGGTGCCGAGTGCCGACGTCGGGCCTTCTATTCGGTCTCCGTTTCCTTCAGAACCAGCGCGGTCCCCTGGAACGCCCGCAGTTCGAGGAAGAAGCTGCCAAGATCATCCACTTGCCCCACGTTTTCGCCGCTGAAGAGATCGTGGACGCTGGCGCCGGGGACAAGATGCGAGGATTGGATGCTGCCTGCGATGTCCTGGTCGGAGAAGTTCAGGACGGTGACCTCAAGCTCGCCGCTGCCGAGTTGATTGACCAGGACGAGCAGCCCGCGGTTGGAAACGTCAGGCACGTCCAGCAAAGTGCTCGTTGCGATCCCTGATTCTTCCCTTACTTTCAGGATCTGCTGGAGGCGCCGGGCGTAGGAGGCTGAATCCTTGAGCTGCTCAGGCAGCGGACCGTAAAGGCTGGTAGCCCGGGGCATCCCGGCCAACGACGTCTTTGCATCGGGGCTCGTCCCCATGAGGTCGTGCGCCCCGCGGTTGATCCAGCGGGTGTCGCCCTGCGACGTGAGCTCACGTACGGTGGCCCGGTCCAAGGCGGTGATGCCGGTAAGGTCCCAGCCGGAAAGGGCGAAGACCCCGGGCTGCAGCGCGTTGTACATGGAGAGGAGCACGTGGGCGTCCAGGACCTGGGACTCTTGTTCCTTGGTGATGGCAGCGGGATCCTTGACGCCCAACGCCGCCATGATGAAACTGACCGTGGTGCAGGCGATGCCGTTGGTTGTGAAGACCGCGTTGTAGGGGCCGTTCTCGCCCGTGAGGCGTTCCCGCAGGGTGTTCTGCACCTTCTCGGCAACCTCAGCGCCGGTCAGCTCTTCACCGGCAAGTTCAAAGACGTCGTCCCGGTGGCCGGCAGCAAAGTGGAGCAGCTCGTAGGTCAGTTCATCGTGGTTCTGCAGGGCGTGCACCAGGGATGCCTGGTCCACGCCAATCTCCATGGCAAGCCGGAGGGTCAGCCGCAGGAACTCGGTATCACCGGTGACCAGCGCGTAGTGGTAGGCCGGCCTGGTGATGAAGTCGTACGACAGATCCGGGCCAGACTCGGACTGCGCCTTGATGTCATCAATCGTGAGGTTGAGCTCCTGGAAGGAGAACCCGCCCACTTTGCGGATCATGGAGCCAATGAGCTGGTTCGCTGCCTCGGACAAGGGGTGGCCTTCTGACCAGCCCGGCTGCTCCTCCGCGCTCTTCTCCACGCCGAGGAATCCGTTGGCATCCAGCCGCAGGGCGCCGGTGCCCAGGTCCAGGAGGGAGTGCAGCGCATCGCCCACCACCAAGCGCATCCCGGCGAAGGTAGGGTCCAGCCAGTTAATGGATGGCTGCCCGGCCTTGAAGTAGTGGAGATACACCCAGCGGCGGGTTTTGCCGGTTGTATCCACGATCGGCCTGGTGGCGCTCCAGTTGGTCTCCTTGACCCCGGGTTCGTAGAAGATCACCCGTTGGAGCCTGCCGATGATGTACCCGGCTTTTTGCAGGGCTTGCTCGGCGTCGGGACTGATATTCACTGAATCTTCGCCCTCGGGAACATCGGGCAGCAGGTGCCAGTCTTCCTCGGGGATATCCACCATGTGATAGATGCCCGGGTAGTCCCGGAAGTTCATCTCGGCAAGACGGAAGTCCGCGCCCTTGCCCGTGTGCCCGGGCACGATGTCGTCGATGACCGTGCCGTCATGATCTGCGGCGACTTCGCACATCCGACGGAATTCCTCTTCGGTGCCGAATGCCGGATCGATTGCCATGCTGATGCGGTCAAAGTGACCATCTACGCTGGGCGTTTGGGACCAACCGCTGATGCCTCCGGCCAGCTTGACGGGGCCGGTGTGGAGTCCACGGATGCCGATCTCCCGGAACGCTTTCCAGAGCCCGGGATCTCCCAACGCGGACAGGAACGACTGGCCCTCGCGGGTGATGAAGGAGAGAGGATAGGCCGTGAACCACACGGGTGCGCGCTCCACCGCCGCCCTGGGGTTTGGCCGGGCGTAGGCGTTCTGCCACATACTCGCC
This sequence comes from Paenarthrobacter sp. 10L412, assembly GCF_056395565.1. Lineage (NCBI taxonomy): Bacteria > Bacillati > Actinomycetota > Actinomycetes > Micrococcales > Micrococcaceae > Paenarthrobacter > Paenarthrobacter sp. 10L412. The sequence goes on along the minus strand of NZ_JBFTJT010000004.1, from coordinate 84,237 downwards.
TGGCCCGAGAGTTGCCGGGCCATGGTGTTGGCATCGCCGAGCATCGACTGGTTCCGAAGCCAGTCCACATACGTTGGGTTGCGCCCGTCGAATTCCAAGGAGGGGCGGGCTGCGAAGAATTGACGTCTGCGGGCTATTGGCCGCAGGGCTTTCGGGCGGGCGGGATAGAACTGTTCGTCAAAGGTAATTTCCGCCGGCTCAGATGCCGGAGTGTCCGCGGCCTCCGCACCGTCTGCAGGCTCTGCGCCATTCGCAGGCTCTGCACCGTTCACACCCTGTGCAGGCTTAGCGCCGTCTGCGGGTTTCACGCCGTTGGCCGACGTATCCTGCCCCCCGGAATCTCCTGCGAGGCTTCGGTTATCTGACAAGTTCTCGCTGGCTATGGGCTCCCGCACAGTTTTCTCCTTTACGCGGTCGCCGCTTTCGCGCCGACCTTCCGAGGGGTCGTTCAAGAGGTCGCGTACTCCGGCTTCCCGGAGTCTTCATGCTACGCACCGGAGTACACCATTTGTCGACCTATGACTGACCTGTGGGTTGCGGAACCACCCGAAAAGGCCCGACGACGGCCCTCATGTGAGAGCCGTCGTCGAGCCTTGGCGGTTGCTTTGGTCAGCCCTGGTGCAGTGCTTCCTGCCGGCGCTGCTCCAGCGCATTACGGACACGCTCCACGTCCCGCGGGTAGCAGAAGTAGAGGGCGGTGAGGACCGCTGCGTTGACCAGCATGAGGATCACCAGCGTCCAGAGGAACACGGCCTGGATTCCGAGGGTTGAGGCCAGGGCGCCCGCTCCGAGGGAGAAGACGGCCCAGCCGATGGTCTCGAAAACGGTCAGGAAGATAGCGAAGGCCTGGCCCCGAAGTTCCGGCAGGACGACGGCCGCGACGATCGGACGGTTGGCCGGCGGATTGGCTCCTTGGGCGAAGCCGATCAGTGCCCAGAACGCGCTGTAGATACCGATGTTGTCGTAGTCGAATTGGGTGGCGAAGAATGCGACGGCGGCGAAGAGGACCTGGGCGCCCTGCAGGTAGGCAACCCGGCCCCGGTCGGGAAGGATCCGGTCCAGGAGGGCGACGAGCCACCCGCCACCCGCGGTCCCGGCAAAGTAGCCGAGCCCAAAGGGCACCAGGACGATGGCCGCGACGGCGTTGGTGAAGCCTCGTTCCACCACGAGGAACTGGATACCGAAGATCGTGATGAGGAGGTGCCCGGAGAGCAGCCGCGAGAGCATCATGATGGAGAAGCTCGGAATCCGGAACAGAGAGACCACCGAGCGGACAGTGACTTTCGGGGCGAGGCGCTCGCGGCCGCTGAGGTCTGCGAGCTGCTTCTCAGAGGCGCCCACCCCGGGGTCCTTCAGGAGCAGTGCTACCAGCAGGCCGGCCAGGATGCAGATGCCACCGATGGTCCACATACCGAAGCGCCAGCCGTCGGTAATGCCCGTGAACAAGGCGATGAGCGGGGCAATGAAGGAGCTGATGAGGCTCATGAATCCGTAGAAGTAGCCCGCAGCCTTGCCGCGCTGGCTGTCATCGAAGGAGTCCGCGATGATGGCGTTGGCGATCGGGCTTCCACCGATGATCGACGCCGACATCAGCGTGTTGAGGATCAACAGTTGAACGAAGTCCTGGGAAAAACCTGCCGCTATGCCGAAGACACCACCTGCCAGGGTAGTGGCGATCAGCGCTTTCCGTCGGCCGATCTTCCCAGCAAGCCAGGCCCACGCCGGACCGGCAGGGACAGCAATGATTTTGCCGAGTGCGGCCAGCAGGCCAAGGTGGCTGCTCTGCAGTTTCAGGGCCGCCGCGATGGTCGGGAAGAGCGTGGCACTGAGGCCGGCTTCCGTATTGTCCACCACGGTAACGCCGGTGAGCACAGCGAGGTTTCGCCAGCGGTGGGGAACTTTGCTGGCTTGGGCTGCTCCTTCTGCTGGAGCTTCCGTGGCGAGGGCAGGGCTGGGTTGGGTGGTCATGGGCTGTAGGTCCTGTCTACATTGTCAGGCTGGGTTGGGGATGTGTCACTGGCTTGGAGTTACGCCGTGGGGACGGCCGCCAGTTCCTCGGCAATGGACCCGAGGGCGCTCGAGGGAACCGGGATGACGGCTGCGAGCTGGTAGAGGCTGAGCTGGGCGGGGATGTTAACCAGTTCAGTGCTGATGAGATCGGGGAGGTGCTTCTCCACGGCTTCGCGGCCGCGGACGTCCTGAAGCAGTTCCAGAAGGGGCAGTGCCAGGGTGGCTCCGCCGTCGGCGAAGGTGTCGATCGGAGGCAGGGGTTCCAAAGCGAGCCGCGCCCTGTCCGCTTGATGGGCGGCAAGCAGGTGCTGGGCTGTGGGTTCGGAATCGAAAGGAATTCCGAGCCGCTGGAATTGGCTTTCGGGTGCATCGTTGGCGTGCATGAGTTGGGCCAGTGTTTTCAGGAGGCGCAGTTCCAGCTCGTCGTCGATGATCGGGTTCGTTTGACGTGGGTCTTTTTCCAGGTCAAACAGGAGGGTTCCGTGGACCCACGAGTTCATCATGGAGGTGGTCTGGAGTTGCATTGTCCGGAGTCCCTTGGTGAAGCTGAACGCTTCCGCAGGTTCCCATTGCGCGAGTTCGGCTGTGGAGAACCGCGACCGCATGTGGGTGGGCATCAGCGTGTAGTCTTCCAGCGGAGCGTTGGAAGGATCGACGGCGGCGCGCATGTAAACGTAGCGGCCGTCAGTGACGTTGACGTGGCCACCATGAATACCGAACAGGGCGGCCTCACGGACTTCGCTGTCGTCCTGCAGCACGGCGGCAAGGTCCTGGCCCTGCATATCCTGCGTAGGTTCGACGCCGAAGAAGCGCAGCATGGTGGGTGCGATGTCGATGGTCTGGGCAAGAGCTCCACGCCGGGTGTCCTTGCCGCCGGTGCGCGGGTCCCACAGGAACATGGGCAGGTGCACGAGCTCGTTGAACCATGGCTGAACAGACTTGGCCCACCAGCCGTGCTCGCCCAGCAGGAAGCCGTGGTCCGTGTTCACCAGGAGGAGGGTGTCTTCCCACAGGTTGTACTGATCCATGGCATCCAGGACCCGTCCCAGCGACTTGTCGCACATCGAGACCAAAGCGGCATATTCGTAGCGGGCGTGCTCCACCTGATCCTGCGGCTCGGTGACCTTTTGATATCCCGGCCAATCAAATTCGGGGCCATCGTAGTCGTGCTCGTACAAAGCCTTGTATTTGCCGTGGGTGAAGAAGGGCTCATGCGGATCGAAAAGCTCGATCTGGAGCATCCACTTGTCTGCTTCATGGTTGGTATCTATGAAGTGCAGGCCAGCGTCCACGGTTTGGGTCTGGGAGTGGTCTGCCTCGGTGGACATGTAGCTGCGGTTGATGAGGTCCTGCCGCTTCATCCCGGCACGCCAGTCCTGGCTTCCGTCGGAAGGATGTACTACACCCTTCCACGGGTCGCCTTCCTGGCCCCGGAAGAACTCCCAGGTGGTGTACCGCGGATGGTATGTGGCGCCGCCGTCCTCCCAATAGTGCGGGTGGTCTGACACGAGATGCGTGTGAACCCCTGCTTTTCCCAGCATCTCCGGCATGGAATCGTCGAACGGTTCCAGCGGGCCCCAACTGCGGTGCAGGAAATTGTGCCGGCCCGTGTGCATTTCGCGGCGGGCTGGCATGCAGGGCATCGAACCGGCATAGAAATTGTCGAACGTGGCCGTCTTTGCTGCGAGGCGGGCAAAGTTCGGGGCATCCACGAACGTGTCCGCCGCGTAAGGGGAGAGCATGTGCCTGTTGAGGCTATCGAACATGAGAATGATGGCCCTCATGGTCGCAGCTCCGCCGGTACTGCGGTGAGGGAGCGGGACGACAGTTGTCCATCCAGAAGCTCCTTGCGCAGGCTGATCAGTCCAGCCACGTGGGCATCGATGGCGCTCGCGCCCATGACGTGCAGGCGCTCTCCCACAGATTCGGCCAGCTCGGTGTCAAAGGCGATCGTGGGAGCCCATTGTTCCCTGCGGTCGCGGTTGCGGTACCTGGCGATTTCGTCCTGGCGGGTCTGGATTTCGACGTCGAGAATCCGGAGGAGTTGCTCGGCGCTCATGAAGCCGGCAAAGGACAACCGTGCAGCGAGTTCGGGGTCCTGGAAACGGCTGGCCGGGTGGTACGGCCCGGTGAGCCAATCGAGGAACACGGTGGCTCCTTCATCAGTGACGCGGTAGGTCTTTGCGTCCTGTGCGCCGGGCCGGGGGTCCACGCTGTGGGTCACCCAACCTTGGCTCTCCATGCTCCCGAGCGAGCGGTAAACCTGGCTCATCTGCGTATTGGAACGCAGGAAGCGGCCATGGGTGTCCAAGTACTTCTTGATGTCGTAGCCCGTGCTCGGGTGCTCCAGCAGGACTCCAAGAAGGATGTGTTCGAGCTTCATTGTTCTCTCCATTGGCGGGTCATTGCGTGATGCGGGTCACGCTCTCTAAGAAAAGAATGACACAAGTGGAATGGTGCGTCAATAACACAAGTGGAATGCTTTTTGCGCGATAGGCGCCGAGGCAAGTTCCGGCGTCGAACCTTAACGCCCAAGCCTGTGTACACAAGGGGGGCGGGAGGCGAAGCTTAAGGGGCACGTGCACCCAGGGGGAGTTCCGAATGTACAAAGCGCCGAACAAAGGAGTCACGGACAGTCGACTCGACCACGCTTTCTTCGTCCTCGGTGGAGCCGCTGCGGTGTGGCTGGCATTCCTGTTGGTGGGGGAGAGCTTTCACCTGGGGTGGGGCCAGGTGTGGTTCTCCTTTGTGTTCTGGGCATTTTTGGCCTACCTGCTGCTGCCTCGCCTCCACCGCATCCTGACCACCATTTACGTTCCCGGCTACTTCATCGGCCGGGCCCGGACCAGCGACGGACTGCTCGGCGACCCGGTGAACGTGGCCCTTCTCGGCACCGAGCCGCAGATCCACGCGATCATGCGGGCCGCCGGGTGGACCATTGCCGACGACGTGACCTTCGCCAGCAGCCGGCGCATCGTGAGCTCGACACTTTTGAGGCAGAGCTACACGCAGGCGCCCGTCAGCCCCTTGTACCTCTTTGACCGTCAGCAGGACTTCGCCTACCAGCAGGAAGTGGACAGCAACCCCGGCAAACGCCACCACGTCCGCTTTTGGCGCTGCCCCGAAGGCTGGATGCTGCCCGGCGGGCACAAGGTGGACTGGCTCGCCGCCGGCACCTACGATCGCAGCGTTGGCTTCTCGCTGTTCACCCTGCAGATCACCCACAAGATCGAGCAGAACACCGACGTAGAGCGGGACCACATCGTGCGGACGGTGTCCGAGGCAGAGCCTGCCGTGACCGTCCGTGTCATCAAGGACTTTTCCACCGGATATCACTCACGCAATGGCGGCGGCGATTCTATCTCCACGGACGGCGATCTGCCCATCATCGATGCCCGCCGCGTGCCCGTCCCCGCCGACCAACCAGGCAGTCAGACGGACAGCCGCGACCGCCGTCCCGCACCCACTATGACGGGCGCATTGCTCGTGGTCATCCGGGCCTTGGCCGCGCTGGCTTTGGCCATCACTTTGCTGACCTCGGGCGGCAACATCACCATCGAGGACGCCAACCTTGACCCACAAACCACGACGGCGGCAATCGTGACCATAGCTGTGATCGTCCTGGTCTTCGGGCTCGGCGAGGTATTCCTTGCCTGGCGGATATTCCTGGGCAGCAACGGCGCCCGCGTGATTGCGATGGGACTCAGCTCCATCTCGATCGTGGTCCAGGCCATCGATGCCTCCACGGGGACCACCAATCTCACGCTTGAGGCAGGCCTGTCCGGCTTGGCGACGGACATCCTGGTGCTCCTGGCCCTGTCCAGCCAACGAGCCAGGATCTATGCCAAGCGCCAGCGGGTGCCGGCCGTCCCGCCGTCGGTGGTTCGCCGCGTGGCTTCCTGACCTTCTTTGACGCCGGGGGTCCCGCGGCGCGCCGGGGAATGCGGCGTGTCGGCGCGCTGTGAGAGCCAAAGTGGTCAGGAAGCCACGCGCCTCGTAGCAACGCTTGCGCCTCGTCCATCGGCCCACGTAGCCTCACGTAGATGAGCGACGGCACAAAGCCCACCCTGGACCGGAACACGCGAGCGGATAAGTATGGGAGTTCCGCATTGCTCCCAGTTGGAATCGTCTTCCTCATTGTCGCGGTGGCCATGGCGATCATAGTCAACCCTGCCTGGATCGCATTCCTGGGCATGGGCATCACTTTCCTCATCCTCGGGATCCAAAACCGCCGCAAGAACAAGAGCGAAACCCCGGCTCCCTAGCCCAAGAGAACGCCGACGCCGCGCAAATCACTGGGGTCACAGAAACGGGCTGACGACGCCTGGATACAGGTGTCGCCAGCCCGAAACTGTGGCGCAAACGAAAATGGGTGTCGCGGCCAGGGAGCCTAGGCAGTAACAGCCAGGGCGTCGATCTCCACCAGCATGACCTCGTGCGGGAGATCCACAAACACGGTGGTGCGGCTCGGCAGCAAACCGCTGGGCACGTTCTCGCGGATGAACTCGCCGTAAACCTCGTTCATCGCGGCAAAGTCATCGCGGGTGGTGAGGTAGACGCGGAACATGATGACGTCTTCAACGGAGGATCCGCCGGCTTCGAGGATGGCCTTCACGTTCTCCAGCGTGCGACGTGTCTGGACGCGGACGTCGCCCTCGCCAATGTACTGGTTGGTGGCGGGATCCATGGGGCCTTGGCCGGAGACCTGGAACATCCCGCCCTTTTTGATGCCCTGGGAGAATACGTGCGCCGGGGCGGGGGCGTTTTCGGTCAGTACTACGTTCTTTTCACTCATGATGAGTTCCTTTCGTGGCTGATCCAGCCGAGGTCATTCGAGATGGCCTCGGTGCTGGCTTTGAGATCGGGCAGCAGCTCCAGCAAGCCTTCATAGCTGAGCATCACTACCGGTACCGAACAAGAGGCTGCGGCAACAACGGCACCGCTGGCGTCGCGGATGGGGGCCGCGATGCAGTGCACGAATGCCTCGTGCTCAGCGTTGTCGTGGGCCCAGCCTTGGATCCTGACCTGCTCCAGTTCGGCCAGCAGGGCCTCGGGTGAGGTCAGGGTGTTCTCGGTAACTTTGATGTAGTCCAGCCCCGCCGCGATTTTTTCCTGCCGGCTGCGCGGCATGTCGGCGAGGAGGACTTTGGAGACAGCGGCCGAGTGCAGCGATGCAGTGAGGCCGATGCGCGAGTACATGCGGACGGGGTGGTGCGACTCGAACTTGTCGATGTACACCACTTCATTCCCTTCAAATGCCGCGAGGTGGACGGTGTGCCCGGTGCGACCGTTCAGCTCGGCGAGGTGCGGGTGCGCTACCTTGCGGATGTCCCGCTGCTCAAGAGCAAGCGATGACAGTTCGAACAGTTTGGAGCCCAGCATGAAGCGCTGCTCTTCGTCCCGGACCACAAACCGCTTCTCCTCCATGGCGTGCAGGAGCCGCATCACGGTGGTTTTGTGCACGGATGCTTTGGACGAGAGCTCGTCAAGGGTGGCGGGCTTCGCCGCGAGTTCGGCGAGCAGGTCGATGGCCCGCATGAGGCTCTGGCTCAAAATGTCACGCTCCGGTTCTGGTGTTGAAATGTCCCTCTTCAACATGGATAGCAGCCCAGTCCTCATCCGAAGAATCGAGGATGGCCGCGAGCTCCTCGGCTTCGGGTAGCGGTCCGCGGTCGCCGTGAACAGTCAAGGTACAGGCGGCCGCGACGTGCCCCCTGCGGAGGCTCGCCTTCTGACCGAGCCCAAACAGCATGCCGCTGAGGTAACCGGCGGCGAACGAGTCACCGGCGCCAACAGGCTCGACGACGGAGACGGACAGTGCGGGAACCTCTTCCCGGGTGCCACTCCGATCCAAAGAAATGGCGCTGATCGCCTCGTTCTTGATGACCAGCACCTGAGGGTCCGGCATCAAACGGCGGAGTTCGGCTTCATCGGTGGTGCCAAAGGCGTGCTCAGCTTCGTCCTTACCAACAAGCACGACGTCGGCCAGGTTCGCCAAGCGCTGCAGGACGGAACGGTCCTGGCCCGCCCACAGGGCTTCCCGCCAATTGACGTCGAAGCTGATGATGCGTCCGTTCCGAGGTTCGCCCAGCATGGCTTCCAAGAGAGACAGGCACTCCGGGGACAAGGCAGCAGTGATGCCGCTCAGGTGGATGAGCGCCGCCTTTTCCAGCAGTGACGAAACAGCGGGATTGGAAAGCAAGGGGCGTCCCATGGCAGACGCCGCAGAACCTTGCCGGTAGTACAAAACTGAACTGCCGCCGTCGGGGTCTGTTTCCTGGGCGGGGACCTTCACGTAGAGGCCGGTGGGCCGGGACTCGTCCACCTCGACGCCAGAGACGCCCACTCCGTGTGCCTGAAGCTCGTCAAGGATGCGCGTGCCGAAGCCATCGTGGCCCACGCGGCTAACCCAATGCGTGTCCAGGCCCATGGCCGCCAGTCCCATGGCGACATTGGACTCAGCGCCACCAATCCCGCAGTGGAGCTCGGTGGCGAGGTGAAGGGGAACGGCCTGGACAGGGGTAAGCATGGCCATCGTTTCGCCAACGCATACAGCTGAAAGCATCGTTCTCCCACTAGTTCGTGCGCTTCTCAGCGGCCTTGACTCTCGATCCGTCACCATGTTAGACATATCACCAGCAGGTTTGCAACCAGCGTTGCAAAATACGCAACGCAACTGAGAATCTCATACTGAACAGCCCCACACCGCAGCTTCAAAAACGCAGCCCCGCGAAGGGAATGAACCCGTGAACACCTCCGAAGCCATCTCGGCACACGCCGTGGCCGGCCTTGCAGACCGTCAGCTCGATTGGCGCCACAAGGCCATTCCAGCCACCGCCAACGGGAGCACGCACGCCGAATTCCTCGCGGCGAAGCACACCCTGGCCGATCTCCAGACGCCGCTGCTCACGCTTGATAGTGCCGCGCTGCAGGCCAACGCCGACCACCTGGCCGCTTGGTGCAAGGAACACGGCGTGCTGTTGGCGCCGCACGGCAAGACCACCATGTCCCCCCAGCTCTGGGCCGAGCAGCTCAAACGCGGAGCCTGGGGAATAACCTTGGCGAACTTCGCTCAACTTCGCGTAGCCCGGGAGTTCGGCGTCCGGAACCTGCAGCTTGCCAACAGCCTCACGGACCCGCATGCCATCGAATGGGTGGCCCGAACGTCCACTGCCGATGCGCCGATCCTGTCCTGGGTGGACTCGGTGGGAACAGTGGAGGTCATCAACCGCGTGCTCGCCGGGAGCGACGCCGTGCTGGATGTGCTCGTGGAGCTCGGCGCCCATGGAGGCCGGACCGGAGCCCGGGGCGTTGACGCTGCCATTGCGGTGGCCCGCGCGGTTGCTGCCTCACCGAATCTGCGGTTGGTAGGTGTCAGCGGCTATGAAGGCTCGCTCGCGCACACAGCCGACGACGCCGGACTGGGTGCCGTCCGCGGCTACCTCGCCCAGATGCGGCTCCTCCATGAGGAACTGCTCGCTGACGGCTTGTACGGTTCCAGCGAAGTGATCATCACGGCCGGGGGCAGCGCGTACTTCGACGACGTCGTGACCGTCCTTTCACCGACCATCAGCACGGGAGCGGAAACGGGTGGCCCCGCAGTGGACCTCATGATCCGTAGCGGCGCCTACATCATCCACGACGACGGCTTCTACCGCGGAATCTCGCCCTTCTCCCGCTCCGGGAACCAGCCGTTCCGTGCGGGAATGCACGGTTGGGCGCGGGTCGTCTCGCAAACGGAGCCGGGCCTGGCCATCCTCGACGCCGGCAAACGCGACCTCCCGTTCGATGAAGGACTGCCGGAACCGCAGCTCATCGGTCCTGTCCTCGGCGGAGAGATGGCGCCACTGCATGGAGCCCACATCACGTCGGTCAACGATCAGCACAGCTTCATGACATTCGACCCCGATACCACCAGCGTCCAACCCGGCGATGTGATCCGGCTGGGCCTGTCCCATCCCTGCACAGCCTTCGACAAGTGGACCGTCATCCCGGTGCTCACGGACAGCGCGTCCGCCGAAAGCACAGGCAACCAGACCGTCGTCGACCTCATCCACACCTTCTTCTAGGACCCCTGCCATGAAGATCCTTATCAGCAACGCCACCCTGGTGGATGGAACCGGAGCGGACCGCCGCCCCGCGGACGTCCTGCTGGACGGTGCCGTGATTGCCGCCGTCGTCGACGCCGGTTCCCTCACCGCAGCGTCAACCGGCGCGGACCGCGTTATCGATGCCACTGGCTTGGTCCTGAGTCCTGGGTTCATCGATATGCACGCGCATTCTGACCTGCAACTGCTTGTTAACCGGCAGCACTACGCGAAGCTCAGCCAGGGCGTCACCACGGAACTTTTGGGCCAGGACGGCCTGTCCTACGCACCAGTGGATGATGCCACGCTCGCCGGTGTCCGGGAGAAGATCGCTGGTTGGAACGATAACCCGGCGGACTTCGACTGGAACTGGCGGACCGTGGGGGAGTACCTGGACCGGCTGGATACCGAGGTCACCGATGCGGACGGCACCACAGGCCGCATCGCCACCAATGCCGCCTACCTCGTTCCGCAGGGAACCGTCCGCGCCATGGTGATGGGCTTCGCAGAAGGTGATCCCACCCCGCAGCAACAGCAGCAGATGCAAGACGTGATCCGCACGGCGATGGAGGAGGGCGCCGTCGGAATGTCCTCCGGCCTGACCTACACCCCGGGCATGTACGCGCAGACCGAAGAACTCGCGGGCCTCTGCAGGACCGTGGGCGAGCTGGGCGGCTTCTATGCACCGCACCACCGTTCCTACGGCAAGGGCGCACTGGATGCCTACGCGGAGATGATCGGCCTGAGCCGGGACACAGGATGCGCCCTGCACCTCTCCCACGCCACCATGAACTTCGCGGAGAACAAGGGCCGGGCCGGCGAACTCCTGGAGCTCATCGATAACGCGTTGGATGACGGCGTCGACATCACCCTGGACACCTACCCCTACCTCCCCGGTGCCACCACGCTCTCCGCGATCCTTCCCAGCTGGGCATCGTCCGGAGGCACCGAAGCGACGCTTGCCCGCCTGGCGGATGCCGACACCCGCGCCCGCATCCGGGAAGCCGTGGAGATCTACGGATCCGACGGCTGCCACGGAGTAGTTGCCGAGTGGGACACCCTTGAAATCAGCGGCGTCCAGAACCCGGCGCTCGCGGGACTCGTGGGCAAAACCATCAAGGACATCGCTGCCGAGAGCAACGAGGAGCCGTTCGATGTCTTCGCCCGCATCCTCACCGAAGACCGCCTCGGCACCGGCATCCTGCAGCACGTGGGGCACGAGGAAAACGTCCAGGCCATCATGAAACACCGCACGCACACCGGCGGCAGCGACGGCCTCCTGGTCGGCGCCAAGCCGCACCCCCGAGCCTGGGGAACCTTCCCGCGCTACCTCGGCCACTACTCCCGCGACCTCGGATTGCTCAGCCTCGAGGAAACCGTCCATCACCTGAGTGGGCGTCCGGCCGCACGAGTCAAGCTCCACAAAAGGGGGCTGGTTCGCGAAGGCTACGCGGCCGACGTCGTGCTCTTCGACCCGGAGACCATCCGCGACGAAGCCACTTTTGAGAATCCCCGCCAAGCCGCCAGCGGCATCCATTACGTCTTCGTCAACGGCGCAGCAGCGATCGACGGCGGCCGGCCCACCGGTGCCCGCGCCGGCCGTGCCCTGCGTCGAAGCAGTGACGGACTCACCCGAGAAGGAAAGAAGCACCACCCATGACTCCTGAAGAATTCATCCAGCAGCTTGAAGCCGACCGCACCCTGGCCGTGGTCCGCGCTCCGTCCATCACGGACGCCGCGGATCTCTGCCGGGCATTGGCCGACGGCGGTATCCGCAGCGTGGAACTGACGTTCACCACCCCGGATGCGCTCAAGCACGTCAAGCGCGCGGCAGAGACCGCCGCAGACCATGGTGCCGCCGTCGGAATTGGTACGGTCCTGACCGCAGACCAAGCCCGCGCAGCGATCGACGCCGGGGCCAAGTTCCTGGTGACGCCTGGCATTCGGCCCGAGGTCGCAGCAGTCGCTGTGGCCGCCGGCATACCCTTCAGCCTTGGCGCCATGACGCCCACCGAAGTGGCGCAGGCACTTGACCTGGGGTCCGGCGTCGTCAAGATTTTCCCTGCCCGGCAACTCGGCCCGGCGTACCTGAAGGACCTGCAGGGCCCCTACCCGGGCATCCGCCTGTTGCCTTCGGGAGGCATCGACGCTTCCAACGCAAAGAGCTACCTCGACGCCGGTGCTGCCGCAGTCTGCTGCGGCACCAGCGTGGTCCCGCCCGCAGCAGTCGCTGCAGGCAACTGGGCAGACATCGCGGCCCGTGCCGCCGCGTTTACCGGCACCCTCAAGTAGGACTCACCCAGAAAGAAACCCCCATGAATGAATTCCTCGAATGGCTGCGGCACGACACCGCCGGCCTGCTCCTCCTGGCAGGCGCGGGCATCGCCCTCCTGCTGTTCCTGATCATCAAGGTCAAGCTCGAACCGTTCATCGCCCTGGTGGGAACCGGCGTGATCGTGGCTTTGGTGGGTGGGGTCTCGGTTGAAGCGTTGGTCGGCTCGGCCACCAAGAGCAGCGACGCCCTGATTGAGAAGGGCTTCGCCGGCATCCTTGGCCACATCACCGTGATCATCGGCCTCGGTACAGTGCTGGGTGCCATCCTCGAACGCTCTGGTGGCGCGGAAGTGCTGCTCGGCAGGCTCGTGAAGATCTTCGGCGAAAAGGGCACCCCGCTCGCCATGGGTATCACCGGCTTCGTGCTGGGTATCCCGGTGTTCTTCGATATCGGCATCTTCGTCCTGGCGCCGTTGGTTTATGTCGCCGCAATTCGCGGTGGCAAGTCGCTGGCACTGTACGCACTTCCGTTGCTGGCCGGCCTCTCCGTGACACACGCCTTCCTGCCACCGCACCCCGGTCCCGTTGCTGCCGCCGGCCTTTTCCATGTTGACCTTGGCTGGATCATCCTCATGGGCCTCATCTGCGGTATCCCGGCCTGGTTTGCTTCCGGTATTTTGTGGGGCACGTGGATCGGCAAGCGTGTGATGGTTACCGTGCCCGAGGACCGCATCGTTCCCGAGGCCGAGGAAGCCCGCGGCCACGAGCCGTCCATCGGACTGGTGCTGTTGGCCATCGGCCTGCCCATGATCCTCATCCTCGGTGGTACCTTCGGCAACATCTTTGCTCCTCCCGGTGCTTTCCGGGACATACTCCAGTTCTTCGGCAACCCGGCCATCGCGCTGACCGTCGCCGTGCTGCTGGCCATGTGGCTCCTGGGCATCCGACGCGGCATGAGCTCCGCCGAACTCAGCGAAATCACGGGTTCATCGCTTCGTCCCGTGGGCATGATCCTGCTGGTTGTTGGCGCCGGTGCCTTCTTCGGCGCAGTTCTCTCGGCCACCGGTGTGGGCAAGGCTGTGGCGGACTCGCTGGCTCAGGCCGGCCTACCAATCATCCTCTCCGCCTTCGTAATCAGCGCGGGCATGCGCATTGCGCAGGGCTCGGCAACCGTGGCGATCGTAACCACCGGTGGCATTCTGGCCCCAAGCCTGGCCTCCGGTTACTCCCAGCCTCAGCTCGCCCTGATCGTGGTGGCCATCTCCTCCGGCTCCATCATTGCCAGCCACGTCAACGATGGCGGCTTCTGGATCATCTCCAAGTACTTCAACATGTCCGTCAAGGACACCCTGAAGACCTGGACCGTTCTGGAGACAGTGTTGTCCATTGTGGGCTTCGCAATGGCGGCGCTGCTGTACACGTTCGTGAGGTAGCTGAGAGCAGGTTAAACAAAGAGCTCCGGAGTGCGTTATTGGGGGATACGCACTCCGGAGCGGTCTTTGAGCAGGTGCTTTCGCCGTCCTGCAGTAATCACTCTACGTTGGGCGGCACGGCATTGCCACCACCTCGAATAAGTACTTTCGCTTTAGTTTTTACGGGCAGCTTCCTGGGGCTTTTTCTGCGGCACAATCAGCACGGGCCGGCGTTGGTGGTGGCTCAACCATGCCGCCACAGAGCCGTTCAAAGCCTCGGAAATGCGGTGTCCCAAGCCAGGTTCCGGCGTTCCGACAATGATCATCGAGGCGTGGATGTCCTCGGCGAGTCGGCCGAGGGCTCGTGCGGGGTCTCCAGCGAGCAACCGCAGAGTCCAGTCCGCCGAGCCACCATCCATGGCATCGCCGATGAGCTTGCCCAAATCACTGCGAACAGCTGCGACGTCCTCGTCATCCTTCTCCGGATGAAGCGACATTCGGTGTGTCTCCCGCGCCGGGTCCCATTCCACGAGGTAGCTGGCCTCGTCCACGTACGCACAAACCAGCGGCACGCCGAGTTGCTCAGCCAGCGTCCGGGCCGTTTGCAGCACCTCCACGTGCTGGTCGGGCAAGACGCCGACAACCAAAGGAATCCTTCCGCTGAAATTCTCCGCAGCCATACCTTATTGTTGCGCCGCGAGGTGTCCTTGAACAGGCTGTCTGCCCACCAAACCAGGTCGCAGATGAGCGCGTTTTGAGGGCTCAGAACGCGCTCATCTGCGACCTAGTTGGGCTGGGGCGGTTTGTTCCACGTCAGCCGCACCTTGAAGTTGGACGCAGTGCTGGCTGATGCAATGAAAGCCCCGGCCTCCGCGTGGAGGTCTATGCCGAACTCCACGCTGACCTCGTCAGGCCGGTTCTCCAAGCTCAGCAGCTCATCGATCACGCCCTGGACTGCGGGTCGAACATGCTCCAAGGCCCGCTGGAACGTCTGCTGGGCCCTCGCGAAGACGCCGGAATGATCCCCCGCATGATCGCCACCCCGGGTCACGATGCTCCCGGCTGTGCTCGCGACCTCCACAACTACCGTGCCGCCGTCGTCGGTGGTGAACTCAACCAGCCGGCTCATGGCGACGTTCCCGCCTTGGCAGCAGGCCCCGCTTCAGTCGCCGGCCGAAGCCGCCGTGCCATCACGACGAACACAACGCCCACCGCGCAAAGAAGCATCAGATGCAGCAGCAACGGCAGCGCCTGCGACATGTACCAGCTCTCCATGAACACGCCTTTCCCTTGGATCCAGATGATCGGTTGCAACACGGTGGGCAGCAGGAGGAGCCACGCAAACGTTCGCCTGGCCGGGTCCTTCAGAGCCAGGATGCCCGCCCAAAGTCCGAAGGCGGCCAGGATAAAACTGGCCACGACGGCGCTCACTTCCACCGTGTAGTTCAAGCCGGCGAGCCCAAAGATCGCCGCGGAAAGCACGACGCCGGTCATCGCAACACGCGCTGGTACGGTCCGTTCAGGCAGCCCGGCCACCATGAGCAGCAGATAACCGAGTGGTGCCAGCAGGCCGTACAGGATCCGGAGCACGATGTCGCCGCCGCTGTCCTGCCAGTAGGTCTCGTCGAACCACATGAAGAACACCACGGTGGACGCCCCCAAGCCGCCCGCCACCGCCAAGGCCGCACCGCCCCACGCGAGCGGTGTCCAAGCGAGTGCTGGTTGCGGCGGTTTCGCGGATGGAGTGCTCGACGCCGGCGCTTGGGTGGGTGGCGGGGCTTTGGTAGGTGCCGGGATCCGCGTTGCGGGGGTCGCCGTTGGCCGCCGTGACTCTGCGGGCAGGTCCGCAGCCGTGTATGAACCTCTTTCCGGGGAAGGCTGCTTTGCTGGCTCCGGTTCTGGTGGCTTCGCCTTCTCGATCTCAGCCCTCGCCGCACTCGCAAGTCCGTCGGGATCGGCTGCGGTCGGATCGAGCGACGCAAGTTCGGCTGACACATCCACCACGGCTCCCCATGAGCCCAAAGACGAGTGGTAGCGCAGTTCGCCCTGGAGGTCGGAGATGCGTTGACGGCGCTCGCAGTCCTGCCGGCGTTTTGCTGCTTCGGGGAACTCCGGATCTTCCTGCGCCAAGGCAAAGCCGTCCGCCGCGGCCAGCCAATCGCCGGCCTCTTCAGCGGCGAGTGCCTCACGGTAGGTGCGGGACATGTCCAGCCGATGCTGTGCACTCTCCCTTAGCGCCGTGGCGTCACGGTAGCCGGGCTCCAAGGTCAGGAGGTCATCGAACAATTCAACGGCTTGCTCGAAACGCCGTGCCCTTAGCTCCGCGGAGGCCTGGACATAAAGGGCTCGCAATTGGGCTCGCTTCATGGCTTGGTCGGCGTTGGTTTGTGCGGCCCTCGCGGCAGCGCCGTCTGCCGCGCCGGAGCTTCCCGGGGCCTGCAGCGGGACTGACGTTTGCCCGCCCGAGGTGGGGGCCGGCGTCGGGACGGTAGCTTGGCCGGCTTGCCCGCCCAACGTGGGGGCCGGCGTCGAACGTGCTTCCGAAACCGCTGCGCGTGGCGTGCCGCGCAGCGTGAAGAGTTGAGTGGAACCGCCCCGGACGTAGAGGGCCGGAGTGACCCATTCCAGTGTGCCGTCCGGGCTGGCCATGACCGAGATGCGGCCGACGCGTGCTGCCTCGTCCACAGTTCGGCCGTTGGCGATCGCGGCGTAGAAGCCGTGGGCGAAGGCGATGGCCGCGGAGTCGCTGATGGCGAATTGCATTGCCGCGACGGCGCCTATCCCGCTCCTGACCAACGAGGAAGCGGTGCCGGAAAAGAGGTCGGATTGGCCCATCTCACCGGAGGAACACGAGTTCAACACAACGAGCCGCGGGCGTGGTGCGGCAACACTGAGCAGGGCCATGAGCCGCACGGCGCGGACCATTGCGGCCCTGCCGTCCGGTCCCACCAGAGCGATCCTGCCTTCATCGGTCCGGGAATCGTAATCGCCGTGGCCCACAAAATGGACCACATGCCACGGGCCGGCAAGCAGCATGGACTGAACGTCGTCCCAGGTTCCGCTCCTGGACCACACCAGTTCCACGCGTCCCTCGGCTACAGGACCGGCCAACGCCCTGCTCAGGTGGTCCTTCTCGGCATCGACATCGAGGGTAGGAAGGTCCCTGGGCGAAGCGACGATGCCCAGGATCCGCAGCGGGGGAGCCACGTCCAAGGGATTCTGGTTGTAGTCGGGGGCCGGGATGTGCCGTAACAGTGGTTCTGTTTGGCACAGGTACGTCTCGGTTTCGGGGTCGAAGAGGGTCTCCCACGGCATGGTAGCCAATTCCGGGGCGGCCAGCCGCAAGACCACCCTGAGTTGCTGGCCAGCGTGTTGGGCCGCGCCAAGGCTGGCCCGGTACGTGCCGTAGACCTCGCGGGTGAACAAAGCCTGGAACAACTGCTGGCCAACTTCGCGGACTGCCATCTCGGCCACCGGCATGGTGCGGCGGGCAGCCACCGCGGAGGCAAGAACGGTGGCTTCAAGTTGTGGCAGCCGGTCCAGGATGCCGTCAACGTCCAACGTGAACATCCCCGAAGCGTGGCCTCCCGCCGGAGCACGGACCACGTGCACCGTGTATTCGCCGCGTGCAGAGCCGGTATCGATCTCCAGCTCGATGTCACAGTCCATCGCGGATCCCTTGTGCGAGTGGGCGTCGGCACGGGTTCTTGAAACTGTGCGCCAGCGTCCTAGGTACAGATTGGCCCTTCGCCCGATTCCCCACAAGACCCTGGTAGCGGGGGCGCCTGCGTAGCGACTCTTGGGGGACGGCAGCCCTTGTAGACGACCCGGCCCCGGCCTACGGTTAATCCGAAGGAAGGTGGTCTGCGATGGAAATCTTCATGTGGTGGCTGGACCTGCACTTGGACAGCAAGGAGTGGCTACGCGAAAACCTGCGTGCCGAGGAACTCCCGTTGCAGGTCTTGCAGCATATTGCCGAGGCTGGCGGTCCTCATCCAGACAAGGTCAGTGGGGTGCTGACGTTGCAGGATTGGGACTTCATTGAGACGCAGTCGGAGTTCGTGGACTAAGGCAGGGCCTGCTCCGTTTACTTCTGCTCCAGAGGTTGTTCGTGGAGAGCATTCTGGAATTGACTGACCATTTCCTGGCGGAAGGCATCGAAGTCTCCGGCCAGAGCCAGCTCAGCCAATTTCTCGTGCTCAACAGCGATATCGTGCAGGTCGCTATAGGTACGGTGATCGACCGCCAGGTAGAGACGCAACTTGTTCTCCCACCCGTTCCACATATTTTGCAGGGCGGTGTTCCCCGAAAATTCGTAGAAGAGCCTGTGGAAACGAAGGTGGGCGTCGATGCTGGCGGGGATGTCGTTGGTGTCGGTTGCCCGGTAAAGTTCCTCGATGGTTTGCTTGAGCCGGAGCCGCTCGGGACCTCGCAGGGTGGGGGCTGAGAGCTCGGCAGCATAGGTCTCGACGAGTACCCGGATCGACGCGATTTCTGCGACGTCACGAGCGCTGACTTCTACAACGAAGGATCCCCGGAAGGGGACCTTGACCACCAGCCCTTCTTCCTCGAGCTTGGTCAGCGCCTCACGCAGCGGAGATCGACTGATACCGAGGTCTGCGGCGATATGTGTCTCGCGCAGTTGTTCCCCAGGAGGCACAGTTCCGTTCAGGATGGCGGTGCGGAGCACACGGTAGACACCGTCCGGCGTCGTCATCCGCTGTTCCTGCCACGTGAACTTGCGGTCCATGTTCCGCCTCCCTTGTCGATTGTCGATTATACCGGGGCTAGCTCGTCCTGAACCGTTCCGGGCGCACGAATTCCAGGCCATCGAGTGATTGTTTGCCGAGCGCCTCGTACGCGGCGATGTGGCCGAAGCCCGTGGCGTTTTTGAACCCGCCACCGGAGAAGCCTGTGGCGCAGTAGATCCTGCTCGACTCGCCGAGCCAGCCCAAGAGGGGATTCCGGTCCTCCGTGTAGAGGTCAGGGAAGGCGTCGGAGCGGACGATGCTGGGAACCAGGCCGGGGAGGAATTCGCTGACGGTTTCCAAGGTGTCGGCAATTTCGGCTGTTGTGAGTTCCCTGGGGAAAGCATCGGGGTCCATCGTCACCGTGCCCCGGCCGTCGAGGGTGGCTTTGACGGTAACGCCGTCCACCGCAGGAGCTCCGTACATGGAGCGGTCCTCGTACATCCGGCTGAAAGTGGGGAACTTCTCCGGGGTGAACTGGGCTGCGTCGCGGGCAACGAACCAGCTCAGGAAAACCCTGCGGGTTTCCGTGTGCGCCTTCAGGTAATCGGGCATGAGCCGCTGGGACCAACCCCCTGAGGCGACGATGACGTTCTCGAAGGTCCAGGAAGTGTCCCCGGAGGTGACGACAACGCCGTCGTTGGTTTCCCGTATGCCGGTAACAGGAGTGTTGTTAAGGGCCGTTGCGCCGTTGGCTTGTGCAGCGGCAATGGCTGCCGTTACTGCCCGGTCGGTCCGTAGGACCCCGGCGTTGGGGTCGAACACGGCGGAGTCGTCAGCCCGGAGGTTGTGCTGCGGGTAGCGTTCGGCCATTTCCTCACGGTTCAGGATCTGGTGTGCAGCCCCATTGGTCCGGGCAGTCTCCAGGACGCTGCGGAGGTAGGACCCGTCGGTGGTGCCGATGGAAAGTCCACCACAGCGGGTGAGGATGTCCTGTCCGGTTTCTGCCTCGAGTTCCGCCCAGAGATCCCGGGAGCGTTCCAGGATGGCGTAGTGCGCCGGGATGCCGCGGTAGATCATGCGGAACAGCCGGGTGTCCCCGCCTACCGCGCTGCGCCCATGGGCCGGGGTGTGTGCTTCGAAACCGACCACGGAACCGGAAAGGCGGGAGGCCTGCCAGAGTGCCATGCTTCCGATGCTGCCCAGGCCGATGACGGCGAGTTTTCCGTCCATGCTTAGAGCACCTCGATCTCTTCATTCATGAACAGCGGGGTGTCTGCCGTTTCGCGGGTGAAGCCCTTGCTTCTGTGACTGATGGTTTGCATGTGGGGAGCACGTCTCCTAGTTGAGCTTGGCTTCGGTGATGGCACCGGATTCGAGGCCCCAATTCGAGAGGGACTTCTTGTACTCCGGGCTGTTCAGGACCGACTGGACGGCGGCCTGCAGGGCGGGGGTCAGGGGAGAACCCTTTTTCAGGCCAATCGCCGTCACGTCGCTGGAGCCGACGTTGACCTGGGGGGTCAGGATGGTGAACGATTTGGGCTGCTGCTTCTCGGCCCAGGCGAGGGAGGTTGTGTCGTAGAGGATGCCGTCGATTCGCCTGGACGCCAACTGCGTGAGGGCGTCCTGGACGTTGGGCAGGGTCACGGCGTTGATGGCTGGTTGTCCCTTGGAGGTGCAGGTCTGCTCCGAGACGGCCGGGAGGCGCTTGAGTTGGCCTGTGGAGCCGGCTGTGACGGCAATGTTTTTGCCGCACAGGGTTTCGTTGGTGAGTTTCAACGGATTTCCAGCGCTCACGGCCACTGAGTTGCCGGCTTTGAAGTAGTCGATCATGTCCAGGACCTTCAGCCGCTCCGGCGTTGGTGCCATGGTGGTGACGGTGAAGTCGTAGCGGCCACCGTCAATGCCCGGAATGATCGTGTCGAAGACGGTGTTCTCGAACTTCAGCTTCAGGCCGAGCTTCTTGGCTATCAGGCGGGCAATGTCCGGGTTCAGGCCGATCGGCGTCGAGTTGTCTTCAGCGAGGAACGTCGTCGGCGGGTAGTGCAGGTCCATCGCGACCGTCAGTTCGCCCTTGTCCTTATAGGACGCGGGCAACAGGCTCACAGCCTTTTCGTCAGGCTGGACGCCCTCGGAGATGTCGGCCGTTTTCGGATCTGTTGGGGAGGTGCTCGTTGACCCGCCACAGCCGGTGAGGGCCACCAGCATTGCAAACCCTGCGGCTGCAGCCTGGATCCTGCTTATGGTCTTCATGATGTACCTCCGGGGGCGTTTCAAATGAAGGTTTTTGGATGGTGCGTTATTCGTGAAGTCCGGCGAGCCTGCTGCCGAATCTGGCCAGGAGGGACGTCCTGGTGGAATCCTTGCGCTCTTCCCACTGATCAGCAAGACCGAAAAGCCGGTACATGCCGTGAACACCCAGCCAGCGAATGGGTTCCGGTTCCCATTTCCGTGCGCGGTAGCCAACCCAGGGGAGCGTGGTCCGTTCGGTTTCCCGTTCGAAAGCCATTTCCGCGAGTGTTCGCCCGCCAACGTAGGCGGCTGTAACACCGTGTCCGGCATAGCCGGTGGACGATCCGATTCCGGAGGCCTGGTCCCAACGCACGCCGCCGTTCCAGTCACGGGTAACACCCAGGACTCCGGACCACGCGTGGTCAACTTCGAGGTGGATACCCGGGAAGAAGGACCGAAGCTTTGTGGAGATCAGGTCAACCGTGGACTGTGCTGTGGCTCCGGCGCCGCCTGTACCGGAACCGTAGCGGTAGGGCCTTCCGCGGCCGCCAATGGCGATGCGGCCGTCCGCTGTTCGCTGCGAATAGATGAAAGTGTGTGCGGAATCGCTCAGGCACTGAAGCCCGTTCCAGCCGATCTGCTCCCATGCCTCCTCGGACAGCGGCTTGGTCACGATCATCGAGGAGTTGATCGGTATCAAGGCCCTGCTGCCCAGGAGTTGCCCGGAATAGCCTTCCGTGCAGATGAACTTTTTGGCCGCCGTGACCTGTCCGTTGGCCAAGGTCAGGGTCCTGCCGTCAATACTGTTTATCCGGCTGTTTTCGTAGATCCCCACCCCCATGGACGTCAGGGTGTCCGCGAGGCCATAGACAAGCTTCGCCGGATGAATGCGGGCGCAGGGCTTGTAAAAGAGCCCGCCGTGGACTGTGGAGATGTTGATCTTGCTCTGGAACTCGTCCCGATCGAGCAAGTGGACATCGTCTTCGGTCAACCCATACTTCCAGTCGGCGTCATGCCTGGCTACCAGCCGGCCCAGCCCCGCCTTGGTGTGGGCAGCGACGAGCGCGCCGCCCTTGTGCTGGTCCGCGTCGATACCCTCGGCCTGAAGGATGTTAAGGACGGAGTCGACGCCGGTCACGAACTCCTGCTGCAATGCCCGGCTTGCGTCCAGACCTCCGCTGGATGCGCGGGCGAAGGTGGCCCGGTTTCCCGGGGGCATCGCCGAAAGCCAGCCGCCGTTTCGCCCGGAGGCTCCGTAGCCGATCTGTTCTGCCTCAAAAACCGCGACCTCGAGTGAGGGTTCGAGTTTCTTGGCGAAGTACGCAGCCCAGAGGCCTGTGTAGCCACCGCCTATGATGGCCAGATCCACGGACCCCTGGCCTGCGAAACGCGGGTATGCCGGCCGGTTTTCCGCGAGTCCTGCCATCCAGAAGCCGAGGTCTCCGTTTCGGGGTGTTGCTGTGAGGGCTTTCATCGTTGTCCTACTTTGTGGGGAGTTGGTGAGCCAGTGGAAGGCGGTGCGGTGTTCAGGCGGCCGTGTAGCCGCCGTCGACGGGCAGTACCGCGCCGGTGATGTAGGACGATTCCGGGGACGCCATGAAAAGTATGGCGTCGGCGATTTCTTCGGGAGTGGCCAGGCGTCGGAGCGGGATCTGGCCCTCGCGTTCTGCCCGGTAGGCCTCAGGGTCCTCCCTGCGCCGGAACGATGCCTCGATGACCGGAGTGACGGTCAGTCCTGGCGCGACGACGTTGACGCGGATATTGCGTGAGGCCCACTCGATGGCAGCGCCCTTGGCGAGCATGATGAGGCCGCCTTTGGCTGCGGAGTAAAGGACTTCATCAGGCTTGCCAACCATGCCCAGCCGTGAACTGACCAAGACGAACGAGCCTCCCGTGGCAGGCATCAGCGGTGCAAAATGCTTCATCATCAGGAAGGAGCTGAGGAGGTTGCTGTGGAGCACGTTTTTGGCATCTTCATACGCCATCTCCGTCAGCGGGCCGCTTACCTGCAGGCCATGGTTAAGGACGACGACGTCAACGGTGCCGAATGCTTCGGCGGCCTGGCGGGCGAGGCTTTCGACGAATGCCTCGTCATTGAGATCTCCGGGGACGTACACGTCATCAGGTTGGGCGCTGTCGAGTTGCTCCCTGCGCCCGGTGAGCAGCAGCCGGGCGCCTTCGCGGCGGAAGTGGGAACTCACTGCTTCCCCGATTCCGCTGCTGGCGCCGGTTATGACGGCAGTGGTCTTATCAAGTCTCATGGTGGTCAGTCCTTGTACGGTATGTTTCTTGGATTGCGGGCTGGGGGCCGGACATGCCGTCCCCCACGAATCAGCTGAGGAATCCGCGGGCATCCACCCGCCACCGCTCCAGCGATGTGCCCGTGCTGTCAGTGACGATGTATTCCTCGAAATTGACCACAACCGGGCAAACGTGGTTCGGCACGATCGGGAGCACCGTGCCGATGCCCGGGTGGAAATCGCCGGCCGGCAGGGGGAGGAACCCGTGATACTCGTTGAGCTTGGACAGAACGGCCGACGTGCCGGGGACGGCGCCATAGCCGACCTGCGGGCTGCCTTCCCGGCTTAGTGCTTTGGTGCCTACATCGAGAATGACCTGATCGGGAACCCAGTCGCTGACCACGGTGCCGGCGACGAACAGGGCAATCTGATCTTCCGTGCACGCCCCGAGCCGGGTGTTGTTCAAGTCATTGAACACGTATTCGCCGGGCCTGATCTCGGTGATCACGTTGCTCGTGGAGTACTCAATGGTGGGTGTTGAACCCGCGCTGACGACGTCTGCGCTGATGCCCGCCGCGCTGAAGCTCCGCACCGCTGTGGTGAGCGCGGCTTCCTGGTCCATCGCAGCGCGCTGGCGGGCGTCCGGGCTGGAGCTTCCATGCCCTGGATAGGTGAAGACACCCACCGGCACCAGTCCACGCCTGCGCGCGGCGGCGGCGAGGTCGCCGGCGAACTCGGGTGGTGCCCCGGAACGACGCGCACCGCAGTCCACCTCGATCACAACCTGGAGCCGTTCGGCCTCAGATCCCATCGCGTCAGCAAGGGCATCGATTGCCGCGAAATTGTCGACGCCGACCCGCAGGCGGGTGGTTACGGCAAGTTTGCGGATGCGCAGGCCTTTCGTTCCCGAAGGCCAGATGGGGTAGGCGATGAAGATATCGTCGAAGCCCGCTGCGGCGAAGACTTCGGCCTCACCAACATTGCCTGCTGTGATTCCCACAGCTCCGGCCTTGACCTGGCGACGACCGATTTCCACGCATTTATGCGTTTTTACGTGCGGCCTGACGTCGAGGTCCTGCTGGTCGGCGAAGCCCTGCATGCGATCTATGTTGTCCTGCATAACGTCCACCAGCACGATCGGCGCCGGGGTGTCGACCCGCTCAACCAGGGCGTTGAGTGCTCCTTGGATCCGGTTCACGCTGTTCTCCTCATGAATTTGCCGCCAACATATCGGCGCCTAAACGGCTGTGCAGATCATCTGGATCTCTACAGGAGTGTTGGCCGGCAGCCCGGCGACGCCGATTGCGGTGCGGGCGTGCCGTCCGTTCTCCCCCAACACTTCGATGAGCAATTCGCTGGCCGCGTTGGCGACCCGCGATTGCAGACCGAAGTCCGGTGTGCTGGCCACGAACACCAGCATCTGCACGATCCGGATCCGGTCCAGATCTCCCACAGCCTGCACAGCCGCGGCGAGGCAATTGAGCGCGGCATGGCGGGCGAGGTCCCGCGCTGTCTCCAGCCCCACGTCCCGGCCAACGATGCCTTGGCCCAGCAGCACGCCGTCCTTGTAAGGCAGTTGGCCGGCGATGTGGATACTGGAACCCACTGCGCGGTGGTCCACGTAATAAGGGCTGTCAGCGAGGGTTGGAAGCTCCAGGCCAAGGGCCCGAAGCCGATCCAAAGCCGAGCCCGCCGTAGTGACGCTCATCTGTCATCAGGTCTTTCTTACGAAGCAGCGGGTCGTGGCAGGCCGAAGAGGACGGGGAGCTCGGCGATGTCCGTGATCCGCTCGTAGCCGAGCCAGTGCTCGTCATGCTCGAAGCCACGGTCCACATACACCTTGTTCTTGATGCCCACGGTCGCTGCCGACCGGTGGTCGTACATCGGGCTCGCAGAGACGTGCACAATCTCGTCGGGCGTGACGCCAAGCTTGTCGAACATGTACTCAAACGCTCCGAGCCGGGGCTTGTACATGCCCATCTGCTCGGCGCTGATGACGGTTGCGAACGGAGCTTGGAGGTTTTCCGAAAGTCGCTCAGCATGCACGGTGTCGCTGTTGGTAATGATGACCAGGGGGACTGCCTCGGCCAGGCGGTTCAGGGCCTCGGTGACACCTGGGTACGGGCCCCAGGTGGGGACAATTTCGTAAACCGCCCTTGCGTCGGCCTCGCGGTACTCAAGGCCGAGCCTGCGTGAGGCGCGTTCCATGGAGTTGGCGATGATTTGGTGGAAGGGCTTGTAGTCGCCCATGCACTCATCGATCCGGTATGCCTTGGTGGCCTGCAAGTATTCATCGGCGAGCTCTGCCGGCAGGCGTTCGCCCAGGACCGCACGGGTCGCGTCGGCGATAGCGAACTTGATCAGTGTTCCGTTCATGTCGAACGTTGCGAACTTCGGCTTGATGTCGAATGCCACTTTTTTCCTCCAGTTTGGATTTTCATTGCTGTCGTCGATTGTCGACGAGAGCGGCCTGTGAAGCACCGTCGATTGTCGACAATACTCCCGGTGGTTGTAGATTGTCAACGGTTCTTTGTTGAAAGGATGCTGGCTCACTCAACTAGGATTTGCTCGTGCCTACGGAGACCATTAATGAGCGCTTTACCGATTCAGTGCTGAATCCTGACCTTTGGGTTGGGCACTACCTTCCCCAATGGACTGAGCCGAGCCGGTCCCAGGCTCGCTACGATTTCGCCGTTGACGGATTGCGGTTACGTATTGATGCCGACCAGCCCGCCTGGCGTGAAGCCGACGGTTCCTTTCGGGTCAGCAATCTCCAAACGGGAACCTTCTCCGGGGAGCTTGGGGCCGCGCGGGGAACACATCGCCACCGACTCGATGGGCTGCACGTGGTGACTCCCCAGCCGACGCGCAGGTTATGGACACCAGTCACCGGCGAGGTCCAGGTAAGGGTGAGCGCAAGCGCGGATCCGACCTGCATGGTCGCAATATGGTTGGTGGGATTTGAAGAGACCAGTCCGGCCGATTCCGGGGAGCTCTGCATCGCCGAACTTTTCGGTGACAAGATCGCAGCAGACAGCAGCACCGTTCGCGTCGGGATCAAGGCACACCACGATCCCCGGCTGACCACCGACGTCCGGGACATCCAACTGCCCATTGATGCCACCAAGCCACACACGTACGGTGTCCGCTGGTCTGAGGCTGGGGCGGAGTTCTCCGTTGACGGGCACGCCATCATGTCCAGCCCACAGAGGCTCGCCTACGAGCAGCAATTGATGATTGATCTCTTTGAATTCCCCGCTTCGGAGCAGCGCGAAGCAGGAAACTATCCAAAGACCGCCCGGGTTCATTCCGTGGTTGCTACTGGGCTTCGAGCATAGAGTCCCGCAGCCGCGACTGGACCAATGCCAGTCCCGCATATGCCGCTCCTTGGGCCACTGATAGTCCGACGACCTGCGGCACCACGCTGATCCCAGGAACTACCGGAAGGTTTTGTGCCAGCCGCCGTTGCACCTCCGGAAGGACTTCGTCCACGAGCGGGCTCAGGCGGCCCACGAAATATACGCACTCGGGGTCAAGCGTCACGGCAACGGCCCCGACGGCGGCGACCACCGCCGTCGTAAATGCCTCCATCACTTCCGCCTGGGCAGCCGCGTCCTTCGGTTGGGACCAGAGCGCTTGGATGTTGTCCAGGTCCAGTCCCCGTCCACTGGCGAATTGGAGGAGTCCCTTGGTGCTTAACAGTCCCTCCAACGTCTCGTTGCCAACACCGGAGAAGAGAACCTCACCAAGGTGTCCGAAAGCCGAAGTCCGCCCCTTGGCGATTTCATGATCAGTGCAACTGGCGAAGCTCAGCTCCGTACTCAGCATGAAGAGAACAGCATTTCCTATGCTCGCGTCATCCTTCAGGATCCCCCGAAGGGACGCACTGGCATCGCTCTCCAGCACCACGGGAGCATTCAATCGATCTTCAAAGGTCTTGCGAAGAATTGCCGTACCCGTCCGGACACGGCCAGGAAGGGCGGCGACGATTTGACGCAGTGGCCCCTCGGCGGAATCGCTGGTATCCACAACCAAGCCCAGCAACCACTCGGCAGTGGCTTCCTCATCGCCGCCCTCCAGGCTGGGCACGATCACGTGCCTGACCTCGCGGCCCCTCAGGTCCGTCACCAGGATGCATGTGGTCCGTGCTCCGAACGAAATGCCTACAACATGCCCCGCCGTGCCGGGCACATCCAGATAGGTGGAGGGCCGGCCACGACGCGCAACCGAGTTGACTCCCTGTTCGACGACGAGACCGTCGTAACGAAGCTCATCCACCTTCCGGGACACCGTGGCCTGGCTTAATCGCGTCAATTCGATGAGCCTGGTACGCGTCAAGGGCGCCTCTGAAAGGACGGCATCAAGAACCCAAGCCTTGGTGTAGTCCCTTGCGGTGGGATTGGTACGCATAGCACAACCTTAATGAGATATCAGAGCGAAGCCGGGACCTGACAGCACAATCGTTAGCGGATCTTGGCTTCAGTGATAGCTGATTCTCCCAGGCCCCAGTAGTCCAGGGACTTCTTGTATTCGGGGGTTTCCAGAACGGACTGGATGGCCTTCTGGAGTGCCGGGGTCAGGGGTGATCCCTTCTTCAAGCCCATGGCGACATTGGTGTCCGTGCGGGTATCCATGCGCGGCTGCAAGGTGGTGAAGTGGTTGGGCTGCTGATCGTTGGCCCACGCCAGGGCACTGGCATCGTAAAAGACAGCGTCGATCCGCTTGGAGTCCAATTGCGTAAGGGCTTCCTGGACGTTGGGCAGGGTGATGGCGTTGATGGCGGGCTTGCCCTGGGAGGTGCAGGTCCACTCCGAGACGTTGGGCAGGTGCTTCAGTTGCTGTGTTGAGCCCTTGGTCACGCCAACGTTCTTGCCACAGAGCGTGTCATTGGTCAGATTGAGCGGGTTGCCGTTCGCTACGGCTACGGCCGAGCCTCCTTTGAGGTAGTTGATCATGTCCAGCGCCTTCAGCCGCTCGGCTGTAGCGGACATGGTGGTGGCGGTGAAGTCGTAGCGGCCGCCGTCGATGCCGGGAATGATCGTGTCGAACGCCGTGTTCTCGAACTTCAGCTTCAGGCCCAGCTTCTTTGCCACCAAACGGGCAAGGTCCGGGTTCACGCCAATGGGGGTTGTGTTGTCCTCGGCGAGGAACGTCATCGGCGGGGAGCTGAGGTCCATCGCGACCGTCAGCTCGCCCTTGTCCTTGATGGCCTTCGGCAGCAACGCCACCGCGGCGGCGTCCGGTTGGACACCCTCTGAGATGTCACGGGTGTTCTGCGTCTTGGGAATCTCCGTCGCCTGGCTGCCCGTTGCCGCGCCACCGCAGGCAGTCAGGGCCAAAAGGACAGCGAGCCCCGCGGCGGCTGTTTGGATAGTATGTTTCGTCTTCATGGTGCAACCCTTCAAGTGATTTCGGCTGGTGTAATACACAGAGTGCTTTCGCAGTGGAAGGCACAATCCCCAAGCATTTGGTGTCAGCACTGGGCCGACCTGTTTGTTGTTGCGCCTTAGCGCAGTGCCTTGAAGGCACGGCCCATTCCTTCCAACAGGCGATCGGCGTCGTCACTGGAAAAGGGCATTGGCGGACGGATTTTCAGAACGTTGCCCTGGGCGCCGCAAGCCGAGATCAGGATCCGGTCCTGCCGGAGGGCATTGACGATGCTGGCGGCGGCTTCCCCGTTGGGTGTGAGAGTGGATCGATCGGTCACGAGATCGACGCCGATGAAGAAGCCGCTTCCGCGTACTTCTGCCACCTGGTCCAGATTCTGGGCGAGGTCCTTCAGGCCGGTGAGGATCTTTCCGCCAACCTTCAACGCGTTCTCTATGAGCGATTCATCCCGGATCACGTCCAGGACGGCCTGAGCTGCCGCTATGGCTACGGAATTTCCGCCGAAGGTGTTGAAGTAGCGGATGTTCTTCCCGAACTCCTGCAGCAATTCGGGCTTGAAGATTGCTGCCGCTACTGGAATGCCGTTACCCATGGGTTTGCCGATGGTCACGATGTCGGGGACGATTCCGTGGCGCTGGAAGCCCCACCATTCCTCACCCGTTCGGCCGAATCCTGGCTGTACTTCGTCGGCGATGTACAGGCCGCCCGCGGCATGGATCTCTTCGACGATGGGGCGAAGGAAGCCTGCGGGACCAGCGAAGACACCGTCGGAGGAGAAGATGCTGTCGGCGATGAAAGCAGCCACTCCGATACCGTGGCGGTGCAGGTCAGCGATGGCTGCGCGCACCTGGTCCCGCAGGTGATCCTGCAGCGAGCCTTGATCTGATGACGAGCCTTGATCTGATGAATAGCGCAGGGCGTCAGGGGCGTCGATAACCCGTACGTTCGGACCCAGGGGTACGCCCTTGCCCAAGGAAGGCGAGAACGACGAGACCTCGGCAGTAAGGCCGTGGTACGCGCCGGCCGTGACGATGATGCCCTGCTGTCCGGTCACATATTTTGCGACGCGCATCGCGAGGTCGTTGGCTTCTGAACCGGTGCACGTGAACATGACATGGCCAAGTTCGGCGGGGAACGTTGAAAGAAGCTGCTCCGAGTAATCCAGGATGGACTCCTGGACGTAGCGGGTGTTGGTGTTCAGCGTCTGCATCTGCTGGTGGACAGCCTCAACGACACGCGGGTGGCCGTGACCGACGGAAGGGACATTGTTGTAAACGTCCAGATATTCGTTGCCATCCCGGTCAAACAACGTGACGCCCTTGCCACGAACGATTTCCAAGGGCTCGTCGTAGAAGAGCCTGTAACCGGGCCCCAGGCTCTTGTCCCGGCGTCGAATGCTCTTCTGCATCTGGTCCGGGAGCTCGTCCAGGCGGCTGGGATCGAAGCCGTTAACCATGGGGTTGGAGGGCTTGCGGATTGGGGAAGTACCCATGTTTTCTCCTGGAAGCTAGGCGGTGGGGTTCATGGTGTGAAAGAAAGTTCTGGTGCCGGGGCCGCGGCAGTGGAGGCGAGCCGGTCCCAGTCAGGCTTTGAGTGGGAGAGGAGATAGTCGCGCCGTTGCGGCAACTGGCTTGCGCGCCACTGGGTTATCAGGGCCCGCAGCAGCAGGCGCGCCTGGGCGGAGACGATCAGGGCCTCCAACTCCTGCCCCGGCAGGGGGAGGATGCTTCGATAGCCGTTCATGACGTGGAGTGCGTGCTCCCAGGGGTGGCCCGGGTCTGCACCCAGCAGGTTGGCCATGGTGACGCTGATGTCGAAGATTACCGGGGTCCGCACGACGTCCCCGAAATCGATAATCCCCGTCACGTAATCGGGCCTGCTGGGGTTGACCAGGACATTGAACGGACTGAAATCCCCATGGATAACCTGGGACGTCAGCGTGCCGAGGAGCGGAACCACCTTTTCGTCGAACTGATCGAAAATGTCCTCGGCGAGGGATCGTTTTTCCTTCTCATCGACATAGTCAAGAAGCGGGCGCATCCGGTGGAAATGCTTGAGGTCCCAGAGGAGCAAACGGTCCGCGCGAGGATGATCGAAGTCCTGCAAGGCAATCCCCAGGCGGGCCAGGCTTGAGCCCACCAATCGAAGCTGGCCAGCCGACGCGTCGTGATTGGCCAGCAGGTCCCCAGGCAGGAAGCGCATCACCCGCAGTACCCGATCAAAGGCACCCGCAGGCTCCGGAATGAGGACTTGCGGCTCTCCGCCAAGGCTCCTGACAAGACGCTGGACTGGAAGTTCAGGGGCAGTCCGTTCCAAATGCTCCATGCAAGCCGTTTGGAGGTGGACGATCACTGGATCCTCATCCGAGGGTGAAATTTTCACCAGATACGTATCGTCCCCGTCCCGGAGCCGGAAAGTCTCGTCCTTCTCGGTGGGAATCCGGACCAGCGTTCCCTTCAGGCCGTAGAACTGTTCAAGCAGCTCCAGGACGGCGGGGTCAGCGAGCTGCGGATGCTCCGCCAGGAGTCCACTCTCTGATGCCACTGCTTGGATAAAAGCAGAATCACTCATTTCACCCTTTCATCGACGGAGAGCCAGCAGCCGGTTTAGAGACCGAGGTGTTTGTTGATTTCGTCCAGGGACTTAACGCTGTTGTAGTCATAGCCGCCGGTGATGGGGTCGTAGCCGCGGTCCAGCACCCAGAGGTTGCGGAAGCCCATGTCGTGCATCGGGTGCATGTCATACCGGGTGTGCGAGGCGATGTGCAGGAAGTCTTCCGGCTTGGCGTTCAGGGTATCGAGCATGTACTCGAAGGCCTGGTAACGCGGCTTGTAGGCCTGGGCCTGCTCGGCGGTCAGCACGGCGTGGAAGTCCGCACCGAGTTTGGGGATGCTGATCTCCAGGAAGCTGTCGTCGGCGTTGGATAGAGCCACCAGCTTGTAGTTATCGCCCATGAGCTTCAGCGGCGCCGGCACGTCGTCGTGGGCGTCAAAGCCGCGGACAGCGTCAGCGAACTCTGCCCCTGCACCCGGGGTTGGTCCAATACCGAAAAACTTGCAAACCCGGTCAAAGGAATTCTGCAGGATCTGCTCGTACTGCTTGTAGTCGCCAAGGACCTCGTCGAAGCGGTATCCGCGGAACACCTTCTTGAACGCAGGCCACTGCTCTTCAGGCAAACGGCCCGCGAGCAGCCGGCGGGTAGTGGCGTCAGTATCCCAGTTGATCAGTGTGCCGTAGATGTCAAAGGAGATGTACTGCGGGCGGGAGTTGGTAGAAGCCATGATGGGTCCTTTCAGTGGAGGGGTTTGGGGTTTTGATTCACTATGAATCTAAATCCCCGACTGTCAATTGTCAACAATTTCTTCGAGATATGTCCAGAGGTTCCAGCGCCAGAGCAGCGCCACCCAACGTCACACAACCCGCCACATCCCAATCCAGCCAAGCAACGTCCTACCCTTGGATCGTGACTTTTTCCAAGATCTGCACCGCCGCCGCGAGCTCCCTCGCCGCCGCTGGTCTCCTGATTACACTCGCCGCCTGTTCCACGCCAGCTGCTCCCCAGCCGAGCACCGCACCTTCGGCAGCCTCTTCTTCCAGCGCTGACGCTGGGCCCTGCACCGGTGTGAAGGTCATCGTCGATTCCGGCGCCCTGAAGCAACCCGCCGCCGACAAGACTGTTTGCGTAGCGGTGGATGCGCCGACGACGGCCGCCAAGGTGCTCGATGAGGCCAAGGTGAAAACCGAGGGAACAAAGCAATACCCCACCGAACTGGTGTGCCGGGTCAACGGCGTCCCGGCTGCCGACTTCGACATCACCCACAAGGGCGGCACCTACCGCGAAGAATGCAGCAAGATGCCCGCGGCCTTTGCCTACTGGTCCATCTGGGTCAAGCCGGCGTCCGGTGACTGGGCCTACGCCCAGGAAGGCCTCGCCACCCAACAGGTGAAGCCGGGAGAGAGCCTGGAACTGCTGTACACCATCGACGGCGCACCGGCCGCACCCAAGGCATGACCTTTCGACCCGCGCCGTTACGCGCTGCCGCGGCGCTTGCCGTCGTATTCATAGCGGCGCGGGTCATCTATCGCATCCTTTTCAACGGAGCGGGCACCGTTGGGCCGGTGCTGCTGGAATTGCCGTCAGTGCGGCTGCCCGCCCCATATGCCCACGTGGTCTTCCTCGGACCGGTAACATCGCCTGGCCTGTGGGAGGCGGTTGTTTCAGCCCTGCCGATTGCCGGGCTGATCCTTGCCTTCGGACTGCTCAACGCCTTCGTGGACGTGGCAAGGGGCTTCATGCGGCTGGCCCGCGGCGGTCCATTCCAGGGCATAGCCCGCACACTTGTGGTGGCTTGGGCGGCGCTCCCCGCGCTCGCCGACGCCGTTGCCTCCGTCCGCTTGGCCTTCCGGTTGCGGGGCGAACGCCTGGGGCCTCGAGCCCTTGTTCCGGTACTTGAGCGAACTCTTGAGCACGCCAGCCGGGTAGCCGCGGCCTTGGAATTGCGCGGCTACGGGAGAAGGGCGGCACACCAACCCGGCAGCGATCCCGGGTTGCCCCTTGAGATCAGGGACGCCCAATTCCGCATCGGCGACACCCGGCTGCAGGTCGAAAACTTCAAGCCCGGCACCGGGACAGTAACGGTTGTTACCGGGCCCACCGGCTCCGGCAAGTCCACCATCCTGCGGGGTATTGCGGGCCTCCTTTCGCACGTCGACGGCGGAGAACTCACCGGCACGGTCCGTGTAGCCGGAGTGGACCGGGCCGGAGCACCGCCGCGCGATACCGCCGGCATCGTCGGCGTCGTCCTGCAAAACCCACGTGCCGCGTTCGCCAGCACCCGCGTCCGGGACGAAATCTCACTTTCGCTTGAACTGCGCGGTGTTGCAGCCGGCATCGCCAGTGCCCGCACGGTGGAGGTCGCGGAGTGGATCGGAGTGTCGGCGCTCCTGGACCGGAACCTGAACTCCCTCTCGGCTGGCGAGGCAACGCTCGTGGCGATCGCCGCCGCCGTGGTGGAGCAGCCGGCCCTGCTCTTGGTTGACGAGCCGCTTGCTGACCTCGACACCACAGCCCGGGCCCGCGTCATCGCCGTACTCGACGCCCTCGCCCATGGATCGGGCATCTGCATCATTGTGGCTGAGCATCGGGCGGAGCCGCTGTTACCCGTCGCCGATTCGTGGTGGAGAATTCACGACGGCGGCTTGGTAGCAGGTGCCGCGCCAGCACCTGCACGTCCAGTACTGTCACGTCCGGGTGGGATCCGTTCGACGCCGACACTGTCGCCGGGATCGGCACAGTTACCGGCTTCCATAACCCCACCGCAGGACGCGCCGGTGCTGACCGCGACAAAGCTCGCTGTGCACCGCGACGGCAAGGCGCTCGTCAGCGACGCCTCACTGACCCTGCACCCTGGCGAAGTGGTCGCCTTGGTTGGGCCGAACGGGGCCGGCAAGTCCTCGCTCCTGGTGGCCCTTGCGCTCGGAGAAGGAACCAGCGGGACGGTGGACGGCGGCCGCGTCGCCTTGGTTCCGGACGCCTCCGACGACCTTTTCACGAGGGACACGGTGGCTGCTGAGCTCCGGGCGGCAGATCGACGCGAAGCGCGGGCCCGGCGTAAATCAGACGGGAACGGCTCGGACAGAACCGTGTCACAACCGGCAACATCACGTCTGGCCCGATTGCGTGGTGACGTTCGGATTCCGATAGGAAACGAGCACCCGCGGGACCTGTCGGCCGGAGAGCGTCGCATCCTCGCCATCGCACTTCAGACCGCGGACGACCCCCAAGTCCTCCTGATCGACGAGCCCACCCGCGGGCTTGATCCTGAGGCCCGCGCAGGAGTCTCGGCCGCCTTGCGCGCATTGGCGGACACTGGCGCAGCAGTCCTGATCGCCACCCACGACCTCGACTTCGCCCACGGCCTTGGCGCCCGGATCGTACAGATGGACGAAGGCGTGGCGCCTGCTGAACGAATACCGGGCGTTCCTGCCCGGGAAGACCCGGCTGCGGTGACGGTGACTCCCCCGGCTGCGACTCCCCCGGTTGTGAGGCCCGCTCTGCGGGCTAAATCCAAGGATCGGAGCGTAGAGCGGGCCCCGCAACGCCACGTCCGCTTGCCACGGACCCTTGAGATCGCAATTCTCGCGGCTGCCAACGTTTTGGCCCTGGGCGCGTTCTGCTGGCCGTTGCTCGCGGCTGCACTACCCGAGGATGCGGCCGCGGCGGTCCCGTTTGCGGCCCTGGCGATTGCACCCCTTGCCGTTGTGGGCATTGTGGTGTCCCTCGACGGCTCGGTCCGTTCCGCGCACACCGTGGCCTTGCTGGGCGTCCTGGCCGCTGTCGGTTCGGCAGTTCGTGTGGCGAGCACCGGCGTCGGGGGAGTTGAAGCAGTGTTCATCCTGCTGATCCTGGCCGGCCGCGCCTTCGGTGCCCGGTTCGGAATGCTCCTCGGCGCGGCCACGATCGCAGTCTCCAGCGCCCTGTGGAGCGGCATCGGCCCTTGGTCGCCGTTCCAGATCTTCGCCTGCGCATGGGTGGGGGCTGGGGCGGGCCTGTTGCCGCGAAGGGTTCGCGGACGGGCTGAACTATGGATGCTGTGCGCCTATGGAGTGGTGGCGTCCTACGTTTTCGGCCTGCTGACCAATCTGTGGTTCTGGCCTTTCGCTGTCGGTGCCGGAACGGGTATTTCTTACGCACCCGGCGCCCCGCTGGCCACCAACCTCAGCAGCTTCCTGCTCTACTCCCTTTTGACCTCGACGGCGGGATGGGACACCCTGCGTGCCATCACCACGATCATCGGAATCGCCGTTGTGGGACGGGCTATCCTCGCCGCTTTCAGGCGGGCGAAGCCAGTCTCCAGCCAGGACAGTCAAACCGCACGGGCTGAGGATGGTGTATCCAGGAAGGCGAGCACAAAGAGTGCCCGCCCCCACGGCCCCAAAGCCAAAGACCGGCGTCAACTCACACCTTGAAGTACTTGGCCTCCGGGTGGTGGAACACGAAAGCATCCGTGGACTGCTCCGGGTGCAGCATCAGTTCATCGCTGAGGATCACGCCCATCCGTTCCGGTTTCAGCAACTCCGTGACCTTGCGGCGGTCCTCCATGTCCGGGCACGCCGGATATCCCAGCGAGAAGCGCGCCCCGCGGTAGTCGAGCTTGAAGTATCCGGCCTTGTCCTTCGGCTCTTCGGCTGCGAAACCCAGCTCGGAACGGATCCGGGCATGCCAGAATTCAGCCAGCGCCTCGGTGAGCTGCATGACCAGGCCATTGAGCTCGTAATAGTCACGGTAGTGGTTTCCTGCGAAAAGCTTGGACGTCACTTCTTCGATCTTTGAGCCCGCGGTGACCAGCTGGATCGGCAGGACGTCGATCTGGCCCGATTCCCGGGAACGCACGAAGTCGGCGAGGCACAAGTGCCGGTCCCGGCGCTGGCGTGGGAAGTCGAAGCGCAGGCGCTCGGTGCCGATTGGACCGCCTGAGCCACCGTCGGGGGCGAGCAGCGCGGGAGTGCCGAGGACGCCGTCGAGGTCCTCTCCGTGGTGCAGCACCACCACCTGTTCGCCCTCAGAGACCACCGGGAAATAGCCGTAGGCGACCGACGCATCGAGCATTCCCTCGGCGAGGATCCGGTCCAGCCAGTACCGCAGACGCGGCCGGCCCTCGAGTTCCACCAGTTCGTCATAGGAGGCGCCGTCGTCCCCTCGCCCGGGCTTGAGCCCCCACTGGCCCATGAAAGTGGCGCGCTCATCGAGCAAAGCAGCGTAATCGTGCAACGCGACGCCGCGCACAATTCGCGTGCCCCAGAACGGTGGAGCGGGGACAGGGTTTTCGGTGGTGACGTCGGACCGGCCGGGCATTGCCTCCGGTTCGGTCACCGTGAACTTCGGACCACTCTTGTGGATCCGCTTCTTCAGGGGCGGAAGGCCGACCGCGTCCGGGTCAGCGCCGCGAGCCACCTGCACCAGCGGTTCCATGAGAGCGAGGCCCTCGAAGGCGTCCTTGGCATACCTGACGGTCCCTTCGAACTGCTCCGCCAGGTCCTGCTCCACGTAGGCACGGGTCAGGGCTGCACCGCCAAGGATGATGGGCCACTTTTTCGCCAGGCCCCGGGATTGGAGCTCGGCAAGGTTTTCCTTCATCACCACAGTGGACTTCACGAGCAGGCCGGACATGCCGATCACGTCGGCGTCATGCTCCTCCGCCGCAGCCATGATCTCGGCGATTCCCTGTTTGATGCCGATGTTGACCACTTTGTAGCCGTTGTTGGTGAGGATGATGTCCACCAGGTTCTTACCAATATCGTGCACATCGCCGCGCACGGTAGCGATCACCATGGTGCCCTTGCCCGACGAGTCCGACTTCTCCATGTGCGGCTCAAGCAGTGCGACCGCGTTCTTCATCACCTCAGCGGATTGCAGCACGAACGGAAGCTGCATCTCGCCGGCGCCGAAGCGCTCGCCTACAACCTTCATGCCTTCCAGCAGTTGGTCGTTGATGATGCCGAGCGGGGTCATGCCTTCGCTGCGTGCGAGGTCGAGGTCCTCCTCGAGGCCCTTGCCTTCGCCGTCGATGATGCGCCGCTGCAGGCGTTCGCCGGTAGGCAGCGCCGCGAGTTCCGCAGCGCGCTGGTCCTTGAGCGCGGCGGTATCGACGCCGGCGAAGAGGTCAAGCATGATGGCCAGGGGGTCATAGGTGACGTTGCCATCGGCGTCGTACTCGCGGCGGTCCCACACGAGGTCCAGGGCCACCTTGCGCTGTTCATCCGGCAGTGACGCGAGCGGGACGATCTTCGCGGCGTCGATGATGCCGCTGGTCAGGCCCGCCTGGACGGCCTCGTGCAGGAACACCGAGTTCAGCACCATGCGCGCGGCTGGGTTCAAGCCAAAGGACACGTTCGAGACGCCGAGTGTGGTCTGGATACCGGGGTACTTCGTGGTGATCTGGCGGATTGCCTCGATGGTTTCGATGGCGTCCCGGCGGGTTTCTTCCTGGCCGGTGGCGATGGGGAAGGTCAGGGCGTCCACGATGATGTCTTCGACCCGCATCCCCCATTCGCCCACCAGGGCGTCTACGAGGCGGGAAGCGATGGCCACCTTGCCTTCGGTGGTGCGGGCCTGGCCTTGTTCGTCGATTGTCAGGGCAATCACGGCCGTGCCGTGTTCCTTCACAAGCGGCATGATGCGCGCAAAGCGGCTGTCCGGGCCGTCGCCGTCCTCGTAGTTGACGGAGTTGACCACCGGACGTCCGCCGATGTGTTCGAGTCCGGCCTGCAGCACAGGCGGCTCGGTGGAATCGATGACCAGCGGGAGGGTGGACGCCGACGCGAAACGCGAGACGATCTCCTTGATGTCTGCGACGCCATCGCGCCCCACATAGTCGATGCAAACATCGAGCAAGTGCGCGCCGACCCGGACCTGCTCGCGGGCGATATCGACGCAGTCGTCCCAGCGCTCTTCCAGCATCGCTTGGCGGAACGCCTTGGAACCGTTGGCGTTGGTGCGCTCACCAATGGCCAGGTAAGCCGACTCCTGATCGAACGGAACGTGGTGGTAGAGGGACGCGACGCCGGCCTCCCGCTCGGTGGGGACCCGGCCGCCGGCGCTTTTCGCGCCGCCGGTGACGGTTCCGGCGTCGGGCGCGCTGCCGTTGGTGCGGAAGGGCTCAAGACGTTCGACGACGGCGGCCATATGCTCCGGCGTCGTACCGCAACAGCCGCCTACCAAGCCCAAGCCGAATTCACGCACGAACTGCTCGTGCGCAGTGGCGAGTTCCGTGGGGGAAAGGGGATAGTGCGCGCCGTTCGCGCCGAGGATCGGCAGCCCGGCGTTGGGCATGCAGGCGATAGCGACCGAGGACTGCTTGGAGAGGTGCCGCAGGTGCTCGCTCATCTCATCCGGACCAGTGGCGCAGTTCAGGCCGATGGCATCGACGCCCAACGGCTCCAGGGCTGTGAGTGCAGCGCCGATTTCGGAACCCATCAACATGGTTCCGGTGGTTTCAACCGTCACCTCCACGAAGATGGGGAGGCGGACGCCGCGGGAGACAATCGCCTGCTTGCAGCCGTTGACGGCGGCTTTGGTCTGCAGGAGGTCCTGGCTCGTCTCGATGAGGAATGCGTCCGCTCCGCCATCGATGAGGCCCTCGGCCTGCAGGGCAAAGGTTTTCTTGAGGTAGTCGTAGCTGGTGTGGCCGAGGCTGGGG
Source organism: Paenarthrobacter sp. 10L412 (assembly GCF_056395565.1). Lineage (NCBI taxonomy): Bacteria > Bacillati > Actinomycetota > Actinomycetes > Micrococcales > Micrococcaceae > Paenarthrobacter > Paenarthrobacter sp. 10L412. The sequence goes on along the minus strand of NZ_JBFTJT010000004.1, from coordinate 45,707 downwards.
AGCTTGGTGCCAGGGCCCATGGACCCCAGGACCCACCGCATCCGACCGTCTACGGTTTCCGCTGCCTCTGCGCGCTCGCGGGCGATCCGGGCCCCTTTATTCGCGAGTTCTTCGATGCGGTCGTCGATGCCGTAATCGGACAGGTTGGACCAGTTGGCGCCGAAAGTGTTGGTTTCCACGGCGTCGATTCCCACCGCAAAGTACGCGTCATGAATGTCCGCGATGACATCCGGACGGGTGTCGTTGAGGATCTCGTTGCAGCCTTCGAGGTTTTGGAAGTCGGCCTCGAGCGACAATTCCCGGTCCTGCAGCATGGTGCCCATCGCGCCGTCGGCAATGACGACGCGCTGGTTGACGGCGTCGAGGAGCGACTGGGAACGGGTGGGACGAGGGACGGAATCGACGTCCAGTGCAAAACGAGGCATATAAACAGAGTACGTGCGAGGCCGGACACAGTACGGAGTATTTCCATGTACTACTTCCATATGTGGATAACCGTGGTCGGCTTCAAACCAGGACGGTTATCCACATAGCTCCAAGGAACCCGTTGCCACCCATGCGCCCTGATGGTTCGATGGGGTTCATGGCTACCGCAGAAAGTTATGTCCTAGCGATCGGAACCAAGAAGGGTTTGTGGCTGGCAACCAGCCCGGACCGCAAAGAATGGTCCCTCTCCGGCCCGCACTTCCTGATGAGCGAGATCCCCAGCATCGGGATAGACACCCGGGACGGCAGAACCAGAATCATGGTGGGGGTGCGTTCGGAGCACTGGGGTCCCACCGTTGCCCATTCCGATGACCTCGGTGCCACCTGGACCGAGCCCGAGCAGGGCGCCATCAAGTTCCCGGACGGCGCAGACGCTGCCTTGGAACGCATCTGGCAGATTTACCCCGACACCGAGTCCCGCCCCGGCGTGGTCTGGGCTGGGTGCGAACCGATTTCAGTGTGGAAATCAACCGACGGCGGCGAGCACTTCGAGCTGAACCGCGGACTGTGGGACCACCCCCATCGCAGCGAGTGGGGTGCGGGGTATGGTGGCGCGGCGGCCCACTCGATCGTGGTGGATCCGTCCGGCGAGAAGGTCCATGTTGCCATGAGCACGGGCGGCGTTTACAGATCGCTCGACGGCGGGACCTCCTGGGAGCCCCGCAACAAGGGAATCTCGGCCTACTTCATGCCTGATCCCAATCCCGAGTTTGGCCAGTGCGTTCACAAGATTGCTGCGGATGCCGCCGTCGAGGGCCGTTTGTACGCACAGAACCACCATGGTGTGTACCGCACAGACGACGACGGCGAGAACTGGAACTCCATCGCAGACGGACTGCCGGCGGACTTCGGATTCGTCATGCTGACCCATCCCCGGCGCGAGGGCACAGCCTGGGTCATCCCACTGAAGGCCGACGGCGAACGCATCCCGCCCGACGGCAAGCTGAGTGTGCACCGCACTGAGGATGCCGGTGGCACGTGGAGGGAGCTTCACACAGGTTTGCCGGACCACGAATACAACGCTGTGCTTCGCGATGCCGCATCCGTGGACACGGCCGAACCGACTGGCGTGTACTTCGGTACCCGCGGCGGATCGGTGTACGCCAGCGCCGACGAGGGCGAGACCTTTACTGAAGTGGCCTCGCACTTGCCGGACGTGCTGTGCGTGCGTGCCGCCGTCGTGGTTGGAAGCCGCAGTGGCGTGGAGCGGGAAGCATCAGCCAGCGCCCCGGTACCTGGTTAGGCCCGTTGTGGCTGACTTTACGGTGGTGTTGCCGGGTGTCCTGCAGCCACTCGTCGGCGGACAGTCCTATCTGACTGCGTCCGCCGACGGGGCTGTGACCGTTGGACAGTTGCTGGACTCCGTCACCGGAGAATATCCGGTGCTGGCCAGGCGTTTGCGGGATGAAACCGGTGCGCTCCGCCGCTTCGTGAATATTTACGTGAACGGCGATGAGGTCCGGCGTCTGAAGGGTCTTGATACGGAGGTCGTGGCCGGCCAGGAGGTCTTGATTATCCAGTCCGTGGCGGGCGGCTAAGCGGGCGTTTGGGGTCAAGCCGGGGTTCAGGCGACGCGCCAAACACTGCATTCGTCGGTATTGATGGCTTTCCTCATCCCGGAGACGTGGTCCATGATCCAGACGACACCGATTCCCGGTGCTGTTTCCTGGACCCGTCCGCGACGAATGACTACGTCGTCGTAGGCGGGACCTACGGACATGCGGGCCTCGATCTCGTCTCCGCGGTGGAGCTGGCTGAGCGCGCGTATACGTGTTGTGTGAGTAGTGACTTCCTTCAGCATGGTGTCCTCCTGAACTGGAGCTGGTGCCTGCACTTGCCGGCTATTCCAGTGTGACGGGGCATTGTTGCCGGAGTATTTCGGCGTGGTTAGGGTCCGGTTAGCATTCCGGGATGCTTGCGTTTCGGGTAACGCCCGACGCCGGTGCGCGCCATCGGCGGCAGGACTCGCCGACGGTTGGCGCGCACCTCCGCAAGCCACTGCCGGCCCGGTTGTAGCCTGATCTCGGTTCTTGAGACTCAAAGGAACCACAGACTCCGTCCCCGGGGAGATTCAATGGTTTTTTTGCGACGTGCAATCGCTGTCTCCACAGGCTTGGTGGTTTTCGCCACCGGCCTGTTTTTCGTCCAGGCCCCTGCTTCGGCAGTGCCGGAACCGACGCCCGATAATCCGAACGTACGGTTCTTCGAGGGGACACCGCATTCGGAGCACGTCTTCGAGACGCCACCCGGACAGGCGCCATCCAGCGGTGGCGAGATCACCGACGTCGAATCCCTTCTCGGCGAGGGCGCAGCAGCAACCGGCCCCAACGGCGATATCCGGGTTCGATTGGTCACAGCCAAACTGGCGGACAACACCAACCCGGTCTCCATGTCAGGGGCCGAGCAAACGGTGGCGGCAACCAGCAGTTACTGGAAAGCCATGACGGACAACAAGCTGTCCATGACCGTGGACAGCAAGGTCTCCGGGTTCCAATCCAAAGCCAGGTCGACCGACAGCTACAGCACCATCATGTCCACCATCACCAGCGAATTGAAATGGACAGCCAGCCCCTATACAGCCCTGGTGATCTTCATTCCGACGTCCACGCTTTCCGGGAACGCCCTGGGCGTCGGCTACAGCAGTGGCAGCTACAGCGGGCGTGTGCTGATGCCGCAGCTCAGCAACTTCTCCAACAACGTCATGAGCCATGAATTTGGGCACGTGATCGGATTGATGCACGCCGATGCGTTGCAGTGCTACAGCGGCGCATCCGACGTGGGCGTGGACAGCACCGGGCGGTTCACGGATAGCTCCTGCTACATCCGTGAATACGGAGACACCACGGACCTCATGGGGGCGGCGCAGTACGCCCAGCCGGTGGTGAGCTCCAGCTTCTGGGACTACGCAGGGCTGGGCCGTGGCGACGAAATCCGCGATGTCGGGGTGGCCACGGGCGTCAAAAGCTACACGTTGAAGCCTTGGGGAGGCACCGAGGCGCAGAGGGCCATCAAGTTCACGGACCCGGTCAGCAAAGAGGTCTACTACTTGGAACTCAGGCAGCCGGCGGGGTACGACAGTTATCTCGGGGAGCAGGGCAGGCCCGCTGGCAACAGGGGCGTCAAGATCGTCCAACGTGGCGGCGCCACGATCGCTTCATCGCTGATTCTCATGCCATCCACCATCCCGTTCCAGGAACAGTACTACGCCAAGAACCACGCTTGGCAAGCCGGCAGCACCTTCACCACGTACACGGGCACCCAGGTCACCATCAACACCGTCTCCACAACCTCGGCGACTGTCACCATCAACGCCGATCCCAAACTCAAGGCACGCATGCGTTTCTCCGCCGGCGACTTTGACGGCGACAAACTGGCCGACGTGATCTCCCGGGAAGCTGACGGTTCGCTGCTGCTTTTCAGTGGCCTCCCCGGAAACCGGCTGGATGATCCGGTGCAGATTGGCTCTGGGTGGGGCATTTTCAACGCCGTCCTGGGAACGTCGGACTTCAACGGTGACGGCTTTGCGGACGTTCTGGCCCGCACCAGCGACGGTGCGTTGTGGCTTTATCCCGGCAACGGCAAGGGCGGTTTCCTGTCCCGGAGCCAGATCGGGTTTGGTTGGCAGGGCTTTACCCAGTTGGTCGCTGCGGGGGACTTCAACGCCGATGGCCGGAGCGACCTGATCACCGCCGGCACGGATGGCCGCCTGTGGTTGTATCCAGGCAACGGCACAGGTGGTTTCCTCGCCCAAACGCAGATCGGCCAGGGCTGGGATTCCTTCAACAGCCTGGCAGCGTCAGCTTCGTTCGGCGGCGGCGCTCCGGGCTTGCTGGCACGTGCCAGCGACGGCACCCTCTACGTCTACCCAGGGGATGGCAAGGGCGGCTTCCAGCCGCGTGCCGCCGTCGGAACTGGTTGGAACGGCGTGGGTGACATCGTTGGCGGCCGGGACTTCACGGGCGACAAGCGCGTGGACGTCCTGACTGCAGCAGCGGCCGGGCGCATGACCCTCTATCCAGGTGACGGCGTTGGCTTCGCGGATCGGCTTGCGATCGGGACCGGATGGAACCAGTTCGCTCAGGTGTGGGAAGCAGGCGATTTCGACGGCGATGCTGCCGCCGACATCCTGGCGCGCGGAACCGACGGCGCGTTGTGGCTTTACCCGGGCAACGGATCGGGCAGTTTCCTTCCGCGTGTTCAGGTCGGATGGGGCTGGGGCCAATTCACGTCGGTGCTGAGTGCGGGAGATTTCGACGGCGATTCCCACCCCGATCTTGTGGCCCGGGCTTCCGATGGGACACTGTGGCTTTACCCGACCGATGGCACGGGACAGTTCCTTGCACGTAAACAGATCGGCACCGGATGGCAAGGCTTCGAGCAGTTGCTGGCCCCGGGCGATTTCACGGGCGACGGAAAGCCGGACATCGTTGCCCAATCCGGCGATGGCGTGCTGTGGGTCTACCCTGGCAATGGCACCGGGGGCTTCCTTGCCCGCAAGCAGATCGGCACCGGGTGGGACATCTTCAACCTGGTCCTGCAGGCCGGTGACTTCAACGGCGATGGAAGGGAAGACCTGGTTGGCCGTTCCGGTGATGGCGGACTCTGGCTCTACCCGGGGAACGGCGCTGGCGGCTTCCTTGCACGCTCCTACCTTGGTTCAGGGTGGAACATGTTCTCCAGCATCGCTGCTCTCGGTAACGGGTTTACGGGTACCGGCGACCCCTCTGTGGTGGGAGTCGCCGGGGACGGGACGTTGCTGATGTACTCCGGAACGGGTGCTGGGAAGTTCAAGCCGGTGGCGCTGAACCCGCGGTAGGTCTTGTGTTGCCGGGGAGTGCACTCCTTCCCGGTTGCCTCTCACTTCAGTTAGGTCAGACACCGAAAGCCCGGAATGTCAAAGGACATTCCGGGCTTTTCCGTTGCTGGCGCCCAGCAAGTGGGAGGAGCGCGGTGACTTACTTGTGCAAGCCGAGTTCCGCCGTCGGGACCTTTACTGACTCGCGGGCCGTAAGGGCAGAGACGGCTGCGATCACGCAGATGACTGCCGTGAAGATGGAGATCTGCACCCAGCCGCCAGGCTTGGTGCCGCCGAGGGCTGTGACGATGGTCGGAGCGAAGCCGGCCATGAGGAAGCCGAGCTGTGTGCCGATGGCCAGACCGGAGAAGCGGACCTTCGTGCTGAACATTTCACCGTAGAAGGACGGCCACACGGCGTTGGCGGCGGCATACCCGAAGGAGAAGAACACCACGGAGACCAGGAACATGAGCGGGACGACTCCCGATTCCAAAGTCAGCAGGAACACCGGAGTCATGATGGCGCTGGCGATGGCGCCGTAGATGAAGACGGGCTTACGGCCGATCTTGTCCGCGAGCATGCCGAACAGCGGCTGGGTACCGAGGGCCACAATGTTGGCCACCACGACGAGCCACAAGGTGATAGTGCCGCTGACGTGGGCCACATCCTGGGCGTACTTGATGGCCAAGGTTCCGAATACCGTGCTCACGGCTGCGATGAATGCACAGCACACCACGCGGAGGACGTCGCGCCAGTGCAGCTTGAGGAGGTCGGCGATGGGCAGCTTGGCGATCTGATTGTTCTTCTTGGCCTCTGCGAATGCCGGCGGCTCGTGCAGGGTGCGTCGGATGAAGAACGCCACGATGACAACTACGGCGCTGAGCCAGAACGGGATGCGCCAGCCGATGCCGTACTTGACCTCGTCCGGGAGTGCGAGAACTGGAATGAACACCAGGGCTGCAAGGATCTGGCCACCCTGGGTGCCGGTCAGCGTCCACGAGGTGAAGAACGAGCGGCGGTTGTCCGGAGCGTGCTCCAGCGTCATTGACGAGGCGCCGGCCTGCTCGCCGGCAGCCGAAAGACCTTGAGCAAGGCGGGCGAGTACCAGCAGGACGGGAGCCCACCAGCCAATGGTCTTGAAGTCCGGGAGGCAGCCGATCACGAAAGTGGCGGCACCCATCAGGACCAGTGTGAACATGAGGACCTTTTGTCGGCCGATCCTGTCGCCGAAGTGCCCCAGGATGACGGCGCCTACAGGACGGGCAACGTAGGCGAAGCCGAAGGTTGCGAAGGACATGATGGATGCGTTGGTGTCCGCGTCCGGGAAGAACACGTGCGGAAAGATCAAGGCGGCGGCGGAGCCGAAGATGAAGAAGTCGTAGTACTCCACTGCGCTTCCCAGGAAGCTGGCGAGTGCCGCCTTCTTGGGAGTTCCTGCTGGGGTAACTGTGCCTGGCGTCGCTGACGGCATTGTGTGGCTCATGGGTGTTCCTTCTGTGACGACGATGTCGCGGATCTAGCTTCTGCGGGAAGACCAGAGCGAGGTGCGGCCGGATCAATCCCAAAGTAACCACATGGTGAGAGCTACTTGTGCAATACAGCAATAGTGGCCGTGACTGGGGTCACTTGTCAAGACTTGTCCCCACTATCTAGAAATAGCTCTCACGATGTGAGAGCATCTAAGCATGAGTGTGAAAGAGGACACAAAGACCGACATGGTCGGCAAGGCCCTGGGCCTGTTGGTATTGCTGGGAAATGAGCCCAAAGGCGCGAGTGCCGCGGATCTGGCCAGGAGTGCGGGACTTCCGTTCAGCACCACCTACCGGCTGCTCGGCTCACTGACGCGCGACGGATTCGTGGATTACGAGCCCGACGGCCGTCGGTATCACTTGGGATTGCGGGTCTTCCAGCTGGGCCAGCGGGTTTCCAACCACCACGGTTTCGCAGCAACGGCCCTTCCTGTACTCCAGCGCGTTACGGAGCGGACCGAGGAAGCAACCATCCTCTCCGTGCGCGACGGAAACCATCATCTGACCGTGAACAAGGTGGACGGTCCCAAGACCTTCCGCGTCACCAGCGATCCCGGCCATCTGGGCGCGCTGCACACGACATCCGTGGGTAAGGCGATTGTCGCTTTTGAGAACGACGCCGAACGCGAACGACTGCTCGAAGAGTTGCCTTTGGAGCCACTCACTGAGCGCTCCATTACCGATCGGGCTGCATTCCGGGCAGAGATTGAGCAGGTGCGCCGGCAGGGCTACGCGGTGATGGATGAAGAAAACGAGATCGGCATGCGCGCGGTCGCGGTGCCGGTCCTCAATTCCCAAGGCCACGCCTTTGCGTCTCTCGCCACGGCTGTTCCGGTCTTTCGTCTCACCATGGACGAACTCATCGCCCACGTCCCCACGTTGCAGGAAGCTGCGGCTGAACTCGCGGCCCGCTTGCCCCAGCGCTAGCCCAACTGGGGGACAGGACATGTCGCTATGAGCCCCCAGTGGGGCGTTATCTGTCCCCTAGTTGGGTGAGGGGAGCGCAAATGTTCGCGATAAGAACAAGCGTGCGGAATATGAACACTTGTAGTAACCTAAATAACACCCCGGGGAGCGGCGCCCCAGAAAGTGCCAAAAACCCGGCGGTGCTGAAGTCAAAGGAGCTTTAGGATGAGCAACCGAGCCGAGTCCGTTCTGGTGGGCCTCATAGGCGAAGGCGTCATGCCCTCGCTCACGCCGCCCATGCACGAACGCGAAGCCGATGTGCAGGGCCTTCGCTTGCTGTACCGCCCCATCGACCTGCTGGACCTGGCCTTGCCGGCCACCGCCGTCGGGGACCTCCTCACCGCAGCCCAGCGCATGGGCTTCAATGGCCTGAACATCACGCACCCGTGCAAGCAGCTGGTGCTGGAGCACCTTGACGAGATTTCCGACGACGCCCGCAGCCTGGGTGCCGTCAATACAGTCCTGATTCAGGATGGTCGATTCATCGGCCACAACACAGACTTCTCCGGATTCGGCTCGGCGCTCGCCGACGGGCTGCCGGATGCGAAGCTCGACCGCGTGGTCCAGCTTGGTGCTGGCGGTGCCGGGTCCGCGGTCGCGTACGCGTTGCTCAAAGCCGGCGTCAGCACGCTGGACCTCGTGGACATGGACTCCACACGTGCAGCCGAACGTGCCACGGAACTCGGCGAACTTTTCCCGGCCTCCACGATCACGCCGCGCACTCCCGCCGAGCTGAGCGAGATCATGCCGCTCGCCGATGGCTTGGTGCACTGCACGCCTATCGGTATGGCCGCCCATCCGGGACTGCCGCTGGACATCGACCTCCTGGAACCGCGCCACTGGGTTGCCGACATCGTCTACCGGCCGATCGACACGCGCCTGGTCCGCGAGGCGCGCGCCAAGGGTTGCGACGTCCTCGACGGCGGCAGGATGGCAGTCGGTCAGGCGGCCGACGCTTTCCAGCTCTTCACCGGACGCGACGCCGATCGTGACCGCATGCGGGCACACTTCCTGGAATTGATCGCCGTGGAAGATGCCGCAACCCAACTCTCCGCCACGGTACTGGCGAAGGCGGCCCACTGATGCGCACTGGAATCGCCACCGTCTGCCTCTCCGGCACACTGAAAGAGAAGATGCAGGCCTGCGCAATAGCGGGCTTTGACGGCATCGAAATCTTCGAGCAAGACCTCGTCATCTCGCCGCTCAGCCCCGAGGAAGTGCGGAAAATGGCTGCCGATCTCGGCCTGGGTCTGGACCTCTATCAGCCATTCCGCGATTTCGACGGCGTCACCCCGGACCTGCTCAAGGCCAACCTTCGCCGGGCCGAGGCCAAGTTCAAGCTCATGTCCCGCCTGGGCGTGGACACCATCCTGGTCTGCTCCAACGTGGCCACGGCAACAATCAACGACGACGAACTTCGCGCCTCCCAACTGGCAGAGCTTGCTGAACTTGCCGGGGACCATGGCGTCAAGGTTGCCTACGAGGCATTGGCCTGGGGTAAGTACGTCAACGATTACGAGCACGCGTATCGCCTGGTGGAGATGGTGGACCACCCGAACCTCGGAACGTGCCTGGACTCCTTCCACATCCTCTCCCGCGACTGGGATACCGCGCCGATCGAGGACATCAACGCGGACAAGATCTTTTTCGTCCAGGTTGCCGACGCCCCCAAGCTCTCCATGGACGTCCTCTCCTGGAGCCGCCACTACCGGGTGTTCCCGGGAGAGGGCCAGTTTGAGCTCGCCAAGTTCATGGGGCACGTGGTCCGCGCCGGCTATACGGGTCCGGTTTCGCTGGAAGTTTTCAACGATGTCTTCCGCCAGGCGGACGTCGAACGGACGGCTGTGGACGCCATGCGCTCCCTGATCTGGCTGGAGGAGCAGAGCGCCAAGTGGCTCGAAAGCACCTCCGCGGACTCCGCAGCCAGCAACGGAAGCGCCTCCCGGCGTCGTTATCCCATGGAACTGGCCACTCTGCCCAAGGTGAACGAACCCGCCGGCTTCAACTTCGCCGAGGTCAAGGCCGACGACACCGCCCAGCTTGAGAAGCTCCTTGGCCAGCTTGGCTTCGAGTTCGAGGGCCGCCACCGCACCAAGGACGTCCAGCTCTGGACCATGGGCAAGGCCCGCGTGATCATCAACGAGCAAGCGGCACAGCACGCCGAACCGGCTATTGCGGCTTTGGGGTTCGACGTCGACTCTCCCGTGATTGCCTCCGCTCGCGCCCAGCAACTCAAGGCGCCGGTGGTTGCCCGCAAGGTCCAAGCCAATGAGGAAGTCTTCCAAGGCATCTCCGCGCCGGACTCCACCGAAATCTTCCTGTGCCAGGGAAGCCCGGACGGGACTGCCGCGTGGACGCACGAGTTTGGCGAGGGCCTGGAACACCCTGGCTCAGGCGTCAGCGCGGTGATTGACCATGTTAATTTGGCCCAGCCGTGGCAGCACTTCGACGAAGCCGTCCTGTTCTACACCAGCGCCCTGGCCCTTGAACCGCAGCCCTTCGCTGAGGTTCCGAGCCCCAGCGGACTGGTGCGCTCGCAGGTCATGGAGACCTCGGACGGCTCAGTCAGGCTGGTGCTGAACCTGGCACCGGCACAGCAGGCGCAGACTGCCCGCAAAACGTACCAGGAACACATCGCATTCGCCGTGAACGACCTCGTGGGTGCAGCCCGGGCGGCCCGCGATCGTGGCCTCGAGTTCCTGCAGATTCCGGCCAACTATTACGAAGACCTGGACGCGCGGTTCGAGGTGGAACCGGAATTCCTGGCCACCCTCAAGGAGCTCAATCTCCTGTATGACCGCGACACCAACGGAGAATTCCTGCACTTCTACACCGCCACGGTTGGCAGCGTCTTCTTCGAAATGGTGGAACGCCGCGGCAACTACGACGGCTACGGAGCGCCCAACGCGCCGGTGCGCCACGCCGTCCAATACGACTCGCTGCACCGCATTTAGACCCATAACGAAGCCATCAACCGAAAGGAGCCCGCCGTGCCGCAAGAACAGACTGCACAAGTCAACTCTGCACAGGTCAACTCTGCACAAGCGCTCGAATCCGAGGAGCTCGTGCCTCCCGCTGAGGCACATGCAGCGCATGATTCCAAGAAAGTGGAAACCCAGGCGGATCTCAGTGCTGAGATGAAGGGCATTGGGGACCGCTACGCGGAGGCATTGAAGAACGGCAAGGTGCCGGAGACCATGCCACGTCTGGACTACGCTCCGTACCGCAGCAGCATCCTGCGCCACCCGACCAAGAGCCTGCACCACGCGGACCCGGAGACAATCGAGCTCTACTCGCCCGCGTTCGGCCACCAGGATGTGCACGCGCTGGAATCGGACCTGACCATTCAGCACAACGGTGAGCCGCAGGGTGAGCGCATCATCGTCGCCGGCCGCGTTCTCGATGGCGACGGCCGCCCGGTTGCCGGCCAGCTCGTGGAAATCTGGCAGGCCAACGCAGCCGGCCGCTACATCCACAAGCGCGACCAGCACCCCGCACCGCTGGACCCGAACTTCACCGGCGTCGGCCGCTGCATCACCGGTGACGATGGATCGTATCGCTTCACCACGATCAAACCCGGCGCGTACCCGTGGAAGAACCACCTGAACGCCTGGCGCCCGGCCCACATCCACTTCTCCATGTTCGGCTCGGAGTTCACGCAGCGCATCGTCACCCAGATGTACTTCCCGGGCGATCAGCTCTTCCCGCTGGACCCCATCTACCAGTCCATCGTGGACCAGGACGCCCGCGACCGCCTGGTGGCTGAGTACGACCACGAGCTCACCAGCCCCGAATGGGCCCTTGGCTACAAGTGGGACATCATCCTGACCGGCTCCAAGCGGACCTGGACAGAGAACGAAGCATTCGGCGACGCCGGGGACGAGGAGTAAGCACATGAGCAAGCTGACACCCACACCGGGCCAGACCGTCGGACCCTTCTACGGTTACGCCCTCCCCTTTAACAAGGACAACGAACTACTCGCCCCGGGCAGCCCGGGAAGCATCCGCCTCCAAGGCACGGTCTACGACGGTGTCGGCAACACCATCCCGGACGCCATCCTTGAAATTTGGCAGCCGGACTCCGAGGGCAACATCGTCCAGCGCACCGGCTCCCTGGTCCGCGATGGCTACACCTTCACCGGCTGGGGCCGCGGTTCTGTCGGGAACTCCGGCGTGTACACGTTCACCACCGTCAACCCCGGACCCACCTCGCCGGGTGCGGCCCCGTTCATCTCCGTGGCGGTCTTTGCCCGCGGCCTCATGAACCGCCTCTTCACCCGCATGTATCTTCCGGAAAATGAGGAAGCCCTGGCCAACGATCCGCTGCTGAGCTCCCTGGATCCCCAGCGTCGCAAGACCCTGATCGCCCGTCGCGACCCCGACGGCGGCCTCACCTGGGACATCCGACTGCAGGGCGGCGACGAAACTGTATTCCTGGATTTCCAGCAGGACGGTTCGCTGGAAACCAGCGTCAACGCGGACTCACAGCCATGACCGACGGCGACTTCGGCCTCCTTAGCCCCGTTTCGGCGTCGCCCGCTGTTGCGGCGCTGACGGGCGACCGTGCAGTGATCGCGGCGATCCTCGACGTCGAAGCCGCCTGGGCGGTTGTCCTCGAGGAAGCGGGGCTCGTCCCTGCAGGTTCCGCCGCAGTTGTGGCCGAAGCCGCCGACCCCGGTTCTTACGACGTCGCTTCTGTGGCGAAACGCGCCCAGGGCGGGGGCAACCCTGTGATCCCCTTGCTGGGTGACCTGCGGGCGCGGGTGAAATCCTTGGACGCTGGCGCGGCAATCGCTGTGCACACCTCCCTCACCAGCCAGGACGTCCTCGACTCCGCCCTCGTGCTGCTCGCCAGTCGCACCATTTCATCACTGCTGGCCGACGTGAGACGCACGACGACGGCGCTCGCTACCTTGGCGGAACAGCATGCGGACACCCTGTGCGTGGGCAGGAGCCTGACGCAGCACGCGCTGCCGTACACGTTCGGGCTCAAGGCCGCGCAGTGGTTCCACGGTGTGGCGGCTGCAGCTGCGCGGTTGGAAGCGCTTGAACTACCCATACAGTTTGGCGGGGCTGGCGGGACCCTGGCGTCGGCAACCAAGCTGACTGCTTCCTCGCAGAGCACTCCCTTTGATCTGGCCGATTCTTTGGCCTCAAAGCTTGGCCTCGCAACGGCCTCTGCTCCTTGGCACACGAATCGCCTGGCCGTCACCTCCCTGGGCGATGGACTTGCTGCCCTGATTGATTCCTTCGGCAAAATCGCCGCGGACCTGCTGTTCCTGAGCCGACCGGAAGTCGCCGAGCTCGGCGAACCACTGGCCGCCGGACGCGGGGTTTCCTCGGCCATGCCACAGAAGCAGAACCCTGTGCTGTCCGTACTCATCCGCAGTGCGGCGCTGCAGGCACCCGGCCTCGCGTCGCAGCTGCACCTCGCGGCGGCCACCTTCAACGACGAGCGCCCGGACGGCGCCTGGCACAGCGAATGGCCAGCCCTGCGCCAGCTGCTCGCGCTAGCCGTTGGTGCCGCTGGACATCTCCGTGAACTCGCGGAAGGTCTTCGTGTCTTTCCGGAAGCGATGCGCCGGAACCTGGAAATTTCGGGACCGCTGCTCCTCAGCGAAGGTGTGATGGCCGCCATCGTGCCTCTCCTGGGTCCGCACGGAAAACAAAAGCTGCAGAACGTTGTCGATGAAACGCTCAAGGCGCCCGCGGCCGAGCAGACGCGGATCTACACCAAGCTGCTGCGCGAGGCTGTCCCTGCGGACAAGCTCAGTGACGTCGAACTCGAGGCACTCCTGGATCCCGCGAGCTACCTCGGTGAAGCTGCCGAGATCACGCGCCGGATCCTTGCCGCCTATCCGGTCTTCGCAGGAATCTCAACGAAGGGAGCCACCCGTGGCTAAGCCAACCGTCAAGGCCGTTCTGCTGTCCCCACAGCGCGAACTCGGAACGAAGCCGCTCCTTGTGGTCGGCCCATCGTTGGGCACCTCCACCGTGCTCTGGACCGAAACGGCAGCGCTGCTTGGCGATGAGTACGACGTCATCGGCTGGGACCTCCCCGGCCACGGCATCTCGCCAGCCGCCTCCGAAGGATTCGATATCGCGGAACTGGCGGACGCCGTCGTCGATCTCGTGGACTTTGTGAGTCCGGGCGCGAAGTTCCACTACGCAGGCGTCTCGCTGGGCGGTGCCATCGGCCTGCAACTTGGCATCAAGCATGGCGACCGCCTCCGCAGCCTGTCCGTGCAGTGCAGCGGCGCCAAGATCGGCACGCCTGAAGGCTGGCTGGAGCGCGCCGAAACCGTACGCAAACTGGGGACGCCCGTGATGATCCAGGGCTCCGCCGAGCGTTGGTTCGGTCCCGGCTTCATGGACCGCCAGCCGGAAATCAGCAGCCGCCTCCTGCATTCACTCCGCGACGCCGACCGCTTCAGCTACTCGTTCTGCTGCGAAGCCCTCGCCGGATTGGACGTCCGCGAGCAGCTCGGCAGCATCACCGTTCCCACCCAGGCGATTGCCGGCGTCGAGGACTCTGTGGCGCCGCCATCACTGGCCGAAGCTGTTGTTTCCGGTATCACCGCAGGCGGCGGTACCGCTCAGACGGTGGCGCTCGACGGCGTCGCGCACCTCGCGCCAGCGGAGGCGCCTGCAGTTGTGGCCGGGTTGATGCGGACCTTTATGAAGGAGAACGGACGATGACCTCTTTGTCTCCCGAGCGGAATGGTGCCGTTCAGCCGAGCGCCACCGCGCAGGACATTTACGACGCCGGCATGGCGGTGCGGCGCGAAGTGCTCGGCAATGAGCACGTGGACCGTGCGAACACCAACATGGACTCCTTTACCGAGGACTACCAGGACATGATCACCAGGATCGCCTGGGGTGGCATCTGGACGCGGCCCGGCCTTAGCCGGCAAATGCGCTCCGCCGTCACCCTCACGGCGCTGGTGGCGCACGGTCACTGGGAGGAGCTCGCGATGCACATCCGGGCGGCCCTCAACAACGGCCTGAGCAGGGACGAGATCAAGGAAATCCTGCTGCAGACCGCAATCTATTGCAGTGTTCCCTCGGCCAACTCGGCCTTCAAGACGGCGCAGAAAGTATTCGCCGAGATCGACACCAACGAACCCAACTAGTCCCCACCGCCACCCTCGCCTCGCAAGCTCGGCCAGGGAACCCTGGCGGCGTGGGCCCCACCCGCTTGATGTCCTTGAGCTCCTATAGCTAGTTGAAACTACAAAACCTAGAGGAAACCCCATGAACCAGGCTTTTGTGTACGACGCCGTACGCACACCCTTTGGCAAGTTCGGCTCCGGCCTCGCGGCTGTCCGTCCCGATGACCTTGCTGCCCACGTGGTCCGTGAGTCCGTAAAGAGGGCTCCGGAGCTGGATGTTGAACGGATCGACGAAGTGGTGTTTGGCAACGCCAACGGCGCCGGCGAGGAGAACCGCAACGTGGCCCGGATGGCCACCCTGCTGGCAGGATTGCCCATTTCCATTCCGGGGACCACGGTCAACCGTCTCTGTGGTTCGTCGTTGGACGCGGCAATTATTGCGTCCCGCCAGATCAATGCCGGCGATGCGGACCTCATGCTAGTGGGCGGGGCAGAATCCATGTCCCGTGCGCCGTGGGTGCTGCCGAAGACTTCCAAGCCGTACCCCGCCGGTGATATGACGCTCGCGTCCACCACGCTGGGCTGGCGTTTGGTGAACCCGGCCATGAACAAGGACTGGACCATCTCATTAGGCGAAGCCACAGAACGGCTGCGCGAGAAGTACGGGATTACCCGTGAACGCCAGGACCAGTTCGCGGCGGACTCACACAACCTGGCCGACGCTGCGTGGAACGAAGGCTTCTACGACAACCTTGTTTCGCAGGTTCCGGGAACGGACCTGGTTCGGGATGAGGGAATCCGGGCTGGTTCATCCGCAGAGAAGCTGGCTGGGCTGAAGACCGTTTTCCGTGCCGAGTCTGACGGGCCCGACGGCGGCACGGTCACCGCCGGGAATGCCTCGCCTTTGAATGATGGTGCTTCGGCCGCGTGGATCGGCTCTGAGGCGGCCTCCTCGATCCTTGGTCTCGAACCCCTGGCCCGTATCGCCGGCCGTGGTGCTCATGGCAACGATCCCCAGTTCTTCGGGTTCGCTCCGGTGGAGGCGGCGAACAAGGCCCTCGCGAAGGCGGGCATCGGCTGGGACCAGGTTGGCGCCGTCGAACTTAACGAGGCGTTCGCCGCGCAGTCGCTGGCGTGCGTTGACGCGTGGGGGATTGACCCCGGAATCGTGAACCAGCATGGCGGGGCTATTGCGATGGGCCACCCACTCGGTGCCTCCGGTACCCGCCTCCTCGGGACGCTTGCCCGTTCCCTGCAGGCTTCCGGGCAGCGCTGGGGAGTGGCGGCGATCTGCATCGGGGTTGGGCAGGGCTTGGCTGTGGTCCTGGAAAACGTTTCTGCTGGGGTGAAGGGTTAGTCATGTTGAATTTCATTGACACCGTTGGCGAAGCTGTCGCCGGCATCAAGGACGGGTCCACCGTGATGATCGGCGGGTTCGGCAACGCCGGGCAGCCATTCGAACTGATCGACGCCCTGATGGACTGCGGCGCGAAGGACCTCACCGTGGTGAACAACAACGCCGGTCAGGGCGATCAGGGGCTCGCGTTGCTGATCAAGGAAGGCAGGGTCCGCAAAATGATCTGTTCGTTCCCGCGGCAGTCTGATTCCTGGC
Source organism: Paenarthrobacter sp. 10L412 (assembly GCF_056395565.1). Lineage (NCBI taxonomy): Bacteria > Bacillati > Actinomycetota > Actinomycetes > Micrococcales > Micrococcaceae > Paenarthrobacter > Paenarthrobacter sp. 10L412. Next base: position 29,207 of record NZ_JBFTJT010000004.1, on the reverse strand, counting down.
ACTTCGATGCCAAGTTCCATGCGGGTGAGATTGAGTTGGAGTTGGTTCCGCAGGGCAACCTGGCCGAGCGTATCCGTGCCGCGGGTGCAGGGATTGGCGGGTTCTTCACACCCACTGGCTACGGCACCACGCTGGCTGAGGGCAAGGAAACGCGCTTGCTGGACGGGAAGTGGCAGGTGTTCGAAACGCCCATCCACGCCGACGTCGCCCTCATCAAGGCACTCAAGGCGGACCGCAAGGGCAACCTCGTGTACCGAAAAACTGCCCGGAACTTCGGCCCCATCATGGCGGCCGCTGCCAAGCACACCATTGTGCAGGTCTCGGAGATCGTGCCCACGGGTTCGTTGGATCCGGAGAATGTGGTGACGCCGGGGATTTACGTCAACAGTGTGGTCCGGGTTGGTTCTGCAGAATTCGATGGGAAGGTGGCTTGATGATGAGCACTGCGACAAGTATCCAGACGTCCGAGAAGCCGTTGGGTCGCGACGAACTCGCCCAGTTGGTGGCACGCGACATCGCGCCTGGCTCATTCGTGAACCTGGGCATCGGCCAGCCCACGCTCGTGTCCAACTACCTCACCGAGGAACAGAACATCACGCTCCACACGGAGAACGGGATGCTCGGGATGGGCCCCGCGGCTGAGGGCGATGAGATCGATGGCGACTTGATCAATGCCGGCAAGATCCCCGTCACCGAGCTGCCCGGAGCCTCGTACTTCCACCACGCCGACTCCTTCGCGATCATGCGCGGTGGGCACCTGGACATCTGCGTCCTCGGCGCCTTCCAGGTCTCCGCCACGGGCGATCTCGCCAACTGGCACACCGGCGCCCCGGACGCCATCCCGGCTGTGGGTGGTGCCATGGACCTTGCAACGGGCGCCAAGGATGTGTTCGTGATGATGACGTTGTTGACGCGCGAGGGCGTGTCCAAACTGGTGGAGCAGTGCACCTACCCGCTCACTGGCGTCGGCTGCGTGACTCGCGTGTACACGGACAAGGCCGTCTTCCTCACAGGCCCCAACGGCGTCACTGTCCGCGAGACGTTCGGCTGCACCTTCGAGGAAATCCAGGAGCTCGTACCCCTGCCTCTGAAGCCCGGCGCCTAACACTGCTCACGTTGTGGGGCCTGCTCTGGGGATGCAGAGTAGGCCCCGCAACGCACCTTAGGATTGGTAACCATGACCGATTCCGCAGTTACCCCGCAGGCCAGCGACCAGTATGTGCAGTCGTTGGCCAGGGGTCTGGCCGTGATCCGGGCGTTCGATGCGAACAACCCGGTCATGACCCTCAGCGAAGTCGCAGCCCGCACCGACCTGACCCGCGCCACGGCCCGTCGTTTTCTTCACACCCTCGTGGAGTTGGGCTACGTCCGCACGGACGGCAAGACCTTCGCCCTCACTGCAAAGGTGCTGCAGCTCGGGTACTCGTATCTGTCGGCGCTGTCCCTGCCTCAGCTGGCTCAGCCACATCTGGAGCAGTTGAGCATGAAGCTGGGGGAGTCCACGTCAGCGGCAGTCCTTGACGGTCCGGACATCTTCTACGTTGCCCGCGTCGCGACCCGCCGGATCATGAACGTCGGCATCACTGTGGGCACCCGTTTCCCGGCATACGCCACCTCCATGGGCCGTGTGCTGCTCGCCGGTCTGCCACAGGCCAAGCTCGAGGCATACCTGGCCAACGTCGACCTCAAGCCCATCACGCCGCGAACCGTGGCCAACGCGGCAGACTTGAGGTCCGCCGTCGAGCAGGTCCGTGCGCAAGGCTGGTGCCTGCTGGACCAGGAGCTGGAAATCGGGCTCATGTCCATCGCGGCGCCGGTGTGGAACCACAACAACGGCGACAACGTTGCGGCGATCAACGTGTCCCTGCAGGCCCAGGCTGTCGCGGCGGAGTCGGACCCGGACAAGTATCTCGAGTCCGTACGGCAGGAAGTGGTCGCAACGGCCAACGCGATCTCGCAGGACGTGTCCGCGAAGCACTAAATCGAGGCGCCTCTACTTCCGGATCGCAGCCAGCCGCGTCTCGAGAATGCGCCGCACCATGGAGTCGGGAACAGGGTTGTCCGCAGAGAACCGCAATGTCCCCGGCGACCACGAGTAGCCGCCCAGCTCCTCCGACATCTCCGGCAGGATCTGCCCACTAAACGGGTACAGGGCCAGGTGGTTCTTGGTTTCGAGTACGCTCACGAAGCCCTTGCCATCCACAAGCAAGGCAGGCATGCCGTAGCTGGTGCCTTCCTCGGCGTCCGGGGCAAGTTCACGTGCGATCGCAACTATCCGCTCCAGGATTTCCCGGTTGCCTTTGCTGACGTTCTCCAGATATTCGGTGACGGTTCCCATAGGGGACATGCTTCACTAAGCCCGCAGCAGAGGCCAGAGATTTAGCCCTCAGGAATAACCGCGATGCCCTGGATTTCGATCAGGGCCTCTTTCTGCCACAGCCGGGTCACACCTATGCCGGCCATCGCCGGGTACTGTGTGCCAGCCATTTCACGCCAGATTCGTCCGATCTCGCGGCCGTTCGCCATGTAGTCGTCTACGTCTGTGAGGTAGATGGTGACGTTGACGAGGTCCTCCGGCTGCCCACCGGCTTCCCGCAGCGTGGTCAGCACGTTGGAGAACGCCTGCGTGAACTGCTCCACGATCCCGCCGGGGACGATGTTCATGTTCTTGTCCAAGGCAGTCTGTCCACCCAGGAACACCGTGTTGCCGGCAAGCATGCCGTGCGCAAAACCGGATGGCTTGGGGAGTGACTCCGGGTTGATTGTTTTGTGGCTCATGCTGTTCCTCCTTGTTGTGGCAACTGCAAAAACTTTTGAAATGCCTCTGTGCAGATCATTTCTGCCGTGCTACGTTGAGCATATGTGACGATCGTAAAAAAGTCGACACATTGAATCTCGAAGGAGCAGAACCCATGAAACTTGCCACCTTGCGCACCTCCGGCGGAAGTACGACGGCGGCACTCGCCACGGGCGCCGACACGTACGTTGCGTTGCCGGCCAACGACGTCGGCGCGCTCCTGGCCCAGCCGGAATGGCGGTTGATCACCGAGAAGACAGCCGAAGCGGCGGTGGAGGGCGGGCAAGTCGTCATCGCAGCAACTGAAGCTGACTTCGCCCCGCTCCTGCCCCGCGCCGGAAAAGTCATTTGTTGCGGGCTGAACTACGGGGACCACATCCAGGAAATGGGACGCGAACTTCCTGAATTTCCCACCCTGTTCGCCAAATACGCTGACACCCTGATCGGGGCCACGGACGTCGTAGAAGTCCATGGGAGTGGGCGCGTGGACTGGGAAGCCGAGTTGGCCGTCGTCGTGGGTTCTGAACTGTTTCGTGCCGACGAAGACCAGGCCCGGGCGGCAATTGCCGGGTACACCGTTGCCAATGACGTCTCCATGCGTGACTGGCAGAACCGCACCCTGCAGTGGTTCCAGGGCAAGGCCTTCGACGCAACCACACCAGTGGGCCCGGTGATGTTGACTGCGGACGAGGCAAGCGAAAGCTTCGAGGTCCGTGGCTACGTCAACGGTGAGCTCGTGCAGCAGGGCAATACCAGCACCCTGGTGTTCGGCCCCGCACAGCTCCTGTCCTACATTTCCCAGTTCACCGTCCTGCGCCCCGGCGATCTCGTACTCACGGGCACGCCCGGGGGAGTGGGCATGGGGATGACCCCGCCGCGTTTCCTGAACGACGGCGACGTCCTCACCACCGAAATCGACGGCATCGGCCGCCTGGAAAACCAATTCCGAATCCACGCGCCGGTCACGCCAGTCCCCGCCAACGCCTAAAACCCACCGCCAAAAGGAGAACCCCCATGAGCCAGACCACCACCGAATACCGCCTCGAAGGCGACAACTCCATCTACGCCGGCGCTGACGGCAAGGTTGTCCCCGTAGTCACCCGTGCGGGTGAAGAAGACACCAACACCGCCCAGTCCGGGGATTGCATCCGCGTCTCCGGAGTGAGCATCCAGCACACTCCGGCAACCAAGATCTGGTTCGGCCAGGTGTCCAACACCCCGGGCTACCGCTCACTCCCGCACCACCACGGCGAGGCAGAGACCGGTGGCTATGTGCTCCGCGGCCACGGCCGCATCTACTTCGGCGAGAACTACTCGCAGTTCATCGACATGAAGGCCGGCGACTGGGTGTTCGTCCCGCCGTTCATGCCGCACGTCGAAGCAAACATGTCTGTCACCGAAGAACTCGTGTGGCTCACGGCCCGCACCCCGGAGAACCTCGTGGTCAACCTCGACGACGTCCCGGACGAAACCCTCGCCGACTACCGTCGGGCGTAACCAGCCATGATCACCGGAACCTTGACCTCGGAGACCTTCCTCAAGGCTGTGGAGATGACAGCCGTTGAAGCCCACGTTTTTGACGAAGCCTACGAAGCCACCACCCAGTACGTTCCGTGGCCAAAAGCCTATGGCGGAGACATGGTGGCCCAAGCGGCAGCCGCCATGATGCTGTCCGTGGAGGCCGACAGGCAGCTCCACTCGATGCACAGCTACTTCATGCGGCCCGTGGACATCGGTGCCCATGTTCGCTACGAAGTAGAGCGCTTGCGCGACGGTCGCGGCTACTCCACCCGCAACGTCCGTGGTTTCCAGAATGGTAAGCCTGTATATGCCGCGATGGGTTCGTTCCAGGTTCCCGAAGATGGTCCGGACTTCCAGCCCGAGGCTCCTGCCGCCGTCGAGCCTGAATCCCTGCGCTCCGCAGCGGAAGCACTGGACGGGACAGAAGGCCCAGCCGCAAACTATTGGTCTACGGGCCGTAGTTTCGACATGCGGCATATTCCAGGACCGGTATACATCGAGCTTGAGGGTGGATCCATGCCGCAGCAGGCAATTTGGGTCAAGGCTTTCGACAGCCTCCCCGACGACGCCAACCTCCACCGCACCGCCCTCGCCTACGTTTGCGACTACACGATCCTGGAGCCGCTGCTCCGGGTCAACGGACTCAACTGGTCCAGTCCCGGGCTCGCCACCGCCAGCCTTGACCACTCCATGTGGTTCCACCGCGATGGCCGCGCCGATGAGTGGGTCCTCTATGCACAAGAGGCCATATCCGGCCAAAGCAACAGGGGCCTGGCCATGGGCCGCTTCTTCGACCGGCAAGGAAGGCTCCTCGCCACAGTCGCCCAAGAAGGCATGATCCGCGCCTGAACGGCTTTACCCCCCCCAACATCATCCCCAGCTTCACTGACGCACCACTGAAAGGAACGGCCATGAGCATGACGCCATCGGCCCACGTGGACACGTTCACGCGCGACCACTTGCCGCCCGCCGACACCTGGCCGGCGCTCGAATTTACACTGCCGGAACTCCACTACCCGGAGCGGCTGAACGCTGCCGCCGTGCTGATCGACAACGCGGTCGAGACGTACGGCCCGGACCGGCCAGCGCTCCGCACCCCGGATGGCACAGTCTGGTCTTATGGACAGTTGCAGCTGCACTCCAACCAGGTTGCCCAGGTCCTCACCGAAGACCTCGGGGTAGAGCCCGGAAACCGTGTGCTGCTCCGCGGCCCCAACAATCCATGGCTGGTTGCCGCCTGGCTGGGTGTGCTGAAGGCGGGCGCCGTGGTGGTCACTACGATGCCCATGCTGCGTTCCAGCGAGGTCGCCACGCTCATCCAGCTCACCAAGCCTGTGGTCGCCATTTCCGATCACCGCTTCGTGGATGAGCTCGCGACGGCCGCAGGCGAGGACGTCACCGTCCTGAGCTACGGAGGGCACGACGACGGCGATCTCACCCAGCGCTGCCAGCGCAAGAGTGGGGAGTTCACGGCTGTGGACACGTCGGCAGACGACGTAGCCCTGCTGGGTCCAACGTCCGGGACCACGGGTGTGCCGAAGGTGACCATGCACTTCCACCGGGACGTCCTGGCGAATGCGGACACCTTTGCCCGCCACATCCTTCAGCCCACAGCTGATGATGTCTTCGCCGGTTCCCCTCCACTTGCCTTCACGTTCGGGCTCGGCGGATTGGTGATCTTCCCGCTGCGGTTTGGCGCGTCGTCGCTCCTGACGGAGAAGGCCGGGCCTGTGGAACTGGCCGAGCATGCTTCGGCTGCCGGGGCCACCATCCTTTTCACGGCTCCCACTGCCTACCGGGCGATCCTGAAGGAAAAGCGCGGGGACTTGCTCCGTGGCCTCCGCGTCGCTGTTTCGGCGGGGGAGCACCTGTCCAAGGAGACGTGGGAAGCGGTCCGTGAGGCGACGGGCCTGAGGCTGGTCAATGGTATCGGCGCCACAGAGTTGCTTCACGTGTTCATTTCCGCTGCAGGGGATGACATCCGTCCAGGTACTACCGGCAAGGCTGTGCCGGGCTTCCGTGCAACCATTCTTGATCAGGACGGCCACCAGCTTGGCCCAGGCCAGTCTGGCCGGCTTGCAGTGATTGGCCCTACGGGTTGCCGCTACCTGGACGACGCACGCCAAACGAATTACGTGGTGAATGGCTGGAATGTCACTGGCGATACGTTCTCGATGGATGAAGACGGGTACTTCACGTACCAGGCCCGCTCGGACAACATGATCGTGTCCTCCGGCTACAACATTGGCGCACCCGAGGTGGAATCCGCCATCGACCAGCACCCGGACGTGGTGGAGAACGCGGTGATCGGGCGGCCTGATCCTGAACGCGGAAGCATCGTGTGCGCGTTCATCGTCCTGCGAGAGGGCGTCATTGGCGACGCCGCGAAGCGCAAGGAAATCCAGGACTTCGTGAAGCAGACCATCGCCCCGTACAAGTACCCGCGCGATGTCCGCTTCGTCACCGAGCTGCCGCGGAACCCCAGCGGCAAACTCCAGCACTTCAAGCTCCGCGATGGCCTCCTCAAGGAGAGCACCACAGGCGAAGCAGAAACCCAACAACTTACCCCCGCCGGCCAAAGCCAGGCTTGAGAAGGAGCATGAGCATGAAGATCGCAATCGTTGGAGGCGGCCCGGGCGGCCTGTACTTCGCAGCACTGATGAAGCAGCTGGATGCGTCACACGAGATCACTTTGTGGGAGCGGAACGCTGCCAGTGACACGTTTGGTTTCGGTGTGGTGTTCTCCGATGAGACATTGGGCGGGATCGGGAACGCGGATCCAGTGGTCGCGGAGTACATGAGCCGCCGGTTCGCGCGGTGGTCCGATATCGATATCCACTTCCGTGACCAGATGATCACGGTCGGCGGGCAGGGGTTCGCGGCGATGAGCCGCAAGGAACTGCTGGAACTGCTGCAGCGCCGCTGCATCGAACTGAACGTCGATGTCCGGTTCTCCACCCTGGCCCCGGCCATCGAGGACCTCGAAGCGAACTATGACCTGGTGCTCGCCGCTGATGGGGTGAACTCCCAGATCCGTGCTAAGTACGCCGACGCGTTTGGCCCGGACCTGGACCCCCGGACCAACAAGTTCATGTGGCTTGGTACGGACCAGGTGTTCGAGGCCTTCAAGTTCTTCGTCAAGGAGACTGAATTCGGCGTCATGCAGATCCATGGCTACCCGTACTCCGATGAGGGCTCGACGTTCATCGTGGAAATGCACCAGGACGTATGGCACGCGGCAGGGTTCGACGAAACCGCCAACGAGGTCTTCCCTCCCGGGGTCTCGGACGAGAAAGCGATCGCGAAAATCCGCAGCATTTTCGCGGAGGAGCTGGATGGCTACGAGGTCCTGTCCAACAACTCCAAGTGGATCAACTTCACCACGGTGCGGAACCAGAGCTGGCGCAAGGGCAACGTGGTCCTGCTCGGCGACGCCGCCCACACCGCGCACTTCTCCATCGGCTCCGGCACGAAACTGGCCATGGAAGACTCACTCGCCCTCGCGGCCTGCCTGCACGAGCACCCCGACGTGGACTCCGCTTTGGTAGCGTACGAGGCTGAGCGGCGTCCCGTCGTCGCCTCCACGCAGCGCGCCGCGCAGGCATCGCTGGAGTGGTTTGAGCGGATCGGCCAGTACAAGGACCAGGACCCCACCCAGTTCGCGTTCAACCTGCTCACCCGCAGCCGCCGCATCACCCAGGAAAACCTCCGCCTCCGGGATCCCGAGTTTGCGCAGGCCGTGGACCGGAACTTTGCCGAATCCCAGGGCCTTGCCCAGGTAGCGCCGGCGATGTTCCAGCCCTTCCGGATCGGGGAACTGGAGGTGAAGAACCGCATCATCGTCTCCCCCATGGACATGTACTCCGCCACCGACGGGATCCCCGGGGACTTCCACAAAGTCCACCTCGGCTCCAAAGCCCTCGGCGGCGCGGGCCTGGTCATGACCGAAATGGTCTGCGTGTCCGAAACCGGGCGCATCACCCCCGGCTGCAGCGGCCTGTACACGGACGGACAACGGGACAGCTGGAAGGAAATCGTGGACTTTGTCCACGCCCGCTCCACCGCCAAAATTGGTGCCCAGCTGGGCCACTCCGGCCGCAAGGGCTCCACCAAGCTCATGTGGGAAGGCATCGACCAGCCCCTCGAGTCGGGCAACTGGCAGGCCATTGGACCGTCCGCCCTGCCGTACGGTCCGGAAAACCAGACCCCGGCCGAACTGGACCGGGCCGGCATGGATGCCATCACGGCCGAGTTCGTGGCTTCCGCGGTCCGCGCGGACGAGGCAGGCTTTGACCTCCTGGAAATCCACGCCGCTCACGGCTACCTGCTCTCCTCCTTCCTCTCCCCGGTCTCGAACAAGCGCACCGACGAATACGGTGGCAGCCTCGAAAACCGGTTGCGGTTCCCGCTGGAAGTCTTCGACGCCGTCCGTGCGGCGTGGCCTGCCAACAAGCCGGTGACGGTGCGCATCTCCGCGACGGACTGGATCGAGGGCGGCAACACCTCCGACGATTCGATCGAGATCGCCAAGGCGTTTGTGGAGCACGGCGCCGCCGGCCTGGACGTTTCCACCGGCCAGGTCGCCAAGGAGGAAAAGCCTGCGTTCGGCCGCAGCTACCAGACCCCGTTCGCGGACCGCATCCGCCAGGAAGTCGCCGCACCCGCCGGGGTGGCCGTGATCGCCGTCGGCGCCATCTCCAGCTACGACGACGTGAACTCGATCCTCCTTGCAGGACGCGCGGACCTCATCGCCCTGGGCCGCACCCACCTTTACGACCCGCAGTGGACTTTGCACGCCGCTGCAGAACAGGAATACCACGGTCCTGGCGCACAATGGATCCCGCAATTCCGCGCCGGCCGCCGCAAACCCCCAAGCGCCCGCACGGACGCCGTCCGCCCCCGCCTGTCCCTGCTGAAGGAACCCGACACTGAAGAAACCACCACCCACCTCCGCTGGACACCTGCGTCCGCCGCTGCATCTGCGTTGGTGAAGTAGCCATGGCCGCCGCACCGATTAATGACTGGAACGTGCCCAAGCGCACCACTGGCTTGGTGTTGATTTGTTGCTGGCTCGCCATCCTCGCTGAGGGGTACGACGTCGGCGTCCTGGGGGCAGTGCTTCCGGCCCTGGCCGAGTACAAACAATGGAACCTCAGCCCGCTTGCCCTGGGTGGGCTGGGATCATATGCCTTGATCGGCATGCTTATCGGAGCCCTGTTCATCGGGACTCTGAGCGACCTCGTAGGCCGCAAGAAGATGCTGTTGGCGTCCATGGTGATCTTCACCCTCACCCAGGCTGGTGCGGCCTGGGCTCCGACGCCCGAGCTGTTTGGCCTTTTCCGGCTCATCGGCGGACTGGGCATGGGCGGTGTCATCCCCGTGGCCGCAGCCCTGACCATCGAGTACTCAGCTCCCAATAGGCGTTCCTACAACTACGGCCTCATGTATTCGGGCTACTCGCTGGGCATCGTTGCGGCCGCGCTTGCTGCGATGTTCGTGCTGCCGGTTGGTGGCTGGCGGGCCGTGATTGCTATTGGTGCCGCGCCGATTGTCCTGCTGCCCATCATTTGGAAGTTCCTCCCGGAATCGTTGGAGTACCTCGAGTCCAAGGGACGTAAGACCGAGGCCAAGGCCTTGGCTGCCAAGCTGGAGATCGCCGACTACCAGCCGGTGGCAACGGTGGCAGAGCTGGGTTCACAGGCCTCCTCACACGCCGCAGATCCGTGGTGGAAGACCATCACCACGATGTTCTCCAGGAAGTACCTGCGCTCCACGGTGTTCTTCTGGATTTCCCTGTTCTGCGGCCTGGTACTCGTCTATGGCCTGAACACCTGGCTGCCGAGCATCATGAAGAAGGCCGGCTACGATCTGGGCTCGTCCCTGACATTCCTGTTGGTCTTCAGCCTGGCCTCCGCCATCGGCGGCCTGCTCCTTGGCCGTGCGGCAGACAAGTACGGCAAGAAGCTCATCCTCGTGGTGTTCTACATCCTGGGTGGCCTGGGCATCATGCTCCTCGTCTTCCCCAACACCATGGTGGTCAACCTGCTGTTCGTGGCCTTCGCAGGCGTCGGTTCCATCTCCACGTCCCTGGTCCTGACCGGCTACATCGCTGACTACTATCCGGCCAAGGTTCGCGGTACGGCCACGGGTTGGGCTCTCAGCTTTGCCCGCCTGGGTGCGATCTCCGGACCCTTGATCGGCGGCTGGATTGCAGGTTCCAAGCTGCCCTTCGAGGCCAACTTCGCGATTTTCGCCGGCATCGCAGTGGTGGCCGCGGCCGCCGTCGCTATGATTCCGAAGCCGCAACCCGAGGTGACAGTTGTTGCGCCCAACGCGGCAGCCGACGTCGCGGACCCGGACGACGAGACCGCGGCAGTCAGCACCCGCTAGGAGAATCATGGACGCGTTTCCTGAAGCGAGTGTTGAGCGGACGGTTGAGTGGGTGGACACCGATGCCTCCGGCCACCAACACAACTCGGCCATCCTCCGATGGGTGGAAGCCGCCGAGGCAGAGCTGTTCCGCTCCCTGGAGCTGCCCGACTACTTCCCCAACGCTCCCCGCGTCCAGCAGGTGATCAACTACAAGGCCAAGCTCTGGTTCGGCCAGCGCGTCACCGCCACGGTGAAAATCCACGCGCTCGGCCGGACCTCGCTGACCATGGCCTTCGAGGTCCGCGGCCACCGACTTGAAGATATGCCCCGCGGAACGCCCGACGGCGTCACTCAGCAAGGTGCATCGTCGGACGGCAGCGAGGTGGCCGCCTTCGGGACGGTGACCACGGTCCACGTCCCCAACGGCACCACCGCCGCGCAGCCTTGGCCGGAACATTTCGTCCGGGCTGTGCGGTGTGCTGACTAGCTGACAACAAGGACGCCCTCAGGATCGGCTGGCAGAGCATCAGCCTTTCCCGGCCATTGATGGTTCCCCACCTATGATGAACATGACTGGCGCCTAACCTGGCGCGGAAATGAGGGTCCTTCAATGTTCGCCGTCCCGGCACCCCCGGTGCGCCATCAGCAACTCCTGGTCACCATCTTCGGTCTTTATGGCAGGAATGCTGGTGATGCGTTGCCGGTCTCCGCGCTGGTTTCGATGCTCGGTACGCTCGGCTATGACGCGCCGGGTGTGCGATCGTCCGTTTCCAGGCTTAAGGCAAAGGGTGTCCTGAAGAGCGTCCGCGAAGGCGGCATTGCCAAATACAAGATCGCCGAATCGGTGAGCGACGTCTTCCGTGAAGGTGATCGGCGGATCTTCGCCCCGGAACAGCCAGCTCCTGTGGATACGTGGGTGCTCGCCGTGTTCTCGGTGCCCGAGTCGATGCGGAACCGCCGGCACCAGCTGAGGTCCGCCTTGTCCAGCCTGGGATTTGGGTCCGTGGCGTCCGGTGTATGGATCGCTCCGGCACACAAACTGGAGCAGGCTCGCGAACGCCTCACCGCCAGCGGGCTCATCGAGTTCGTGGACCTCTTCCGCAGCGACTACGTTTTCGATGGCCCCATGCGGCCCAAGATCTCCGAATGGTGGGATCTCAAGGAACTCGATGAACAGTTCACGGAGTTCCTTGAGATCTACCGGGGCGCCGAGCAGCAGTGGATTGACCTGGTGGGAACCGACCCTGAGGCGGCCTTGGCTGATTCGACGGCCGAAGTGCGGCGCGACGCTTTCCGCTACTACATTCCGATGCTGACCTTGTGGCGGAAGTTCCCTTACCGGGACCCCAACCTCCCGACGGACTACCTTCCGCCTGAGTGGCATGGGCCCGAAGTCCGCCGGACCTTCCAGGCAGTGCACCGGCTCGCCGCGCCGCTCGCCGCGGCACACGCCCATGAGGTCATCAGCGAAGCTTTGGATCCAGTCCTGACGTAGCCGTTGGTGCGGGTTTAGCCGGCGGTCCGGGCTTAGTCCTTGGTTCGGGGCGCGTCGATGATGCCGAAGATTTCTCCCTGCGGCGCCTGCAGGATTGCCATCCGTCCCATGGGGCTGTCCATGACTGGCACCAAGGCTGAAGATCCGAGTTCCATGGCTGTTGCGGCGGTTCGATCTACATGGTCACTGGCAAACCACGTCAGCCAGTGATTCGGCGCGCCCTCGGCAATTTCGGTGTCGTGCTGAATGCCGCCCACTTCGCGGCCATCAGAAGCCCGCTTGGCGGTTGCGTATATGAATCCGTCCTGGTCGATGTCCTGATAGCTGAAGCCAAAAACATCGGCATAGAAGGACCGGGCCAGCGCGTAGTCGCGGGTGTGGAGTTCGTTCCAGCACAGTGCACCGTGCTCGTTGACGCGCTCCGCCCCGACATGGCTTCCCGCCTGCCAGATGCCAAAGACCGCACCCACGCTGTCTGCGGCAATTGCCATGCGCCCGGAGTCCATCACATCGAAGGCAGGAGCGATGAGTTGGCCACCAGCGGCGGCTACCTCTTTGCACGTGGTGTCGACATTGTCCGAGGCCAGATACGTAGTCCAGACGGTTGGCATGCTGGAATCCTGTTTGGGGCCGAGTCCCGCAACAGCTTGTCCGTCCAGTTGGGCCAGTAGGTAGCCCCCTGCCTCTTCGTCGCCGGAGAGGTAATCCCAGCCAAACAACTCCGTGTAGAAGGACTGGGCGGCAGGGAGATCATCGACCCCCAGATCCACCCACGCAGGTGTTCCTGCAGGCCATTTCTCAGTTTGGGTAGACATAGCAACTCCTTGGGTTCGGGGCTTAATTGGCGCGGCTGCCTCCCGGAATGCCCCATGCGCCGGGCTTCCTGGGAGGCAGCCACTCCCTTTGTGCGTCCAGCGTCCAATTCGTGATGCGATTCGGCCCAAATCTTGGCCGCAAATCGTGCCCACCCGTCGTGGAGTGGCAGTCCCACAGCACCCCAGCACAAAGGAGGCGGCAGGCGTAAGCCGCCTGCCGCCGTCGTGCGTGTTTTGTTGTGAGATGGTGCGGGTCTATCAGACGGTGCGGGTCGCCTTGGCGAGGTTTTCGCGAAGTTCACCCGCGTTCTGACGGATGACGTAGGCCGGGCGATCGCGCTCGACGCGCCAGCTGTCTTCGAGCGGCCCGATGTTGACGGTGTCGAAACCGAACTCGTCGTAAAGCTTGGTCACGAGTTCGGCGGCCTCCGGGAAGTCGCTGGCTGTGGCCAATGCGCGGCGGTTGGGCGTGCCGGCAGGAATGCCATCGGTAGTGATGTCCTTGGCGAAGATGTGGTTGAAGCCCTTGGCCACCTTGGATGTGGGCAGGTGCTTCTGGAGCAGGCCCGAGGTGGTGGTCTCGCCGTTATCGAGCGCGGGAATACGGCCGTCGCGCTCCCAGTAATAGTTGTTGGTGTCGATGACGATCTTGCCTTCCAGCGGCTCCGCCGGGATGTCCCGGTAGTTCTTCAGCGGAACGGTCACGACGGCGAAATCACCTGCCGCTGCTGCCTCAGCCGCCGTCGCGGCCCGGGCCCGCGGCCCGAGTTCTGTTACCAGGTCCGCGAGGGTTTCCGGCCCCCGCGAATTGCTGATCACGACGTCGTAGCCGAGTTCAACCGCTTTACGCGCAACCTGGCTGCCAATGTGTCCTGCACCGATGATTCCGATTGTTGTCATACTCCCGCCAACAAGATGTTGCAGACGCGTATTTCCGGCGTTACGCAATATGTCGAAGAGCGCGTCCAGTTTCCGCGCAACGGAACGGTAAGTAGACTTACTAAATGTCTACTCAAGCCAACTCCAGCTCCAAGAAACGCGGTGTCCTCTTTGACGTCGATGGGACATTGATCGACTCCAGCTACTTCCACGCGTTCGCCTGGTGGCAGGCATTCAGGCGCGAAGGCTTGGACATCCAGATCTCCGACATTCATCGCTGCGTCGGGATGGGTGGCGACAAGCTGGTCCAGCACCTGGTGCCGGACTGTCCGGAAGACATGCAAAAGGAACTGAAATCCGCGCACGGGGCTGTGTTTTCGACATTCTGGCCGTCTTTGCGCGCCTTCGACTCCGCCCGGGACCTCCTTGCAGCCTGCTCGGATTCCGGGTTGGCGGTCGGGCTGGCCTCGTCGGCGCAAGAGCGCGACCTTGACGTCAGCAGGCGGCTCCTCGACGCCGGTGGGTCCATTGACGCGTGGACCAGCTCCAACGATGCGGACGAAAGCAAGCCTGCCCCGGATATCCTCCTGGCGTGCCTGAAGAAGCTGGAACTCGATCCAGCGGACATCGTCTTTGTTGGCGATGCAGTCTGGGACGTGAAGGCTGCTGCGGCAATTGGCGTTCCCGCCATCGCCCTGACCTGCGGTGGTATCAGCGAGGCCGAGCTCCGCGACGCAGGCGCCGCGGAGGTCTACGACAATCCGCGGCACCTGCTGGAAAATCTGGAAAGCAGCGCCATTGGAAGGCTGACGGCGGGGAGGCTCAGTGGATAGGGCGCGCCGCAGTCCGCGCCACAGCGTTGAGTAGCATTGCCCCCAATTGACCAGCAACGGAAGGAAGTCGCATCATGCAGCAGTATGTCGTCCTGCAAGTGATCCTCAAGGAGAAACTGTTGGGAACCGGTTCGGGCAATCTGACCTCCCTGGAGAAAGCCATCAACGATCAGGCCGCGAAGGGCTACCGGCTTCACACCATCACCACGTCGAGCAGCGGGAGCAAGGGGATCGGCGGCGGGGACCGTATCCAGGCAACGATGGTGTTCGAGCGCCTCGGATAAAAGCGCGCGTGTTGGTTTTTCTCCGTAACTGCCCTGATGACAACGGCGGCGGCGAAAACGGATCGTCACCTGCTCGTTTCGCCATCACCAGACTATGTTTTAAGGGCTCCTGGTATCCCGTTGAGGCGAAGGGCCGTCCCGGTGCGCAGATGAGGCAGGTCAGCGCTGCCGTCGCCGGTTCGCGTGAGGAACGTGACCTGCTCTGTCCAGGTCAGCTTGCTCCTCCCTGTTTCCGCATCCGCCAAGGTCACTGTTACAAGCGATGCCCACCGGGTTACATCGTCCACGATCGCTTCATAGACGAAAACGATCCGGCGATCGGGAATGATGTCGAGGTAGCGCGAACGATTGCGCAGTTTCTCGGCCTGCCCGTCTAGCAGGACGAAAGTGCTGCTCGCTTCCTCACCGCCGCCAATGCGGAAGTCGTGATCATAGACGGACCCCGTTCCTGGCATCCGAAACCATTGCCGGCGCAACCGATCATCCGCGAACACGGCGAAGAGGTCCGCCCGGTTCGCATCGAAGTCGCGCGTGATACTGAAAGTCTCGTGCCTCACGTCCGAAGGCTGCTCCCCACTCGTTTGGTCGGAAGGGTGCCCATCACGCAGCTCAGTCATGTCAGCCAACTCTCTGTTTTCTCATCACGTATCTGTGGGAACAGAGGCAGGCCGCAGTTGCTTCCCGCACTTGATCTCAGCCGGACGGCCACGCCTGGCGTCGTCTAGAGTTCCTCGTCCCGCACTTCCTCATTCCGGCCGCGTCCTCGAACTGCCCAGATGATCAACGCAATGACGATGATCGCAGCAACGGCTGCCAGGATCCACGGCGTGACGTCGGTCCGGGTTTGTTCCTAGGGTTGGGACTCTCCGGTCCCTGGGTTCGCGGGTCCGCTGCTTGCCGGGTTGGACGTGGTTTGCCCGCCGGACGATGGAGCTGGGTTTGTGGGTGTCGCCGTTGATGGGCCGGACGGGTTGCTGGGCGAGGCCGACGGCGTGGGGGTGGTGGCAGCTACGTGACCTTGGAGGGCGGCCGGGTTTGCTGCGTTTGCTGCTGCCGCGATGGACAACATGGACCCGGTGAAGAGGGTCAGTGCCAGGGTTGTCAGGGCTAATCTACGAAGCATCGTTTCTCCTGTGGGATAGGGCGTGTCCGCGAATCCTCATAGTAGTAAGCATACTGACTAACAAAGAAAATGGGATGGGTGTCGCCCCTAGACAAGGGGCGACCCCACCCGAGGGGCTAGCGCGTTAGCTTGGCGGAATCCGGTTCCGGATCGCCGATATGGCCCGGAGCGTTGGCTGCCAGGACACGCTGGACGAACGCGCTGTATTCCTCCATATAGTGGCGCAGCAACCCTGCCGTGCCCTCGTCCTTAACCGAGCCGTCGTCGTCGTACGCGTCCGCGACGAAGCGGATGTAAGCCTCCGGCGCATTCAGCTGAGGTGCGTCGAGGAAGCTGAGGACGCTGCGCATGGAGGACTGCATCACCGCGGTTCCGATGCCACCAGGCGACGCGCCGATAATGCCGGTCGGCTTCCGTGCGAAGGAGTTGCTTCCCCACGGTCGTGATCCCCAGTCGATGGCGTTCTTCAATGCGCCTGGAATGGAACGGTTGTACTCGGGGGAGACGAACAGGATGCCGTCCGATGCGGCGATCGCGTCCTTCAATTCCCTGCCGGCGGGCGGGAAATCGGAGTCATAGTCGGAGCTGTACAAGGGGAGGTCCCGGATGGCGATCTCATGGAACTCCAGTTCCGGAGGCGCCACGCTGATGAGCGCCTTGGAGAGGACCCGGTTGATCGAGGTACTAGAGAGGCTTCCGACGAAATAGCCGATTTTGAATGTGTCCATAGCGGCGTTCCTTCCCGACGGCACGGCCGGAACCGGCTCGTCGACGGTGTGGACGCTGGTTGCCCCAGCTTCCACCGACCCTAATGGACTTGTCCACATAGCGCACCCCCTACTCCCGTCCGGACCCTTGCGGCCATAGACTCATGCCAACTGGTTCCGGAGAGTTCCCGAAGAGGGGTGGCGGGTGAAAGCAGGCATAGCGCGCGAGGCACTCGACGGCGAGCGCAGAGTGGCAGCCACGCCCGAAACGGTCAAGCAATTGACCGGGTTGGGCCTTGATGTTGAGATCGAGTCCGGAGCGGGGCTTGCCTCCGGACACAGCGACGATGATTACCGGCAGGCCGGCGCTTCTGTTGTGCAGTCCTTGGATCTCGGATCCGTAGACGTTTACTGCCACGTGCGTCCCATGGAACCGTCGACGGCGGGAGCTCTCCGCCCGGGTTCAGTCACCGTCGGTTTGGGGTCGCCGTCGTCGGAGTTGCCAACCGTCCGCGCGCTCGCCGCAGGTGGCATCACCTCCTTTGCGCTGGAACTGGTTCCCCGGATCTCGCGGGCCCAATCCATGGACGCCCTGACCTCACAGGCCCTGGTGGCTGGCTACCGCTGTGTCCTTGAGGCCGCGACGCGACTGCCGCGCTTCTTCCCCCTGTACATGACCGCGGCCGGAACTATTCCGCCGGCGCGAGTCCTGGTGCTGGGGGCAGGCGTGGCCGGACTCCAGGCGATCGGCACTGCCAAAAGGCTTGGCGCGCGTGTTTCAGCCAATGACATCAGGCCGGCCTCGGCAGACGAAGTGGCTTCCATGGGTGGGACTTTCATCAAGCTGGACCTTGAAACAGCCGAAGCTTCAGGCGGATATGCGCGCGAGCTCAGCGCAGACAGGGGTGCCTTGCAGCGTGCGCTCCTGACCCCGCACGTAGCGCAGGCAGATGTCCTCATCACCACTGCTGCCGTCCCCGGACGCCGGGCACCACTTCTGGTGAGCCGCGAAATGGTCCAGGGGATGCGCCCAGGATCGGTCGTAGTAGATCTGGCGGCAGAGTCAGGCGGAAACGTGGAAGGCAGCATCCCCGGGCAGGACATCCACATCCCCACCGCTGATGGGCAAGGCGAAGTGACCTTGGTGGGGCTCAAGGACCCAGCGTCCGCGATGCCCGGCGATGCCTCACGCTTGTTCGCCAAGAACGTGGCCAACCTGATCGCATTGATGACCCGGGACGGAGTTGTCGCCCCGGACTTTGAAGACGAGGTTGTGGCGGGAACCTGCCTCACCCACGACGGCGAGGTGCGGCACGCGCCAACGGCTGAGGCACTCACGGCGCTCGCGGGTGAGACCGGCCCCTTTGGCAGTGCCCACACCGCGGCCAACCCTGGCAGTGAAGGAGTGCATTGATGGATGGCATGAGTCTGCTGACGATCACCGTACTGGCAGTTTTCGTGGGCTTCGAGGTCGTCTCCAAAGTTTCCAGCACCCTGCACACACCGCTCATGTCCGGGGCAAATGCGATCCACGGGATCATCCTCGTGGGTGCGATCATCGTCGCTGGCGAGGCCTCTGATCCGTGGGTTTTGGCGGTTGCCCTGCTGGCTGTTGTCCTTGCCACTGCCAACCTTGTGGGCGGCTTCGTGGTGACCGACCGCATGCTGGAGATGTTCCGCGGGAGGCAACGGCCGCCGTCGCCAGTTGTTTCATCCGAGGATCATGCGGGTAAGGAGCTCGGCCGGTGACTCTTCTGGATCCCACCTGGACAGCTCTCCTCTATCTCGCAGCCGCAGCCTGTTTCATCCTGGCGCTTAAAGGTCTGAACTCACCGCGGACGGCACGGCGTGGAAACCTCATTGGGGCGTTCGGAGCCTTGTTGGCTGTCGTCACAGTGTTCGTCTCGGTGAAGCTGGACAACGTTCCGTGGATCGTTGGGGCAATAGCTCTGGGATCGGTGGTGGCCGCACCCGTGGCACGGCGCGTTCAGATGACGCAGATGCCCCAACTCGTGGCCCTGTTCAATGGTGTGGGTGGCGGCGCAGCCGCGCTCGTGGCCTTGCTGGAGCTCTCGCACACGGGTGATGCGTGGGTCCGCCTGGCCATTGTTTTCACGCTGCTCGTCGGGGCCGTTTCCTTCGCCGGTTCTGGAGTTACGTTTGCCAAACTCCAAGGGCTGATGACCACCCGGCCAGTAACGTTCCCGGGCCTGCCTGTGTTGATGGCCGTAGTGTTGCTGGCGGCAGTGGGCGCAGGGGTTGTGGTGATACTGAACGGTTCGCTGCTGCTCGCGCTTGCGCTGCTGATGCTTGGTCTTGTGACCGGCATCCTGCTGGTCCTCCCGGTGGGTGGTGCCGACGTGCCCATCGTCATCTCGCTGCTCAACGCCTTCACCGGATTGGCCGTGGCCGCATCCGGATTGGTGCTGGGCAACGTACTCCTGGTGGTGGCCGGCACCCTGGTTGGGGCGTCCGGCACCATCCTCACTCGGGCCATGGCCGCCGCAATGGGCCGCAGCGTTGCGGGCATCATGTTCGGTGCCTTCAAGGGTGGCTCCACGGCTGGGTCCACTGCGGTTAGTGAGCGCCCGGTCAGATCCTCCAGCCCGGAGGATGTTGCAGTGCTGCTCGGGTACGCCCAGCGGGTGATTATCGTTCCCGGGTACGGCTTGGCCGTGGCGCAAGGCCAGCACACGGCCGCTGAGTTGGCCTTGGCTTTGGAGGCGCGCGGGACCGAGGTGGACTTCGCCATCCATCCTGTGGCCGGACGCATGCCCGGGCACATGAACGTCCTCCTGGCCGAGGCAAACGTGCCGTACGAGTCGCTGAAGGAAATGAGCGATATCAACCCGGAGTTCAAGACGGCCGATGTTGCTTTGGTGGTGGGTGCCAACGACGTAGTGAACCCTGCAGCCAAGACCACCTCCGGCTCGCCGATTTACGGAATGCCCATCCTGGAAGTAGCTGACGCCCGGCAGGTGGTATTCCTCAAACGGTCCATGCGTCCAGGATTCGCCGGCATCGAAAACGAACTTTTGTACGAGCCACAGACCACGTTGCTGTTCGGCGACGCAAAGGATTCATTGACCAAGGTGTTGGGCGCAGTAAAGGCGCTCTAGGAGGATCGGCCCTCTAATTTCGGGCCCAAATTTCGCGTCACGTTCCGACTGCTGAAGCCACATCTTTTAAACAGAAGTCTGCCCAGAAAGGCGACTGCGGAAAGATGCATGGCTAGGAGTCATCGATTGCAAGACGATATGAACGATTCGACGCCGGATTCCCGCTTCGACAAACCACAAAGCAAGAGGGTGACAGATTGGAGGCCACTCGTTGGCCTGGACGTTCAAATCTGGCGCGGCAACAAGATCGTGGACCAAGGCCTCGTGGAAGCGGTGACCGCTGACGGCGACGTTTTCTGGCTCAAACAAGAGGGAGCAACAAACCGTCGGCTTGTCATGAAGGAAGCCGGAACAGGGCTTCGGGTACGGCTCATCACCTGAGCACAAAGCCGGGGTGCCCGGTATCGCACCCTTCCCGGCCATCCGCCGTCGTCCTAAGCTGAACCGTACGAGTTACCCAACCCATGCCGAACCGCCACATCTAAGCGAGGTTGCGCCATGACCGTCAAACTCAACAAGAAAGCATTCGATAACGCGAAGCACCTGATCAGCGACGGGAAGATCGTCAAGGACGTCCGGGATGACTGGAGCGAGCATGCCCCGTCCACCCAGGACGAGAATAAGTTCCTGGAGAAGCACGGCCAGGCGGAGTATTCCAAGTGGTATCTCGGTGTGGACGACGATCACCCGGATGACCAAAAGGGCCACTACAAATTCCCCTTCGGCGACTTCAAGAAGATCCACAGATGTGCGGTCATCTCTGCCGAGAGCCGTGCGGCGCAGAACGACTATGACGATATCCGGGATGCGCTCGGCAAGCTGCTCGAACGCATCGATGAGGATAACGAGGATTAGTGTACGGCGTCAGCCAGCAACCGCCCCCATTTCGGGTCCAGCAACGGAGCTCCGGCAAGCTTGAGGGCATGCCAGAGTGTCACTGCCACGGAATCGAGTACCGGGACGCCTGTTCGGGCTTCTACGTCTGCTGTGATGTTGGCTCCATAGAGGTTGGTGCACAAATAGACCAAGGCATCGGGATGAGCTGCAGCCAGCTCCAATGAACCCGGCAGCATTTCCTCATCAGTAACGCGGCCAAAGGATTCGTTATCGGTGAGATCAAGGTGCCGGTGATCGATCGTCTTGATGCCTTCTTTGATATAGGACGCGATCACGGCCTCATTCACGTCTGCGGTGTAAGGCGTGAACAGACCAATTCGCTCGGTGCCAAAGGACGAGAAGGCCTCCAAGTAGGCGAGCGTGGACGTGGTGGCCGGTATGCCTGTGGCGTCGGTGATCTCACGGACCAAGGCGTGGTCGTGGGAAGCGCCGAGCCAGGATCCGGACGTGCCGTTCCATGCAATAACGTCCACGTTCGCTGTGGCCAGCAACTCGGCGGCGGCGCGCATCACGGAGGAATCGAATTGCTTGTCCGAGGAGTCGTCCAAGGCAATCCTGGTGACGGGGATGCGGGTTGAATGGATGGTTACATCCTGGCGGTCGCCAAGAATCCGGTAGGTCTGCGGCTCGAGGCAGGTGTTGGAGGACGGCACGATCATGCCGATGCGGATGGGGTGGTTGTTTGAAGGCATGGTTGCTCCTAAGCGCTAAGGGATTCGGCAGAAGGAATGACGGGAACGGAGAGGGCGTCGCGGTGTTCCGTGAAGCCGTTGCGGGGCACGAAGCGACCCACCGGCCCGGGATCGTGGAAGCCTGCTTCATCAAGGACCACCCGTCCCGCGGAGATCACCACTGCGGGCCAGCCGCTGAGCGTCTTCCCCTCAAAAGGCGAGAAATCAGTCCCCATGTGCAACGCACCGCCGTCGACCGTTTGCTGTGCGGCGGGATCGAAGATCACGATGTCGGCATCGAAGCCTTCCATGATCGCGCCCTTTCGCGGGACTGCATTGATCCTGGCGGGGCCTGCGGAGAAAACCTCAACGAAGTCCTCCACAGAGCCGCCCGACTCCGTAACCAGTGCCGTGAACGTCACGGGCATGCGGGTTTCCACGCCGGGGAGGCCGTGCGGCATGTAGCGGACATCGTCCGTGCGCTCGCGTTTTTGGGAGAGGTCGTAGCAGGAATGGTCCGAGGAAACGGCGTGGATGGCACCGGCAGCAAGCCGAGCCTTCAAAGCGGCCACCGTTTCGGCACTGCGCATCGGCGGGCAGCACGCGTACCATTCCGGGAACGCGGAACCATAAACGGTGTCGTCCAAAGTCAGATAGTGCGGGCACGTCTCGGAGTAAGCCTCCTGGCCGCTCTCGCGGGCTTCGGCCACGAGGTCCACGGAGCCCGGAGTCGACTGGTGGACAAAATAGACGGGCGCTCCGGTGTACTGAGCCATGGCCAGGGTTTCCTTGACCGAGATCTCTTCGGCAAGCTCGGGCCGCGTGCGGTGCAGGTGCTCGATGCCGATGCGACCGTCCGAGGCGTGCTGCTCAGTGCAGTCGGTGATGATGGGATCGTGCTCTGCATGGATGTACGTGAGGCCATCCAGGCGCACCATCTCTCGCATGACCTTCAGGATGGTGTCACCATCGGCCATGGTTGAGCCGCGATTGGTGGTGTACATCTTCACGGACCTGACGCCCTCGGCTGCAAGCTGCTCGAGCTGCCACGGAACCGTCTCATCCCACGTGACAACAGCGCCGTGCAGGGCAACATCGCAGCGGGATTCTGTGGCGAGGCGCTTCTTGTTCAGGACCGCTTCGAGCGGAGTCTCCTGTGCATCGCGGGGGATGCCGAAATCGATGATGGTGGTGGTGCCGCCCCAGAGTGCTGCCGTGGACGTGGTCCCGTAGTCATCCAAAGTGCGGAATCGGCCCGTCACTTGGGCAACATGGCAGTGGCCGTCGATGCCGCCGGGGATGACCAACTGGCCGTGGGCTTCAATGGTTCGTGCGGCCGCGGGAATGGGTTCGGCAGCGTCAACGAGCTGGACGATGCGTCCGCCGTCGACTACGACGTGGGCGGCTTGCCTGCCGAAACTGTTGACGACGGTGCCGTTGGCGATGACGAGATCGGGGAAGTGGGACATCGTTGTCCTCCTTGTTCTTGGAAGTTTTTAGCGGGACGGGAGGGCGGGCGATGCCGGAACCGGCGCGGAGGAGAGGTGCGCGGAGTGGGCTGCTGACTGGGCCGCGGACTGAGCACCGGTCAGGGCAGCGTCGAGGTTTTCCGAAAGACCCTGCCGCCGTTTGACCGGTGGCGCTGCGAACGAGCCGCCTCGGTGAACGCCGGACTTCAACGCGACCACGGCCTCCGTCATGCGGATCCCGGCGGAAATGCCGTCCACCACGGGCACGGGGATCTGACCTTCGAGCTCCCGGGCAAGCCCGGCTAGCGGCGCACCGGCAAGGATCACGACGTCGGCGCCGTCCTCAGTGACGGCCTGTCGGCTGAGTGCCAGCAGGGTTTCCTTGAAATCTGCCTGCACCGACCCTATGGAGTTCAGGCTTTGGTTAATGGAGCGGATGGAAGCGAGACGGCCGGCAAAACCGAAGCGCTCCACGCAGTCCAGGTACCAGGCCTGGATCCGGTCCGAAATGGCGATGATCGAGAAACGGTGGCCCTGCAATGCTGCAGCGCACAGTGCCGCCTCGGTGATGCCGATGACCGGTACGTCAACGAGTTCCTTCAGCGCAGGCATTCCGGGATCACCGAAAGCAGCCACAACGATGCCGTCCACAGCGGCCGGGCCGCCCTCGAGCGTAAGGCTGGCGCCGTCGCGCCCAAGGCCGGCGCCGCCGTCGTGCGCGTATTCGGCGATCAGCTCAGCCACCGCGCCGGCGGCGATAAGCGACTCGAAGCGGGTTTCGATATATTCGACGCCGTGCCCGGCTGTCCGAACAATCAATTCGGTGTCCGGCCCCGCCGAGCGCACGGCCTCAGCCTCGATCAGGGCTGTGACGTCGTCGCTGATGTTGGGGTTGATGACCAGGAGTCTCATGGTTTTTTCCGTTGCAGTTTGGGCTCGGTGTGGCTGGAATCCTCCGGGAACTGCTCGCGGTACTTGCCGATGTGCGACGCCGACTGGATAGCGGCGCGGTCAGGGTCGCCACTGGCGATGGCACCGTAGAGGTCGCGGTGTTCCTGGATGAGTTCGGGGAGATCGCTGACGTGGCGGAACAGCCAGTGCATGCGTCCCTGGAGTGGTTCCAGCGCGGAGCGGAGAAAATCGTTGTTGGCGATCGCCGTGATGGCATCGTGGAAATCGCTGTTGGCGCGGTGTGCTTCCAGGATGGAGCCCTTGGCCAGGCAGCGATCGGCCTCATCCAGCAGGCCGGCGAGGTGTTTAAGGTTCTCGGTGGTGGCCCGCTTGGCGGCAAGCCGGCAGGCGAGGACTTCCAAGGATTGACGGACGTCGAAGAGGTCCTCCACATCCTTGGGGCTCAGGCCGCTGACTTCCGAACCACGGCCGGCGCGGTCCCGGATAAGTCCTTCCTGCCTCAGCATCCGGAGTGCTTCGCGGATGGGCAAGCGGGAAACGTTGAATTCGGCGGCGAGGTCGCGCTCCACCAGCCTGGTGCCGGGCGCATAGTGCCCCTCAAAAATCCTGGAACGGAGCGTGTCACGCACTGACTCCCGGAGGGGGCGATCAGTGATGTTCGTGTCTTCTGCGGCTAGCATTTCCAGCTCCATTTCGTGATGTGTGAGGCAGCGCGCCCGGCGACCAAGCGGGCTTCCGGCCGTCCGGCGGTTCAGGACCGTCCGGCCGGGCCCGGTCAGGCGAGTTAGACCGGGAGTCGCTTGTTGTAATCCAAGACCAGGACGGAGATGCCCATGATCACAGCGGAGCCAACAAAGTACAGCAGCGCCCAGGTGTAGGAACCCGTGGCCCCGACGATCAGGCCTACCACAATCGGGGTGACGAATCCGGCGATGTTGCCGCTGAAGTTCATGGCCCCGCCGAGTACGCCCGCATTCGTGCGGCCGCCCAGGATGGACGGGATGGACCAGAACAGGCCAACCCACCGCAGGAAGAACAGGACTACCGAGAGAAGCACGACGGCGGTGATGGGGTCCGCGACGACCGTGACACCTACGAGGCCGCCCACCACTACGACGCTGGAGATACCCAGCAGGGTGCGCATGACCCGGTTGGCGGAGGCACCGGATGCCCGCCACTTGTCCGCGATGATGCCACCGAGGATTTCGCCGACGAACCCAGCGCCGAAGATCACGAACGTGGACCAGCCGATGGTCTTCAGATCAAAGCCCTTGGCTTGAGCCAGGTAAAGCGGTCCCCAGGTGAGCAGGCCGTAGAACACGCCGTTGAAGCCAAGCCAGCCGAAGCACATTGCCCAGAAGGAACGGAACTTCAGGTATGGCAGGAGGGCGCGCTTGCCCTGTGCGCCTTCCTTGGCGGCCTCGGCGTCGTCCTCAGCGTGGGAAGCCTCGATGTAATCGGCTTCTGCATTGTTGACGCCCTTGTGCTGGCGGGGGTTATCGCGGATGTACCACCAGACCGCCAAGCCCATGAGAATCGTGAGGGCGCCAGCGATGATGAAGGACATCCGCCAGCTGCCCGTGGAGGCGATCAGCCAGGTGATGAGGATACCGCCGAGGCCAGCGCCCAAGGGAGCTCCGGCGTCGAGGATGGTGGCGCCGCGGCCACGTTCCTTCTTATGCATCCAGATGGCGTTGAGCTTGCCGCCGGCAGGCATGACGCCCGCCTCCGTCACGCCGATGCCCAGGCGGGCGATGAACATGCTGAGGAATCCGCCGGCGAAACCCGAAGCGGCAGTCGCGGCACCCCAGCCAATGCAGGACGCCGTGACCACTTTGCGTGGGCCAAACTTGTCGATCAACAGTCCCACGGGGATTTGCATCAGGGCATAGGTCCAGAAGAACGCCGACAACAGGAGCCCCACAAGCTCGGGCGGGAGGTTGAATTCCTTCTGGATGATGGGGAGGGCAACGGATATTGAACCGCGGTCGATGTAATTCACGGCGACCAGGACCAGGAGCAGGATGAAGAGCTTCCAGCGGACGTTTGTGCGTCGCTGCACGCCGTCCTTGCCGGTTTTGGGCTCGTTTTCCTGGTTTTCCTGGGTTGCCAGTTGGGTGTTTTGGGGAGACACAGCTTCTCCTTCAGAGGAGTCAACAGGGGTGGAATGTCTTTGGGGGGATGAGCCGGGCGTGGATATCGCTTCGGCTGGATCCGTGCCGGCGGCAACTGTTGCGATCCCTGCCCTTTTGGTGGCGGGGACCGCAGCCGGTAGCGGGTCTATTTGGGATCCCGTTTTGGGATCCCAAAATCTAAGTTAGATGTGACGGGCGGCACTGTCAAGAGTTTTGGTATACCTAATCTGAAAACGGAATGTGACCGGGCGGGATGGCTGCGTACGCTCCTTCCCGGCTACTCCTGCGTGGACGTGCGAAAACCCGGCCTTTCCTAGGTAATTCCGGGCTTTCGAGGTGCTGACTGGGAAGGAGCGCTGATTAGCCCTGGTATGCCGTTGGCGGGGCGTCAATTGTGCTGTATGCCAAAATCTCCGCCAGCTCAGCCAGCCTGTGTGCTCGGGCCGACTCGGCTGGAGTGAACGGCTCGCCTGGACGGGAGAAGACCAGGGGCCCGTGCCATGCAGTTGGAATCTTGAGAATGTCCGTTGAAGGCCCGACGCCGGCACTCGCCTCGGGTGCCAGTTTCTCCGGATCGTTGGGGACTACTTTGGCGGAGAGCAGTTCGGCGACCGCATGCGGGAGCTCATCCGGGTTCCCCGCAATACGTGTGGCGAGGCTCAGCGCCTTGGTTTGGCCGTCGGCCATGGCGAGTGCCGTGGTAGGCCACACGTGCGACTCACGTCCGCCGCCGTCGTCGAGTGCTTTCAGCAGTTCATGTTCTGTGACCTCGCCCGGGGCGGAGAGGACGAACTCATCCATCACTATTTGCGTGGCTTCTGTAGCCTGGCGGTCCGGGCCTTCGCGGCCCGGGCTGTCCATCGGGTGAACGTGGATGCTGAGGATATTCGTCTCCAGCTTGGCCAGGGACTGAGCGATTTTCTGCAGGGAACCGGGCTGGTCCCGCAGAATGACACGAGCACGCCACAAAGCCGGGGCCGCGTGCAGCTTGTGCCGCTGGCGGAGGGCCGGAGCATGCAACCATCGCCGGAGGACCTTCGCTGCCGATGGTTCTGCCACCCAGATAACCAGCACTGTGGCAGTCACGGTCAGCAGCAGCACCTTGGCCACATAGGGGAGATGGGTTTCCACAACTGCCGCGTGAACCAGCAATTCAATGGGAAGCATCACCGCGATGTTGGCCAGGGTGAGCCGGGCCTTGGGCGGTTCGGGCAACCGTCCGCAGACATCGCACCGGAGATCCGCAGTAACGGGAGAGCTCATTTTGGGCTTCATGGTTTCATGCTGCCCCGCGCCTGTTTCGGGACGGTTGCCTCCGCGTCACGTTCTGGGGACACGTGAAGGCCCGGCGTTCTCGGACCGAGAATGCCTTTCCGGCAGGCGGCACGATCCCGCTAGCTCTCTTGGCTTCCCGTGGCGAGCCTTTCCCTGAGCCATTGAATTACGGCTAGCCCCTGGTCACGCTGGAAACTCCGCAGGCCGGGAAGACCTGCGGGTGGGGGCAGCCTGGCAGCATCCAGGAAATAACCGCCGAACCCAGCCAGTGCGCAGTCAACGCTGTATGCAGCGGCTCCGGCGAAGACCTGATGCGATTTCAGGATGGATTCGACGTCAAACAAAGGATCGAACACCCGTACGTTGATAAGGGTCGTAAGAGCATCGATCCAGGCCGATCCGACGCAAGCCCACGGCCAGTCCACAAGAATGGCCTCGTTGTTGGGTGTGATCAGGATATTGTCGGCGCGAATGTCAGTGTGGACCAGCGTGTTGCCGCCAAGAACGCGAAGACCAGATTGTGCGAGCTGATCCAATCGTTCGAGGTTGTTGAGGATCCATGGCTCACAGTCGTGTGGAAGATCAACACGGATGCGGGACCAACCCTTGAAGGCATCAGCCAGTTCGTGCTCCAGAGTCGGTAGTTGCTCCAAGGCTGGAGGAACAGGCGCCACGGCCAATCGAAGCAGCGCATCGAGCACAATCGTCAGCTCTTCGGACCGCCACGGAACGTGCGGATGCCGGCCGTCGACATCGCTGAGGACCAGGGCCACCCATTCTCCGTCGTCGTAAATGCCAATCAGCCGAGGTGCAGGAACCCCCTCAGCCAGCTCACCGGTGACAGCCGCCTCCTTGCGGTGGATGTCAGGCGAATGCTCATTCAATTGCGGGCTCACTGCTTTGATGAACGCCCTGCGCCCCGAGGTTGTCCGTACTCTGTCAGCGGTGCCGGGCGAAAAGCCACCCTGTTGCCGGGACACTGCTGCAACACGGTCTCCCAGAATCTGCTCGATGCCAGCTTGCACACCCCGCCGGCAGATCGTCCCAGCCGATACGTGGACTCCATTCCGGTTGCATGGAAGCCAATACTAATCTGGTGCGCGATCCTTCCTGTTTCCCCGCGTCAATCTGGACGGGACATGCGAAAGCCCGGCGTTCTCGTACGGAGAATGCCGGGCTCAGCTGTGTAACTGGGAAGACGTGCCCTAAGGGAGTTTGGCTTAGCGGATGGAATCCGAATCGAGGTCCGAATCCCGCTCGGTACTGCGCTGGGCGGCAGCTTCCTTTAGAAGGTCGCGGATTTCGGCCAGGAGGGCCGTGTCAGCCGGCAGCGGTTCTTCTTCGGGTTCCTCGGTGGAGAGGCGATCCTTGACCAGTGAATTGATCTTGTTCATGGGCGCTACGAAGATGAAGTAGACCACTCCGGCAGTGATCACGAAGGTTACCAATGCCGTGAGCACGGCACCAAAGTTGATGAACGTAGCGGGGTTGTCCTGCCAGATCCGGAAGCCCAGGCCGTCAGCGTTCACGCCGCCTGCAGCCGCGATGACGGGGTTGATGATGTTGGTGGTGAAAGCGGCGACGAGTGCCGTGAACGCACTGCCGATGACGACGGCAATAGCCAGTTCGATCACGTTGCCGCGAAGTATGAAGTCCTTGAAACCCTTAAGCATGGAAATGTCCTCCGATTGGGTGCGGTGTCTGGCTCAAGCAGAGATCAAACTACCACTCCGAGGTTTCAAAAGGGTGTCAACGGGATGTGAGAGTGCCCCTATGTTTTTCGTCAAGTGGTGGCGGGTGTTGGGGGTTGGTAGAGGGCGCCGTCGCGGAGCATTGCGTAGAGGGTGTCACAGCGGCGTCGTGCCAGGGCAATGATTGCCTGGTTGTGGCGTTTTCCTTCGGC